>NZ_CP071406.1 GCF_022647325.1 Pantoea deleyi
ATGCCAAGAAAAGAACCAGATATCCTGAACATAGCGGAGGCGTTTAGCGAAACGGATAAACGCACCGGTGAAGTTGTTACGCTGACTCCCAACAGCAATAACACCGTGCAGCCGGTAGCGCTGATGCGACTTGGCCTGTTTGTTCCCACGCTTAAATCCACCGCACGCAGCCAGAAAAACCAGATGAACGCCATGGACGTGACTCAGGATCTGAAACAGTTATCCCTGGTCAGGTCAGAAGGCTACGACAACATCAAGATCCTGGGTGCACGGCTGGATATGGATAACGATTTCAAAACCTGGGTCGGGATCATCCGCGCGTTTGCCACGCATGAGTGTCTGGGAGACACGGTAACGCTCTCATTCGTCGAGTTTGCCAAACTCTGCGGCATACCCTCTGCGCGGCTCTCCTCGAAGCTCAGGAGCCGTCTGGACGCGTCGCTGACGCGCATCGCCTCCAATACCCTGACATTTACCAGCAAAGGCGGCGAAAACTACACCACGCACCTGGTGCAGTCGGCTAAATACAGCATCAAGAAGGACACGGTAACGCTGCAGGCGGATCCCAAGATCTTCGAACTCTACCAGTTTGACAGAAAGGTTCTGCTTCAGCTGAAAGCCATCAATGAGCTGGCACGCAAAGAGTCTGCTCAGGCGCTCTACACCTTTATCGAAAGCCTGCCGCCAAAGCCCGCACCGATCTCCATGGCCCGTCTGCGCGCCCGGCTTAACCTGACCTCGCGCGTGATCACCCAGAATGCCACGGTCAGAAAGGCCATGGAGCAGTTAAAAGAGATTGGCTATCTCGACTACACTGAAACGCGTCGCGGCTCGTCAGTCTACTTCTGGGTTCACTATCGCCATCCGAAGCTGCGCCCGGCCGAACTGCCGCTCAGTAAGTCCGGCCTGATCGATGATGAGATGGATGAATTTGACGATCTGGATATCGACCCCGGCGTAATCGATGTCAGCCTGCCTGAACCCTTGCTCGAAGAGGAGAGCAGTGAACTGGTCATGGTGTCGCGCGAAGAAAAAGAGTTACTCAACAAGATCCGCAAGCAGAAGAAGCTGTAAGGGACGAGCGTTGCATACCGCAGATCTCCCGGCACCTTTCAGCAACCACTGTAGTGAGTCACGTTACTCGCTACAGTGGATATCTGCAAAATATCCTCTCCCGAACTCACACTTACTGCTTACTGCTTACTGCTTACTGCTTACTGCGCGCCTGGCCTGCTGCGGCGCAGGCGAAGTCCGGCTGCTGACGATGTGACAGGGTCAGGCCAGCTTTTACTCGCTACAGTGGTTACTCACTGCGTTCAGGAGAGAAGAGGGGCTGATAAACCTCTACTGTTAACTCGCTACAGTGGTTATTTTCTCTTTTCAGCAGATGACAGCCCGGACTGACGCAGGACGCGGCACGGTTCAGGGGCCATCATCCCGCCTGCGCCTTTCCTGATTTACTCGCTATAGTGGTTATCTGACCTGTCAGGGCACTTTAATCTGCCATTTCAGCTCTGTTCTGATCCGTGTTTTACTCGCTATAGTGGTTGCCCGCTCACTTTTTCGCTAAATTGCCGGTTTATCAGACGGATTAGCGCGCGGGCAGAGGAAACGTTCTCGCTACAGTGGTTATCAGATGAGTACAGAAAAGCGCAGTTTACTCACCATAGTGGTTGTTAACATGTAAGCGCTGTGATTGCAGCGGCCACATAATCAAGATTGTAAGTACTCACTATCAATATGAACCAGGTTTTCAGGTTTTATCCCCACGCTATTGCTCTGGCTAACGGATACACCACTACTCGCTACAGTGGTTAGCCATCAGCAATCCTGATCTTGTTTGAATGATGCCCGCCATCAGAACAGCCCCGGCACCGTGCCTCTCTGACGCCCGCCGACAGCATTACACTCCCGTTTACGCCGCACAGGGCGCCCGTTGCGGCTCTTCTCGCTATAGTGGTTACCCTAAAAGAAAACCTTAACGGGCGGTTAAACCAGCAGGCGGCCAGAACCGGCGTACGTAAGGAGCCGCGATGGCGGGTGGTGTGCATTAATCCGCTGTGCCACTGAAGGCACGGGCTGAGGTGAAAGGGTACTCGCTACAGTGGATAGCCGGTGCATTGTGTTATCCGGTTCAATGATGGCCTTTCCGGGATCTCTTTCTCTGCCGGACAGGATTACTCGCTATAGTGGTTATCTACAGAAGCTCAGCGGCGCGGTGGTGTAACCACGGGATCTCGTGACGTGGTCACGCAGGGGAAGAGAATATCGCAGGGCAGGGGGAGGGGGAGTATGTCTCTTTCTGCCGGCGGCAAAAAAAAGCGGCACTGAGAAGTGCCGCCTGACCAGGCTGTGCTGCGCGAAGGTTACATCGCTTCCCGGTATTCGGGCCAGGCGACAGACTGCGCCTCGTAGCGACCCGCCGCGGCAAACAGCGTGCCCTGGAAGTTGATAACCCCTGCCGCTTCCAGCCACATCCACTCTTCAGCCTGCACGATACCCGCCGCGATAACGGTGATCTCCAGCGCTGAACAGCATTTAATAATGGCCTGTACCACTGCCTGCTTAGGTCCGCTGCGATGGACGTCGCGGGTGATGCCGGCATCGATACGAATGCGGTCAGGCTGAATGTGGGTGAGCAGGGATAATCCTGCTGAACCGTCACCGAAATTGTCGATCGACAGGCTGATGCCGACGGCTTTCAGGGCGCGCACAGCGTCAGAGAACGCCTCCAGCTGCGAGATCACCGCGGTTTCACTCACTCCGATCACCACCTGCTCGGGCACCAGTCCTGCCTGCCCAATGGCGGACACGATCTGCGCGACAGCATCGGGAACGATAACCAGCGTCATCGGCAGCAGGCTGACGTAGAGCGTCATGCCGTCCGGGCAGACTCTGCCGGCATGGCTGAGGGACTGCTTAAGCGTTTCCAGGTCTTCGGTATAAAGCGCATCGCCGGCAACCGCCTCAGACGCTGCCGGACGTACCGTGGTGGCTTCAATCGCCGTCACGCGACGTGCCAGCGGATCCACGACCGGACGGAAGCTGACGCCTTCTGTCTCCGGACGCGACGCGGGCACCTCGTTGTGTTCAGAAATAAATTCCCAGTAACCCGGCGGGAGAACCTCGTAATAGTTCTCTTTCTCGCGGGATTCGACGAAGGTACGCAGGAATTGCAGTGCCCGATCATCATAGGTCAGCTGATATTTCGACGTTCCCTTATCCAGCACCGCCTGCAGCAGTGATGAGCGGTCATGTTCACGCAGGTCGAACAGCGACATGCCCGCGTTACCAAAGCGGCGGTAAGGCGCATAGTCACGCATCAGTTCCACGACATTATGATGCCGGCGGTCGGCACAGATACGCTCATAAACCGCGAGGATGCCCGCTTCAGGGCCCTCAAGCAGCTGGAAGAAGTGCGTACCGTTGAAAAGCAGAATGCCGGTCACGTCGTGAGCCGTATTGATTTTGCTGGCGTTATCGACCATCTCTGGCAGGGTTCTGACCGGAAAATCATCTGAAATATGGCTGCGGTAAATGATGGTAGTTAACATGTGCAGCTCCTGTTCATATAGTTGTTGCGCACACGCTAACATTGTTCAAAAAATGTTTCATCTCTCTTTGCAGGATCCCGCACAGCGTGCACCACGCAAGGCGGCACTAAGCGAAGCGGCAAACGGCTGAGCGGTAAAAGATATCAGAATGTCCTGATAACGGTGAACCGCAACACGACAATCGATCGCGCCGGATTGCTTTAAAAACAGTCACCACGCAGTTTCCAGTGAAGCCACTGGTCCAGGGCCTGCTCGTCCAGGGGTTTCGAATAGAAGAAGCCCTGTGCCTGATCGCAGCCATATTCCGTCAGGGAAGCCACCGTATCCGTACACTCAACCCCCTCTGCCACCACGGTGTAGTCCAGCTCTTTCAGCATGGCGATGATGCTGCGGGCAATAATGCGTGAAGCCGTATCGGAGGAAAGCTCGCTGATCAGGGATCGATCCAGCTTAATGACGTCCAGCGGCATACGGCGCAGATAGCTGATATTGCTGTAGCCGGAGCCAAAATCATCGAGTGAAATCGTGAATCCCCGCTCCCGGAGCATCTCCAGCCCGCGCAGGGCGGTCGGGCTTTCCAGAATACGTTCCGTCTCCAGACATTCAATGCCCAGCAGAGAGGTCGGCAGCTTAGCCCTTTGCATCTTACTTTCCAGCTCGGCGGCAAATCCCTCGCGGGCAAAGTCCCGTACGCTGACGTTAATCGTCAGGGGCAGCTGAATGCAGTGATTTCGCAGACGGCTGAGGCGTTCGATGGCCTGATCGATGATCCACACGGTCAGTACGGAGAGCAGATCTGTCTGCTCTGCCAGCGGGATAAACGCGCCGGGTGAAAGTTCGCCCCGGCAGGGATGCTTCCAGCGGATCAGCGCTTCCAGTCCGACCGGTTTCCCCTTCTGCAGACAGATTTTCGGCTGATACACCATATAAAGCCCGATATTCTCACGCAGCGCGGTTTTAAGATCGGTCATCAGCAGGAAATCTTCCGAGCGCTGCGTTTCTGCCTCTTCGTCAAAGCGCTGCGAGGGCAGCCCGCGGCCTACCGCTTCATTCAGGGCCGTGCTGGCGCGACGTAATACGTCAGACGCTGACATGCTGCCCGCCACAAAACCTGCTTCTCCGGTGTGCGGCGTCAGGGCGACAGAGAGCCCTTCATCGATGTCTGCGCTGATCCCTTCCAGACGCCCGGCGACCCAGGCTGCGCTGAGGCGGCTATCCGCCCGTGTCAGAATGGCAAACCGGCCCGTAGCCACGGTGTAGATCATCTCGCCGACCGCCGGACGCAGGCGCAGCGGCAGCAGGGTCGCCATATCTTTCAGCAGACTCTCGACCGGGCCCATCCCCATGGTGCGGGCCATCTCATAAGCCCGAGACATATCGATACAGTCGATCAGCACCAGACGGCGCGGCGTGATATCCCCGGCCACGGCCAGATACTGTAAATCACGGATCAGGCGCTGACGGTTAGGTAACCCGGTGACCGGATCCGTAAATCCTGCCGAGTGCCAGGCCTCCAGAAAGGACATCACCAGCGTGGAGAGCAGCGTCAGTGTGGTGATCTGATCGAAGGCAAAGGCATGGGGCTCGGTGTCGGTAACGCAGAGCGTGCCAAGGATGATACCGTCGCGGGTTTTCAGCGGCACACCGGCATAAAAGCGGATAAAGGGCGCACCGGTAATCAGCGGATGGGTGACAAACCGCACATCGTGATAGGTATCCGGGACGATCACCGCGCTGTCGCTGTCAACAACATGGCGGCAGAGGGAATCTGCGCGCGTAGAACGCTGCAGATCAAAATTATGAGACGCGCGGATGGTCTGATACTCATCATCCAGCACCGAAATAAAGCTGCCCGGGATCCCCAGAGCCTGGCTGGCCAGCCGGACAAATTTGCGCAGCACGTCATCGCGGCTCTCATCGGGGTCGCGCAGCGCCTGCAAGGCACGGCTTCGGCGCTCACTGTCGCCGTGTAAATGGTTAAGCATGTGTGTAAAACCCCCGCACCGGCTGATTACGGAGCGAAAAAGAAAACGGCCCGGAGCGAAATGTTATTCGGGCGGCAGGCAATAGTGCGTATTTTTTATTTTCATCTGAATGATAGGTGACGGCGCGGCAGGTGTCTCTTATTATTTTCTTTAACGCATAAAAGGGGGATTTACGATTCGAAAATTTAATCGAAGCAGGGATAGCGGCTTTCTGGCGGCAGATTTTATATTTGCAGGCTAAGCGTTAAGAAGTATGAATAATTATTTCCCGCCCGTGAACATTTAACATCCGGACAGATTACCGGTGATATTAACCCGGTTTTAACCGCAGCACGCCGGAAGCGTCAGACCGTGGATCGCGGCCCGCCCAGGCGTGAAAAGATAACCCGTTCAAACAACAGCTAAAAGCCGGGATGGCGCAGAAGCCCGCAGGGGAAACTGGTCGGCCTGCACCCGGCTGAAAGGGAAGAATCCACTCTGATGCTGGCGTTCACACAGCCTGTCAGTCAGCAGACAGTTTAGCGCTGGATATCATTCAGTGACTGGGCCGGACGACGAGGCGGTGGATTCTGTGCCAGCCATGCACGTACCTGTTCAATCTGCGGCCCGTTTTCGCGGATAGCGCGCGTCAGTCGCTCCTGTGTCGTTCCCAGCTCCTGTGTCCAGTAGGTGATCTGCCACTGTTCTCGGATCTCGACCTGCGACAGATCGTCGGGCGAGCGACGCTGGATAGCGTGTTTCATTTATGTCCTCCTCGGGTTGCAATGATTCGCCCGAAAAATGCCTCAGGCGAAACGCTTATCCTGATCAAGAAAGAAGCAGTGAGATAGCGGATTAATCCCTGAATGGCTTCCAGGGGGAATAACAGGATAATTCCTGGCCCGGGAAATAAGGCACTCAAACAAAATAGAAAAGTCCTCTTTCGGTCAAAATATGCCGCTTCGCTTGTGGCAGGATGAGCCGTAAATGGCTGACCTGATATTTGACAATTATTTAAAATAGTCAATTATTCACAGGTCTTTTCTCTGACCGCTTTCGGATCGCTTCGCTTTTAGTGATGACGCTGCTGTGATCGCTGGCGGTTCCACCCCTGTTAAAGGAGCGTTGTTTGGTTAATCGTCCCCCCCAGCCACCTGTACTTGTTCAGAGTAATGTGCGTGAACTTCGTCTGGCCGCCGGACTCTCTCAGCAGAGTGCGGCTGAACGTTTTGACCTGAGCCTGCGTGTCTGGCAAACCAAAGAAGCCGCGGGCAACCCGGCCTTATTAAGTCAGGGCGAATATGAATTACTGCTGTTGCTGGCCGGGCGTCATCCGCATTACGTGCTGGCACCCCACAATAAAAAATAGCCACGGCGTGAAAGCCTGATATTCACGTCAGGATAAAGGGCGGCTGAAGATAAAAAAAGTGCGCGTTGCCGACTTGAAAGTGCGCAGCTTATCCCTATTTATGAAGATGACCGGGAGAAATAAACCGGTCAGATGAACTTTTGGATGAACCTGTTCAGGAGATTATCACTATGTCATTACAACCCTTCTCAGCATTTCCTTCGCTGGCAGATTCTGTATTTTCAGATCGCTTCAGCCGTATCGATAAATTATTCAGTCAGCTTACCGGCGACACGCCGGTGACCTCCGCGCCTGCTTACGATCTGCAACGGTCTGAGACCAACCGTTATACGCTGACCGTCAGTGTACCGGGCTGGAAAGAGCATGAACTGGAGATCGAGCTTCGTGGCGGCCGGTTGTCCGTGGCGGGGCACAGAGAAAAAGAGGGCCAGGAAGCGTCTGGCGAGGCCCGCCAGCAGGAGAGTGGCTGGATCCATCGCGGTATCGCCCGACACGATTTCCAGCTGAGCTTTTCGATTCCCGAGCACATGAAGGTCACCGGTGCCGCGCTGGCAGAGGGCTTACTGAAGATCGATCTGTATCAGGAGATTCCGGAGAGCGAAAAACCGCGTCGTATCCCGATTGCGACCGACGGTCCGCGCACGCTTGAACATCAGTAAGGGTATCCGGGCGGAAACGGCTGAGGCTGTTCCGCCCTTTTATAATCCGGAAGAAAGCGCGGGGAAACCGGGGTCAGGCGCGTGTGGACTCAGCCTTAACCGGTGCCCGCAGGGCAGTATCAGTACCGGTCAGCATGACCGGTTCGCCGGCCTCAAGACTGGCGTGAAAGGCCGCCTTCATTGAGGCGCAGATACCATCGCCACACCACATGATATGATGCTCAAAACGTTGCCGGGCCACGGCAGGCACGCCAGACGCTTCTGCAGCCACTTCGACCCGGAATCCCTGGCCATTCAGCCGGATCGCCTCCATCCAGATTTCAGTTTCATCCGTGACGCTGACCGCCTCAAGAAACAGCGGCACGGTGCTGCGCCGAAGGGCGCCCCGTGCCAGCCGCTCCCACTGCCTGAGCACCGCGTGGTGAAAGCGCGCCTGACGCTGCGCGGCGCCTGCACTGAGGTCACTGCGCAGCCAGAGATTGAGCGGCCGCAGATAGCGGTTGACGTAATCATCACCACAGTAGTCTGTGCTCATGATCTGCAGTTCACGTTCGATATCGGCGTCAGAGTGCGAGGCCAGCAGTTGCAACATATCCTCTTCGCGGCAGGCCCAGCCACCCGGCAGCGTCACGCCGGGCCAGTTAAGCGCAGCGTGGATATCAAAAAGGGTATGGCCGCCTGACGTCATTTCGCGCACGCAGAGCGCGCGCGTAAGCTGCTGATCGGAATAGCCAGACGCACCCGGGGGTGTTATCAGTCCGGCCCTGCGCCAGCGGCGCAGCGTTTCTGGCAGGACACCGACGAGACCACAAACTGTGTCGGTAGAGTGATGAGGCATAGTGGATATCCGGAAAACTTAACGATCCCCTGTTCTGGGAAGATAAGCGGATTATGCGCGCCAGGAGTAAATAAAGAAACTATCATTTCCAAATTATTTGGCTTAGTGGATACCGGGGCCAGGCATGACGTTAAGCGGTGAGGTGGAGAGGCGGTCAGGGCAGAGGCCGGGCACAAAGATGCCCGGCAGCAGGTAACGCGTTACCACTGGTACTTGTTAGAATCTTCCCAGTCTTTGACTTCTTTCTCGGCACGATCTTTTTCGTAGCCGTAGCGTTCCTGAATTTTGCCGACCAGCTGGTCACGCTTCCCTTCCACAACGGTCATGTCGTCATCCGTGAGATCGCCCCATTTTTCCTTCACCTTGCCTTTGAACTGCTTCCAGTTACCGCCAATGCGATCTTCGTTCATGGTGATTCTCCTGATTACGGTTTTAGTCCAGGGACCTGATGGATATCTGTATTGCCTGATGGCTGTCAGATGGATCAAGCATGGCACAGCTTTTGCTTTTTGCAGCGAGGCGGTGTGAGCGGCATCAAACTCTGAGTAAAAGAGCGGCCGCAGCAGGCGATTCTCGGATGGCGCTAGGCGGGACGGCGTGCAGGCCAGCGCACTTCGGGCAGGCTATTCAGGGCCGGACGGGCAAACAGAAAGCCCTGGTAATAGCGGACGCCGGCACTTTCCAGCCAGAGCCACTCTTCCATTTTTTCAACGCCTTCTGCGATGACGGTAATCTCCAGCGCCTGGCAGCACTTCAGGATCGCCAGCACGATGGCCTGACGCGGGCCGCTGCGATGGATGTCAGTGATGAGCTTGCGGTCAATCTTCACCTTATCAGGCTGAAAATCGGCTAACAGGGATAAACCGGCAAACCCGGCGCCAAAATCGTCGAGCGCCAGGCTGATCCCGGCGGCTTTGAGCTGCTTAACCGCCAGATGAAAGGCATCGAAGCGGGAGATGATCTCATCTTCCGTCACCTCGACCACGATCTGCTCCGGCCGCAGCCCCTGTTGCCGGATCTGATCGAGCAGATGCTCCACGGCATCTTCGATCACCACCAGTGACATGGGCAGCAGATTGACGGAAAGCGTCTGCTCCCGCAGTCCCAGATGCCGCGCCAGCTGGAAAGCGTAAGTCTTGGAAGAGAGATCGGCCCGGTAGCGTTCACTTTCGGGCAGCCGGGCAAAGTAGTCAGCAGGCGAAGCGCCATGCCGACCGCGGATTAACGCTTCGCAGGAAACAATCCGGCGGTGGGTGGCATCCACAATGGGCTGTAGCGCAAATTCGCAGTGCTGATCCGCGGCCGGTTGAAAGGCGGTCGGCTCAGCAGTGAGGGAGAGGGGGGTTAGCGTCCATTCGCTGGCGGGATCAATTTCGATAAAGTTCTCTTTGTCCCGCCCCTCGACGAATGACCGCAGGAACTTCACGACCCTGTCATGCCTGATGCGCTCATCATTCAGCGTGACCCGCTTCAGCAGGGCATCCACCACGGCGTGCTTCGGATAATCACGCAAATCGAACAGCGCCATGCCGGCATCGGCAAAGCGACGCGCAGGCGCGTAATCCCGCATCAGTTCAATCAGGTTAAAATGGCGATCGTCCGTGCTGATGCGCTGATAAACCCTCTGGACATTATCCACACTGCCTTCCAGTACCTGAAAAAAATGCTGGCCGTCATAGAGCAGGATCCCGGTGACCTCCGCTTCGGCATTTTTAACACTGGCGCGCTCCACCAGCGCTTTTAACCGCTCTGGCGAGACAGAACCCGCAAGCTGGCTACGGTAAATGAGGGTGGAGAGCATAAGCGGACTCGCATGGCAGAAAGTGACCTGTCAAACATATCACAGAACAGTCGCGACTAAGGGCGCAACTGCGGCCATTATGCGACGCTGCTCGCGGCATCAGCGGGAATGATCCTGCCGTCAGGCTACAGACAGAGCGGACAGATACAAAGAAAAGCCCCCGCATACGCGGGGGCAAACAGCGGATAAAGCTCATTTTTATTACGTCACGGCATCCCTGGTGAGGCGCCGGTCAATCGGGCAGGGCCTGATTATGACCCACTTTTTATTCTCCTTACCATGTTGTTATGGCAGGCTTTTAAAGCGGGAAACCATCAGTTTTTCCGATAGATTCAGGAAATTCATTGCAATTCAAATAATTACTTTCCGGACGAGACAGCTCAGGTTCAGCCTGTGAATCATCAGGTTACAAATCAATCATCTTGTCAGATAGCGGCTTAACAGAACCCATACAGTCTGCATCACGGCCTGCGGAGCATGAAACGCGCCCGCTGTCTTACCTGAAAAAGTGCCCCCTGTTTAAAGGGGGCAAGGGTAGGAGTCAGAACACACTGTAAAAAATGTGGATTTCTTTACAGAGCCATTTAAAGATAGGGCAAAACGGTCTCTGATGCCGCTGCGGTTATTCTTTTTTTTGAGGTGCATTCTCATTTGCAGAGATCTGATCATGATTAAACTTATTTAAATTCAGTGCGTTAATCGATTATGAAAACGATTTCTAAGATTTGGATTAAAGTCTGCTTTCGGTCGCCGCTTCGGCTATGACTGGCCACAATCCGCCCTTTTTTCCGCATCAGTGACCGGTCAGACAGGCAGACTTGACCTCGTCAGTGAGTAAATATACTGTTTATGTATACAGTAACATCCCACTTAACGATGCCCGGAGCCAACGGTATGTCACAGGATGATGAGATCTGGACGGCGTTCAGAGAAGCGATACGGCGTGATGACACAGGTCACTGCTCTGTCAGTACCCGTGATTTTGTGGCCGCCCTGCAGCAGCACAACGCCCCGCATTCGCTGCGGGCTGCGAACCGGTGGATAGAGATACATATCTCTACGTTCAGTGACATCTCCGTTGAGGCGGGGGAATGTCGTCTGTTTCAGGTGCCCGCGGTACGCGATTAACCGCGCCGCGGGACCGGAATAAAGTGAGCGGAAAGTGTCTCAGCCGGACCGCTGCAGAACGTGCAGGCTGATTCGCCGGTCAGACTCTGGAGACAGAGGGATGCTGCTGGCCAGCCCGATCCTGATAGTTTGCGCTGGTAACAGGGCTTTTCTCGCAGGCGATGCGGGCCCGCTTCATTGCGTTCTTGCGCTTTTTAAGCTTGATCTTCGGTAACCCTTCCTTGAACTGTGCCGTCAGTGACGCAGCCTGCTGCTCGTTCGCAACGCGACAGATAAAGAGTTTGCTCTTGGTCTGACGGCTGACATCAATGGCATAGATCTCCACGCCTCTGCTGCACACTTCATATTCTACGTCCGTAAACTGCATGTGTGGCCAAAGACCGGTTCTGGTTTCAAATTGAGCTAAATTCATGGCGACGACCTTTTTTTATTGTAAGCGTTATTGCTACCCGTCAGACAGACATAAGCCTGGTCGGGCCAGTGAGCATAGACCAGAATCAGCATTCCGCCAGTCGATTCACTGATTTAATCTGGCCCTGCCACAAATGGCTAAAATCTCAGCCAGCAGCGCGCAGAAGAGCAGCCACTGAGACCATGATTATCAGAGAACCGCCTGCTGGCATCCCACACGCACTTCTGTTCTCATCGCCCGATCAGGGACATCATCCCGCCCTCTCTGAAACCACAGGACCGTTCATCGGTAAAGCCCGGATCCCTGGCGGCACACAAGAGCGTCAGCAGGTGCCGGGGGAGGGAGCCATGAAGGGTGGCGGCTGCGCGGCAGCGGTGAGAGGCGGTCAGAGCGATCCGGCGGCATCGCCAGGAGTAACCGGTAAGCGTTGTACGCAGCGCCGGTCGCCCCATAGTTCACGCTGTGAGAGACGCAAGGAAAAATAAAAAAATATCGTCACGGCGATCTGTTAAAGCCGCGCACGATGCCGCCGATAAGAACGATCGGCATCGTAGCCATTTTTAGTTTTATCTTCTCCCAGGGGCCTCATCATGACTATTACACAGCGTCTTATGCTGATTTTCTCGTTGCTTGCAATGTCACTGATTGTATTGGTGATCATCTCGGTATCCGTGATTTCGGGCTTTCAGTCACGTTTCGAATATGTGCAGACGAATGCGATACCCAGCATTCGGGACCTGAACAAATCGATCGGCGTCACTAATCAGTTGGGTATTGCGCTTTATCGTCATTACAGCATCCGCGATGCAGAAAAATATCCGGCTGCAGAAGAGCGCATTGAGAATCTGCTGCAGCAGATTAAAACGTTAAATGACCATTACATGGCGAACGACATCTCGAATGAAGAAGACAGGGCACTGACTGAGCAGGCTGAAAAAAATCTGGATGCCGTGCGCGGCGCGCTGCCGGCCTTTCTGGCCGCCTCGCGCGGCCATGATGAAGCCGTTACGCTGCCACTGTTACAGGGTGAGAACGGCATCGGTGCCGCGGCCCGTAAGATGGAGTCTGATTATACCCGCCAGATTCAGTTAAATATCGATATCGGTGAACAGCTCCGTGCAGAGAACCAGCGTGTCTACAGCCGGACACTGTGGGCGATGTCGGTCGGCTCGCTGCTGCTGATCCTGGTACTGGCCGCGTTCTCCGCCAGGGTTATCCTGGGTATCCGAAAAAGTCTGAATGGCATGGTCAGTACCATGACGCAGGTCAGCCATACCCTTGATCTGACCCATATGGCTGAGGTTCGCGGAAAAGACGAAATCAGTAAAACGGCGTCAGCCTTTAATCAGCTGCTGGCGCGGGTGTCCGGCACGCTGCTCTCCGTCAGTCACGCAGCACAGTCAGTCAGCACCGGTTCGACCCAGATAGCGGCGGGCAACGAAGATCTATCGGCGCGTACCGAAGAACAGGCGGCCTCGCTGGAGCAGACGTCCGCCAGCATGGCAACGCTGAGCGATACGGTGCGCCAGAACGCAGAAGGCGCAACTCAGGCCAGCACGCTGGCGAATAACGCCAATCAGATGTCGATTCAGAACGGTACGGCCGTGAAGCAGATGCTGACGACGATGGATGATATCCGCGCCAGCTCGGCAAAAATCTCTGAAATCACCGGCCTGATCGAGGGGATTGCATTCCAGACCAATATCCTGGCGCTTAACGCAGCAGTTGAAGCCGCGCGTGCCGGTGAACATGGCCGCGGCTTTGCGGTGGTCGCCTCTGAAGTCCGTAATCTTGCGCAGCGATCCTCTTCAGCAGCACGCGAGATCAAGGATCTGATCTCCACCTCCGTTTCACAGGTCGAACATGGCTTAGAGCAGGCGGGCGGTGTCGGTTCAAACAGTGAAAATGTCCGTCAGGCGATTCAGCAGGTCACCGATCTGGTTAATGAGATTGCGGCGGCAACCGCCGAGCAGAGCAAAGGCATTGAGCAGGTTCATCAGGCGATCGGCCAGATGGATGAGGTCACACAGCAGAACGCCTCGCTGGTGGAAGAAGCGTCATCCGCTTCGAAATCGCTGCAGGAGCAGGCGGAGGCGCTGTCAGGCCTGGTCGCCACCTTTACGCTGGAGAGCAACAGGCGTGCCGGACCTCAGCCGCAGGCGGCGGCTGTGCGTCGTCCTGCATTCCGGGCCCGTCAGCCGGAACGCCAGGGCATAGATATGGCGCAGGCCAACTGGGAAAGCTTCTGATAGCCAGGCCGTAATATCATCGCCTCCACACCGTGGGGGCTTTTTTATTCCGGTCAGAATGAAAACGGGCGCATATGATTTAATAAACAATGAAAACGATTTCATTCTGAAAAAGGAAAGAGTAAATTAACTCTTTCGGGTTAGGATCGGCGCAGGCCCTATTTCAGTTAAAAGCCGCCATGGCCATTAATATCGAAATGAGAATCGATCAGATACAGTGCGAAGCTCAGTTATCGGCGACATCTTATTTATCTTGAATTTCTTTGTTTTCAAAACATGCATGCTGAAGACAGGCTAACGGCTAAAATGATTACATGCGGTAAGATTAATTTATATTGCTGTTTTATATGCCTATTATCAGGTTTGGCTTAAGCGAATGTTGCAGTAAATATCGTCATTTTATTCACTGTAAAATAACAGAACGCAACCTATACTCCTTTCCGTTGTGGTACGTATTTCTGAACTTTAAAGAAATCCCCTTTCTTCATAGCGATATTTCGTCGCATGAGACGCCTATGGTTATGTCACGGAAAGGGTAAAAATAAAATTACATCACACATTTTGTGCACGGCACCCCTGCACACCTCACACACATCAGAGCGGAAAGAATGAAGAAAATACTCGACCGGATTAATTTACCTGCGAAGTTCCTGTTACTGGGTTCTTTTGCGTTGGTACTGTTTATTCTCCCTACCTTCCTGTTTATTCAGACGGGCAATCAACTTATCGATACTAAAAATGTCGAGCTGTCGGGCATACCGGTAGAGAAGAAAGTCCTGAAATTACTTAACCTGTTGCAGCGTCATCGTGCTGAGAGCGCTATCGCCATCTCCCTGAATAAGGCAGATAACGCACCCCGTATGGAGCTGGTCGCGCAAATCAATACCTTATCCCGGACGATTGAGGATGATCTGCGTAAGAATGACGAACAGGCGCCGCCGCTGAAGTCGCTGCAACGGGTCACCCAGGAGTGGGACCAGCTGCAGAATGATATCAATGCAGGCCAGCTGACGCTGGCAACCAGCCTGACGCGCCACGCGCATCTGATTCAGGGTCTGCTGGACACCAATCAGGATGTGCTGGATTTCTATCAGCTGTCGCTGGATGCTGACTTAAACACCTATCAGCTGATCGTCAGTATCTACAGCCGCCTGCCGCTGCTGACCGAAACCCTGGGTCAGATCCGCGCCAATGGCACCTCGCTGATTGCGTCCGGTAACATCTCAGAGACCGATCGCAGTCGTCTGGCGTTCCAGATCGACAATGGCAGAACGGCGCTGACGCAGTTCAGCAAAAACATGGATAAAGTTTTCTCCATTGAGCCTGAGCTGAAAAGTGCGTTTTCCGGCCTGGCCCAGGACGCCAGTCAGCAGGCACAGGATGCGCTGCAGCTGGCAGATAGCATTTTTGTCAGCGGGCACGCCAGCGTGGCACCGGTGGAATATGTCCGGGTCTTTACACAGGCGATCAACCGCTATGCCGAACTGGGCAACCAGAGCAGCATCCGGCTGGAGCAGATGATGGAGCTTCAGATCGATCAGAAACGCCAGTCGCAGTATCTGCTGCTGGCAGGACTGCTGGCGGTGGCGCTGCTGGCCATCATCGTGGCCGTCATGATCACCCGCTCGGTTACCCGACCGGTTAAAGAGGCGGTCGAAGTGGCCAGCCGCGTGGCCGCCGGGGATCTGACGGCGCAGATGATCGTTTCCGGCAGCAACGAAATGGCGGAGCTGCTGAATGCGCTGCTGCGTATGCAGGAGCGTCTTTCCCAGCTGGTCTCCGATATCAAAGGTAACGCCGCCACCATTGCCAACTCTTCCGAAGAGATCGCGCGCGGCAACGGCGATCTCTCGTCACGCACGGAAGAGCAGGCGGCGTCACTGGCGGAAACCGCGGCCAGTATGGAGCAGCTGGCGGCCATCATTAAGCAGAATGCGGATAACACCCGCTTCGCGTCGGATCGCGCCGAGTCTGCGACCCAGGCGGCCCTCTCCAGTGGTGCCGCGATGGATTCCGTGATGGAGACCATGCATAAAATCCGTGGCAGCTCCGGCAAGATTGAAGAGATCACCTCGGTCATCGACAGCATCGCCTTCCAGACCAATATCCTGGCGCTGAATGCGGCGGTTGAAGCCGCGCGTGCCGGTGAACAGGGCAAAGGGTTCGCGGTCGTCGCTTCTGAAGTCCGGGCGCTGGCGCAGCGTTCAGCCAGCGCAGCAAAAGAGATCAAGGGCCTGATTGAGCAGTCAGTGGGTCATGCGCAGGAAGGGATTGCGATGGCGCAGAATGCCGGTAATAAAGTTAAGCAGAGCGTCAGCGCCATTGAACAGACCTCTCAGCTGATGCGCGACATCTCCTCCTCATCGGAAGAGCAGAGCAGCGGCATCCTGCAGGTCAATATTGCGGTAAACCAGATGGATCAGGTGACGCAGCAGAACGCCGTGCTGGTGGAAGAGTCAGCCTCGTCAGCCGATGAGCTGGCCGCGCGGGCAGTGCAGCTTCGTACGATGGTAGCCGTGTTCCAGACGGCATAACCGAGCCGGACAGCCACCCGCGGGTGGCTGTTCTTTCTGTCAACCCATCCCGCTACGCCTGATGATCCCGCAGACAGGCCAGATAACGCGCGCCCGACCGCATAACCTTCTCTTTAGCCTCCTGACGCATATCCTGACCGTCAAAAGCCCCGTAGAGCCGATCAAACTTCACGCCGGCAAGCCGATGCAGAATATCGCCTACCGTCGCGGCCGACAGCGGCAGCATATTGGGATAGCTCCACATAAACGACGCGCCATGGGCGCCCGGCGTCACCTGAATAATGTCACCCGCCAGCATGACGCCGCCATGCTCATCCCAGTGCAGCACGCTGCCACCGGGAAAATGTCCGCCCAGCCGCATCAGCGTGACAGACGGCATCAGCGTCAGTGATTCCCCCTCCCAGAAGCGGATATGCGGACTCTCCCGCACAATCCACTGCCGATCGCGGGCGTGCAGATGAATGGGCGCGTTAAAGGCTTCGGCCCACTCCTGCATGGTGGTGTAGTAGTGCGGATGCGAAATCGCTATCGCATCAATGCCGCCCAGCGCCGTGATCAGGGTGCAGGTGGCGTCATCCAGATTGGCAATACAGTCCCAGAGCACGTTGCCGTGCGGGGTGCGCAGCAGAAAGGCGCGCTGGTTGATGGCAAAGGCCGGCACGGTTTTAATACTCAGCAGCGTGTCGCTGTGCGCCTTCCACTGGTTGGCATGGCTGGCGCGCAGCGCGTCCAGCGCGATCCAGTGCTGACCGTCGGCCGGGATATACTGGCGCTCATCCTCACAGATTTTACAGTGCGGATAGGTGGCCTGAAGAGGGTAAGCGGTGCCGCAGGCGGTACATAACATGGTCATAGTGATCTCCTTTATCTCACTCAAGCTTATGCCGCCCGGCGGAAACCGCCCACCCATCATCGGGCGTGACGCTACTAAGGCTGACGACGCAGAGTGATCCGCGTCAGCTCTGAGGGGCGGCCCAGCCGGACCGCCATGCCGGGCCAGAGCGCCGTGCCGTTATTCACATAGAGCTGCATCCCGTCGACCTGATAAAGCCCGGAGACGAACCCGGCATTAGGCTTCGCAAACAGCCGATCCAGTCCGATAATCAGGCCGCCATGCGTATGGCCGGAGAGCTGGACATCCACCCCCTGCGCCGCGTTCTGTCGGGCATTGCGGGGCTGATGGTCCAGCAGGATCACCGGCGCGTCGTCCGGTGCCTGGGCCAGCGCGTGCGCCAGATCGGGCCCGGTCGCATTTCTGCCGGGCGCGGAGGCATCCGGCAGACCGGCGAGCACCAGCTTCGCGTCGCCGCGGCGGATAACGTTATGGCGGTTAAGCAGCGGCTGCAGCCCCAGCGATGCCAGATGCGCCGTCCAGATCGCCTGATGAAAGAAATATTCGTGGTTGCCGGTAATCGCCCAGACGCCGTCAGGGGCAGCAAGCCCGCTCAGCGGCGCCACATCCTGCCGCCGGTGCGCCAGGCTGCCATCGATTACATCGCCCGTTACCACGATCAGATCGGCATTCAGGGACATCGCCCGCGCCACCATCGCGCGGGTCCAGGCGGCATTAAACAGCCGGGTGATGTGCAGGTCCGTGAGCTGCAGAAGCTGATAACCCTCAAACTCCGCGGGCAGGTTAGGTAACACCAGCGTCACCTCTTTCACCGGCGGAACCCGGATGGCCTGCTCTACCCCGACTACCGCCAGCACCATCGCCAGCCCGGTGGCCAGATAACGCACGCCGGGCGCCAGCTCCAGCGGGTGACGCAGCAGCAGGGCGAGCAGCATCACGGCATCCATCAGCATCTGTAACAGCGCCAGCAGCAGAACCGTGCTGTAGGCCCAGTTAAACAGAATAATGAGCATGCGGGGCATTTCAGCGGAAAAAAGGCCGCCCGAGGTGAAGCGACTCACCAGCAGATACTGCGAAGCTAGCAGCACCAGCGCGGAGAGCAGGATCTTCAGGGCCAGAGGCAGAGACAAAGGAATAATAACGCGCACAATTACATACCAGCTGGGTAAGCTGAAAATCAGGTGAAACATGGCAATCTTCCGGTAGGGCGCCAAGCATCAGCGCAGGCAGTAAAGAGATGATCGTGCATAAAAGCGGTGTTTCGCTTTGTAGTGTATACGATGCCAGGGCAGGCGATGCTTCACGCGCTGTGCTTAAGGGAAGAATGCAGAAAAAGAGGAGGGTAGTGCAGAAGAAAACAGCGTGACCGGGCGATTGGTCACGCTGACATCACAGGGTATTAACGTAACATGCCCGACGTGGGTTCAGTCGTTTCAGTTACGCGCGTCATGGCGATCGGAATGCTTTTATACGCCGGGATGCCGCTTTTGGTATCGTGACTGTCGATGGGAACCATCACGTTGGCTTCCGGGTAGTAAGCGCCAACCGAACCCGGTGCCATATCGATAATCACGATGGTCAGGTTTTTCATCTGGCGCGAGGTGGGATTACCCTCCGGATCCAGCGCCACCAGATCGACACGGTCACCGCTCCGCACCTGCCGTTTTTCCGCCTCTTCACCGTTGATGAACAGCACATCGCGACGGCCCGTCACGCCCCGATAGCGGTCATTGAGCCCGTACAGCGTGGTGTTGTACTGGTCATGGCTGCGCAGCGTGGTGAGCACCAGATCGTGGCATTTCAGCGAGCGGGGATCTTCATTGATGCCCTGCATCACCTTAAATTCGGCACGGCCTGAAGGCGTCAGCCAGACGCGCTCCGACGCCGCATTGTAGAGCCGGAAGCCACCGGGATGCTGGATCCGCTCATTAAAGTTTTCAAACGCCGGGAAAACCGCCTCAATCGCGTCGCGGATGCGGCTGTAGTCGGCGACCATGGCTGACCAGTCCACCACGCTGTCCGGCAGCGTGGCTTTGGCCAGTGAAGCCACCAGCGCCGGTTCTGATTTCAGATGCGGCGACGCCGGATCCAGTGAGCCGCGCGAGGCATGCACCATCGACATCGAATCTTCCACGGTTACACTCTGTGCGCCGCTTGCCTGCATGTCCGTCTCGGTCCGGCCGAGCACCGGCAGCAGATAGTTGTGCTTGCCGAGCAGCAGATGTGATCGGTTCAGTTTGGTTGCCATATGCACGACCAGATCGAGGTTGCGCATCGCCGGGAAGGTCACCTGCGGATCGGAAATCGCCTCCGCCAGGTTGCCGCCGAGGCAGAGCAGCGCTTTCGCTTTGCCATCGCGCATCGCCTTGATCGCCTCAATCGCGCCATGACCATGCTTCTGCGGCGGACGAAAACCAAACACTTTCTCCAGGTTATCGAGCAGCGACTGTGGCGGGATCTCGGTGATACCGACCGTGCGGTCGCCCTGCACGTTGGAGTGACCGCGTAACGGACAGATGCCCGCACCGGGTTTACCGATGTTGCCGCGCATCAGCAGCAGGTTCGCGATTTGCTGTACGTTCTGGGTGCCGTACTGGTGCTGGGTAATCCCCATGCCGTAGCAGATGATGGTGCGTTCCGCGCTGGCGTAGAGACGGGCAATATGCTGAATCTCTTCACGCGCCATGCCGGAGACTTTCAGGATATGCGCCCAGTCGGTGCTTTCCAGATCCGCTTTCAGCGCATCGAAGCCTCTTGTATGTTCGCGGATAAACGCTTCGTCGATCACACCCGGTTTGCCCGCGCTCAGCGCCTCTTCGTGCATGCTGAGCAGGATTTTCATCACCCCTTTCAGCATCGCCGCATCGCCGCCGACCCGCACCTTGTAGTAGGTCGAAGCCAGCTCGGTCGAGCTCATGGACAGCATCTCGATCGGGCTCTGCGGCGAGGTGAAGCGCTCCAGGCCGCGTTCCCGCAGCGGGTTAATTGCGACGATTGTCGCCCCACGCTTAGAGACTTCCCGCAGCGTGCCCAGCATGCGCGGATGGTTAGTGCCGGGGTTGTGGCCGATGCAGAGCACCAGATCGCAGTGATCGAAATCTTCCAGTTCGACCGTGCCCTTACCGACGCCGATCGACTCCGGCAGTCCGACGCTGGTCGGCTCGTGGCACATGTTCGAACAGTCGGGGAAATTATTGGTGCCATACTCGCGGGCGAAGAGCTGCCACAAAAACGCCGCTTCATTCGAGGCGCGGCCCGAGGTGTAGAACTCCACGCTATGCGGGTCATCATAGCTGCGCAGATGCTCCCCAATCTCCCGGAATGCGGTTTCCCATTCGATGGGCTGATAGATGTCGGTTGCGGCATCATATTTCATCGGATGGGTGAGACGGCCTTCGCCCTCCAGATGCAGGGCGCTGCGTTCCCACAGCTCGCTCACCTTGTGTGCGGCAAAAAACTCCGGTGTGGTGCGCTTGCTGGTGGCTTCCCATGAAACGGCTTTTGCCCCGTTTTCACAGAATTCAAAAGAGGAAGCGTGTTGCGGGTCGGGCCATGCACAGCCCGGACAGTCAAAGCCCTGAGGCTGATTAACTTTGAACAGGGCGATCACATCCTGTTTTACCGCCATCTGGCCGCGGATCGCGTCGGCCACGGCCTTTAAGGCACCCCAGCCGCCAGCCGCACCCCGATAGGGTGCGATGCCTTTTGTGCGATTTTGCTCTTTCATAATGCTCCACATTGTCTCTATTTTGTTATGGGTTAAGCCTGGTACAGAAAAACGCATAGCGACGTGGGTTCTGACTAATATTTACCGAAAATCTTTCTCAAAATGTTTCGATGGGCCATGGCTGGCATAACGGAAGCACGAAATAAGAAAAATCGCTTACGGGTTTAACGGGGAAATAACCGGAACGGTCTGCCGGAAATTGTTTCAGACGTGGTGAAGAGTTATGCGACGCGACAGGCGGCGTGAAGCTAATTGTCTGTTTTAAAAGCCACATTCCGGAGTATCCTTATTTATGGCTCGGGAATAGCTTTCGGCCAGGCTCCTGTTATCCGCGCATTAACGTAAACCGGTGGCCCGGCAAGCGTTATTAGCGTAACGAAGACAGGATAGCGCAGAAGATGAGTGGTAAATAACGGCGGGTAATTACCGCACGTTCTGTTCAGTGCGTTATTTAACGGCAGATGAGATGCCCGGCTTCGGTTTATTGTTATCCGCGTCAGGCAGCCAAATAAGGCTCTGGCCGATCGGTGAGACCCGGTGGCGCTGATCGCCGGATAAAGCGTTGCGGATAAACCGGCCTGAACAGGCAGAAGGCGGGTCGGATGCAGCCGTCATGGCCTCAGCCGTTGTCCGGCTCACCTTCAGGAAACGTCGGTGCGATCTCCCCGCGTCGTGGGATGGGAGATCACCAGAAACTCCACCGGTTCATCGCGGTTATTCCGGGCCTGATGCTTCGACTGTGGCGGGATCTCAATACCCTGCTGCGCAGCGATATCGTGGAGGGTGCCATCCAGTTCCATCGTCAGCACACCCTGAAGCACAAAGAAGAACTGCCGGGACGACGCATGAAAGTGTCTTTTCTCACCGGTGCCGGGCGGCATTTTCTCATGAATGATCAGCATATCCGGACGGTTCATCAGGTACCAGCCATCGCAGCCATCGCCCCAGTTGTAGTGTTCTGCGTTCTCTTTAGCGATCATAATTCTGCTCCGTCTCTGACAGTGTGGGATGAGTCTGTTAGCGCCGGGCTGTTCATCCTGTCAGGCTTGCTGGCAGCACAGACGTTATGAAAACAGCGAGATCGTCACAGGGTGAGCAGGGGATCGCGGATTCAGGACGGGATGGCACCTGTCAGACCATGACGCGTCTGACAGGCAGCAGGCGCAGGCGTTACTTCTTACTATTCAGCCTCGATCTGAGGTCAGCGAACGGGTTATAGGTCGCTTCGCCCACATCTTTCTGGGCATCTTCGCCGGCAACCACGCGGGTACCATATTGATCGGCCTCAGTGTACTTCGAGTGCTCGTGGTCGTGACAGTAGAGACAGAGTAACTCCCAGTTACTGCCATCTTCCGGGTTGTTGGTATGGTCGTGATCGATGTGATGCACCGTCAGTTCGCGCAGGTTGGAGTAGACAAACTCGCGCGAGCAGCGTCCGCAGACCCACGGATAGATTTTAAGGGCTTTCTCACGGTAGCCACTTTCCAGCCGCGAATAGTTTTTTGGAATCAGAGCCATTGCCGATGTTACCTGTTATGCAGAGATGTTCACGATAGTGCTGCCACTATATCGCACAAGGCAGCAGAAGGAGAACTACTGCTGCCGTGCGGGAATTTCCGGCGACTGTTTACCTTGCGCGGCGCGGAAGCACGATGTCGTCAGCGCGAGGCCGGATAACGGCGATCTTTGTATTTCCGGGCCTGATTTATCATGACGATGGTGTTGATACAGGCAGGATTTACCGCGTTGCCGGACATCCTGCCCTAAATGTAATGCAGAACGCCATAAACCGCCCAGAAGATGGCGTTAGCCCCCAGATAAGTCCAGCAGCCCCAGTAGGCAATAGGTTCGCGCCGGGTGCGAAGTTTGGGCAGAAACACCAGCAAATAGAGCGCAGAGGCGATAAGCGAAACGAAGTAGAAAAATTTCATCATTCTCTCCTGATAATTATCCTTTCTTTCAGGATAGTCAGGGATCCCTGTTTTGCTTGCCCGGTACGAGGCGTTTCCTTCAGTCTGGTTCGCTGAATGGGAGCGGGGCGGTCACAACCGGGTGGGGGCGAACAGCCGCATCGGCACCCGGCTCATTGGCAGAGCACGGGCTGACACGGTTCTGTGGACGGAGAAAGCACTTTCTGACCCGGCGCGGTCGCAGCCGGAACCGTCCGCCAGCAGATAACCGCAGGCGGGCGGAGGAGAGGGGGCCGAACTACAGATGCTGCCTGAAGAAGCGGGTCAGTTTGTCGAACGGGATCAGGTCAGTGCGATCGTAGAGGTCGACATGGCCCGCATCAGGCACGATGTATAACTCTTTGGGTTCTGCCGCACGCTGATAGGCCACTTCGCTGAACTCGCGTGAGTGCGCCTGATCGCCGGTAATAAAGAGCAGCGGCCGCGGAGAGAGGGTTTCGATGTCATCGAACGGATAGAAGTTCATGAACTTCACGTTGCTGGTGAGCATCGGATGCGTGGTCAGCGCAGCGGAGCTGCCCTTCGGCGTGAACTCACCGCGGGGCGTGCGGTAAAAGTCGTAAAACTCTTTTGCCACAGGTGACGAATCCGCATCAATGTTATGCGGCGTGCCGCCGGTGTACGCCGTTTTCCCCCCGGTAAACTCCACATAACGCTGCTCTGCGGCCGCCGCAAGGATCTGTTTACGCTGCGCCAGCGTCTGGCTTTTGTTCAGCCCGTCGCGGTTAGCTGCGCCCATGTCATACATGCTGACGGTTGCAATCGCTTTCATGCGTGGATCAAGCTTCGCGGCGCTGATGACGAAACTGCCACTGCCGCAGATCCCCAGTACCCCAATCCGGTTGCGGTCAACAAAATCGCGGGTACCCAGGTAGTCCACGGCGGCGCTGAAGTCTTCGGCATAGATATCCGGCGCAACCGCGTTACGCGGCTGCCCTTCACTTTCGCCCCAGAATGAGATGTCGATGGCCAGGGTAACAAAGCCCTGTTCCGCCATTTTCTGCGCGTAGAGGCTGGCACTCTGCTCTTTCACTGCCCCCATTGGATGGCCCACTACAATCGCCGGAAGACGCGCAGTCTGACTGGCCGTTTTCGGCCGGAACAGCGTGCCGGTTACGCCCATCTGATACTGATTTTTAAAACTGACCTTTTCGCGGGTCACCTTATCGCTTTGATAAAAGTTATCGGCTCCGCGCGACATATCGGCCGCGCTGGCCGCAAAGGCACTGATCAACAGGCCAAACAGCAGGGTTAATGCTCTCATAACACGATCCTCAGGGGTTGACGACAGGAGGGCAACGGCGTGCCCGGTTAAAAACCAGTAATCAGGTCATGCGGGCCAGGCGTGCAGTGATCGTCACCAGCCCGGCGGCCAGGATCAGCAGTAGGGCGCTGAGGGCAAAGGTGGTCTGCCAGCCCGCATGGTCAAAAGCGATTCCTCCCAGCGTTGAACCTGCGGCGATCGACAGCTGGACGATGGCAACCATCAGCCCGCCGCCAGACTCTGCGTTGTCCGGAAAGGCACGGGCGACCCAGGCCCACCATCCGGCCGGCGCGGCGGTGGCCACCAGCCCCCAGATTGCGAGCAGTGGCGCTACCCACCACAGATGATGGCCGGAGAGGATCAGCAGTACCGCCACGGCTGCCATCACCAGCGGGATGGTCATCAGAGTGAAATAGAATCCACGCTGTAAAACCGCCCCGACAATGACCGTTCCGATAAATCCGCTCGCGCCCAGGGTCAGCAGCACCAGCGACAGCGTGGAAACCTCAATCTGCGTCACGGTTTCCAGAAACGGGCGAAGATAGGTAAACAGGGTGAGCTGGCCCATAAACAGCAGGCCGCAGGCGGCCAGTCCCGATCTGACGCGCGGCGCGCGCAGCAGCTTCAGGAGGCTTTGGCGGCGCGGCCGCGCGCGGTCAACCGGCATCGACGGCAACGCGATTGCCTGCCAGAGCAGGGCGATCAGCGCCACCGGGACCAGGCTGAAAACCGCTTCCCGCCAGCCAGTCACCGCGCCAAGATAGCTGCTCAGCGGCGCCGCAATCACCGTCGCCAGGGCATTCCCGCCGTTGAAAATGGCCAGTGCGCGCGGCACCTGCTCAGCCGGTACCAGCCGGATAGCGACCGCGGCAGACATCGACCAGAATCCGCCAATCACCACGCCCGTTAACGCCCGGCCAGCCATATAGGTCAGATAGTCGGGTGCCAGCGCCACGATCAGGCCGGACAGGGCCATCAGCAGCGTCAGCGTCAGCAACAGGATTTTGCGATCGAGATGACCGGCGAGTCGGGTTATCGAGAGACTGGTGATCACCGCCAGTGCGCCTGAAATCGCAATACCCTGTCCGGCCAGGCCTTCGCTGACCCGGAGATCCTGCGACAGGGGCGACAGCAGGCTGACCGGCATAAACTCCGAGGCGATCAGCGTGAAGACACAGAGCGTCATCGCCCAGACGCCGCTCCAGTGCGCTTTATTCTGCTGAGGGGCGGCGCTGAGGGTGTCATCAGTCGTCATGATCTTTCCTGTTTCAATAATTGCGGTGGCAGATGCAGGCAATCTTACGGTTTCGGTTTATATTGACTAGCTA
The DNA here is from genome assembly GCF_022647325.1 of Pantoea deleyi. NCBI lineage: Bacteria > Pseudomonadati > Pseudomonadota > Gammaproteobacteria > Enterobacterales > Erwiniaceae > Pantoea > Pantoea deleyi. Next base: position 25,651 of record NZ_CP071406.1, read on the forward strand.
ATGAAACCTTAATGAGGTTATAACCACAGCTTATTAATCGCAGAGGGGATGGGCAGCATGAAGCGCAATATGAACGATCTGCAGGCGTTTGTTACCGTGGCGCGTGAAGGGAGTTTTACCCGTGCAGCGGCGCTGCTGGGCGTCACTCAGCCTGCGCTGAGCCAGACGATTACGGCGCTGGAAAACCGGATGGCGATCCGGCTGCTGACCCGCACGACCCGCAACGTTTCCCCCACCGCGGCGGGTGAGCGGCTGCTGCAGGCTATCGGCGACAGGTTCGATGAGATCGAAGCGGAACTGGATATGCTGACCGCGATGCGCGACAAGCCCGCCGGAACGGTGCGTATCACCTGTGGTCCGCATGTTCTGAGCACGCTGCTGCTGCCAGCGCTGACGCCGCTGCTGGCGGACTATCCCGATATCCGGCTCGAATTCGACGCCAGTCACGGGTTTCGTAATATCGTGGCCGACCGGTTCGATGCGGGTGTCAGACTGGGCGACACCATTGACAAAGATATGGTCGCGATGCCGATCAGCCCACCCTTACGGATGGCCGCCGTGGCTACGCCCGACTACTTTCGGCGTCATCCCGCTCCCCAGGTTCCGCACGATCTGCTGCAGCACAACTGCATTAACATGCGGCAGGCATCGGCTGGCGGCTTGTACGTCTGGGAGTTTGACGGAGAAGAGGGTCCGCTGAATGTGCGGGTGGACGGGCAGCTCACGTTTAATACGTCGGCTCACATCGCCGAAGCGGCGCTGGCCGGACAGGGGATTGCGTTCCTGCCGGAACAGGAGTTTGCTGACGGGCTGGCGCAGGGCACGCTGGTCCGGGTGCTGGAGCGCTGGTGTCAGCCCTTTCCCGGCTATTTCCTCTATTATCCCAGCCGCAAACAGCACTCACCGGCCTTTGCGCTGGTCAGGGAGGCGCTGCGGCTCAAAGAGAAAGCGTGAAGGCGGAAGATGCCACTCCATGGCGTAAAACTTCCTAAAGCGCTTTATTCAGAATTACTTAGAAGGACGTCGACTGACTTTGCCCCCTTTCCGACCGGCTTCCCTGGCTTTTTCATGATCATTTTTGAAATTGCCCCCACTGACTTTGCCTCCTGCACTGCCAGCTTCACTCGCACGTTCTGGATCGTTGGCAAAATTGCCGGCACCACCTCTGTACTTCTGTTGTGTCATAGGAAGACCTCATATCAATGTTCCGTTAGATAAAAAGGACTAGCTAGTCACAGCAGGAAGCATAGCCTTCCGCTTCGGTTATGCAAATCCTGAAGGCGACGTCACTGATAAGGCTGCTTTTTTTCTTGCGTCCGCGTTTCTTGGCGGCGGGAGAGCGGCGGATAAACTACGCTTAAAGGCCTGAAGAAAAAGGAGAACGTTATGGCCGATGCAACCTTAATCGACACTCTGGAACTGGGTTCTGATGATCAGAAGCAGAAATATGAAATCTATGGTGAAGATGCACAGACGCCTACCCATGCGGTGATCTACCGGCAGCAGGGTAATGACTGGCAGCCGCTGGAGGAGACGCTCACCTTCGCCGCACAGGATGAACAGCAGGAAGCGACCGGATCGATGGGCTATGGCTCCGGAGATACGCTGCCGGATCTGCGCGATCTGCCTGCCGAAGCGCGTGAGCGCTGCGAGCGGCACTGGCACGAACAGCAGGGCGGGTAAACCCGCCCGTTACCGCCGGGGCGTCCGGATGCGATAATCGCGCTCCGATTGCGCCCGCTTCATTCTCTGCCGCAGAGACGTCACGGTAAACACGGGTTGATGCCTGCTTCTGAGGCGCCCCGCCTTCGTATCGGATTCTGTGCTCAGAAATCTGCCCGTTTTCCTCCTCCCCGCAAACTGTAAAAAGTGTGACCTGCTCAGGCGGATATCGTCTACATAATCGGCATCTGAACATATTTACTGCTACAGATGTGCAACAAACTCAGGCATTAAACTGATTGCAGCAATCGCTAAAGGTTTTCGCACTGCTGGCGATAACCCATTGGCGCTGAACACGTCGATCATTGACGACCCCGACCCTCATCGCCGAGTTCTGAATGCGAACGGACCTGCCTTTAGCCCTCTCTTCACACACACCAGAAAGCGCCGACTTCGGCGCAGATTACTCAGATAAAAGCGAAAATAATAATATGTCGATCCTGAAGACGATCAAACGATGCCTGCCTGTTTCCCGTGTCCGCCGACGCAGCCAGCCCGCCAATGGCACCTGGGATTGTCGTGCATTGCCGGATTCACTGAGCGCGATTGGATTGAGTTCACGCGCGGGCGGGATCCTGATGACCTTTGTGCCGCCTGAGGCGGATTTTCAGCGGGTCAGCCAGGCGTGGCAGCGCTTCAATTCTGCCAGCCTGACGGTGCTGACGCTCTCCTCCAACGGTGCGCTGAGCAGCAGCCGGGCGCAGAGCACCTATTGCGACGGAGACGGCCCGGAGGGAAGTTACCTCTGGCTGCCGGACAGCCTGATTGCCCGTCATGAGACGCATATCGTCGATCTGCACGTCAGCGACACACAGACCGCCAGCCAGCGCATCACGGCTATTCAGCAGGAGCTGATGCGACTGCAGGTCCGCCTGCCGCTCTCGGCCGATCGCACGTTCGCCATGATCTACTGCGATGGTCTTTCAGCCTCAGAAGGTTTTCTGATGCAGGCCTGGTACAACAGCGGCCGCTTCCCCTGCCTGGCGATTGGCGGCTCAGCGGGCGGCAAAATCACGTTTGATGGCACCTGGATTGGTACCGGTGGCCGGGTGCTGCAGGGCAAGGCCGTGATTATCTTCTGTCAGATGGCCGCCGGAAAATCCTTTGCGCCTTTCAAAAGCCAGAACTTTACGCCACGCGACCAGAGCTGGCTGATTGCCGAGGCGGATCCGATCGCGCGCAGCGTCACCTCCGTGTTTAACAGCAACGGCCAGCAGCAGCCGTTTGTGGCGACGCTGTGTGACTATCTCAGCTGCACTGAAGCACAACTTACTGACCGCCTGAAGGGGTTAACCTTTGGCGTCAAAGTCGGCGGTGAGTTCTTTATTCGCTCTATCGCCAAAATCGGGCCGGGCGGCGTCACCTTCTTCTGCGATCTGGAGTTTGGCGATCGGCTTTACCTGATGCAGGAAAAGGATTTCCGGCAGGCGACACAGCAGGAGTGGCAGGCCTTTACCGCGAAGCATGGCAAACCGGCCGCTATCCTGATGAACGACTGTATCCTGCGTCGTGTCGGCAACGCCGGGCAGCTGCAGAATGCCCATTTCTTCAAGGGAATTGCCGCCGCCGGTTTTTCCAGTTTTGGCGAAATCCTGGGCGTGCCAATCAATCAGACGCTCTCTGCGCTGGTGTTCTTTAATCATGACGTCAAAGCGATGCGTCAGTTCCCGGTTGAGTATGCCGGCTATGCCGCACACTACGCCCAGCGCGCACTCCGTCGCTGGGAAGCGCTGAACAGTGTCCAGACGCGGGTGCTGGATCGGGTGATTAACTATCAGCAGGCACTGACACCGCTGATGCAGGCTCTGCCGGTGCTGGAAACGGCCACCCAGAGCCAGGGCGAAACGCTGAGTCTTGCCGAAAGCAGCATCCGTAACATCAGCCACATCGCCACCGAGAGTCAGCAGGCGCAGGGGCGGCTGGATGAAGGGCTGGATGACCTGGAAAAGATCTCCCACGGCATCAACGAGATCACGCACGGCATCAGCAACATCGCCTTCCAGACAAACATTCTGGCGCTGAACGCCGCCGTTGAAGCGGCACGCGCCGGGGAAGCGGGCCGGGGATTTGCGGTGGTCGCGGGCGAAGTGCGTCGGCTGGCGCACTCCTCGAAAGAGCAGGCTGAAGCCACGGCCAGTAACATCGGCGACGCGGTTTCCACCATCTCACGTATCCGTCTGGTCGCCAGCGATTCAGCGCAGACCGCCGCGCAGATGGCAGAGCGCAGCATCAGCGCGGCCGATACGCTCGCCGCCATGAATCAGCAGACCCGGCACGAGCGCGCCGACATTGCGAAGCATCTCGGCAGTCTGCGCGAGCTGACGCAGGGAATGGATGCGATGCAGGAAGCCGTCGCGCAGCTTAAAGTGTTACAAACGCTTTCCGGCACGCAGGTTAAGGCCTGATTTATCAGCATAAAGTGACAAAAAAATGCGGTGTAAGCGTAACGGCCAGGCAAAGCCGCCGTCAGGTTGTTACACTTGTCGGTGATTAACCACGCAGAGGTAAGAATGAAAATCAAAAGTTATGCAGCCATGCAGGCTGGCCAGGCCCTTGAACTCTACGAATACGATGCCCCTGAACTGGCAGCCGAAGAAGTCGAAGTCCAGGTCGAGTACTGTGGTGTCTGTCACTCGGATCTGTCGATGATCGACAACGAGTGGGGCATTTCACAGTTTCCGGTGATTGCAGGACATGAAGTGATTGGCCGCGTTTCTGCGCTGGGCGCAGCGGCTAAAAACAAAGGTCTCTCTGTTGGTCAGCGTGTAGGGATTGGCTGGACGGCGAAAAGCTGTCAGCACTGCGATGCCTGTATCAATGGTGAGCATGTTAACTGCCATCAGGGCAGCACGCCTACCATCATGAACAAAGGCGGATTCGCCGAGAAGCTGCGCGCAGACTGGCAGTGGGTGATCCCACTGCCAGAAAAACTGGACGCTGAAACGGCGGGTCCGCTGCTGTGCGGCGGGATCACCGTTTTCAAACCGCTGCTGATGAGTAACATCTCTGTCTCCAGCCGCGTCGGTGTGATTGGTATCGGTGGTCTGGGCCACATCGCGATCAAAATTCTGCACGCGATGGGCGCGGAAGTGGTTGCATTCAGCTCCACCCCGGATAAGAAGCAGTCGATTCTGGATATGGGTGCGGATGAGGTGGTTAACAGCCGCGATCCTGAAGCCCTGAAGCAGCAGGCGGGCCGTTTCGACCTGATCCTCAGCACCGTTGCTGTCGATCTGGACTGGAAGCCTTATTTCGCGGCGCTGGCACCGCACGGTAAGTTCCATACCGTGGGCGCTGTGCTGAAGCCGATTGAAGTCAGTGCGTTTGAACTGATCATGGGCGACAAAGCCGTCACCGGTTCATCTACCGGCTCACCGGGTCAGCTGCGTTCGCTGCTGAAACTCGCATCGCGTGCCGATATTGCGCCGCAGGTGGAGTACTTCCCGATGTCAGACATCAATAAAGCGCTGGATCATGTTCGTGCCGGTAAAGCAAATTACCGTGTGGTACTGAAAGCTGATTTCTGATGATCTGCTGATATAAAATGCCGCAGCACGCTGCGGCATTTTTTTATGCGTTTTAACCAGCCACTTATTTACCCGCCACGCTGATGCAGCAGGCTGAGCAACCGGTGCGGAATTATTGCGCCGGGATCAGGAAGTCATCCAGCGACCCGCCGTTTTCGATGGCGTCTTTAATCACAGAGGGCGTACGTCCCTGACCCGTCCAGTAACGAACCTGACCGTTCTCTTCCGTGTAGCAATATTTTGCCGGACGCTTTGCGCGTTTCTTTTTGCCGGTTTCGGCTGGAGAGAGGCTATTTACCAGCTCGGCGGGATTAATTCCCTCTTCCATTAACAGCTCCTGGTAAAACGCCAGCTTTTCTGCTTTTGCGCGCGCTTCCGCTGCCCGTGCACTTTCTTCTTCACGGCGTTCGTTTACCACGGTCTCCAGTTTCTGGTGTAATTCTTCCAGCACAGCCAGCTCAATATTGCGCGCCTCGGCCCGAAGTGTGCGGATATTGTTCAGGTTGTTCAGGTTCTTACTCATAAAATTCCTCAAATACTCAAGTTAATCAATTAAGTGCAAATTATTCAGCAGGCAAGGGTAACATTACCCCGCCCGATAATTGAAGCGCCGGACTGGCTTTATTAGCTACTAAAGTTTCATCAGGGAGGCTGATTGAGCCGGTCCGGAACAGGAATTAAGCGGAATCTGCTGGCTAAGTGTAAATCAGCGCGATGGAAGCGTAATTAGGGCAAGGGCATTCTTGCTTCCGGTTAACTGTGTTTAAATCGTGCAAAAGGTTTATTAAGGACTGGCATGAAGTTTCGCCGCAAAAATGATGGCCCGGTGCCTGTAATCTCACCGCTGCTGAGAAGCATCATGCTCTCTGGCGTATTACTCACCGCAACTGTAGTTGGTCTGGATCTGTGGACACTGCGTGAAGACTGGTATGAAACCGTAGGTAAAGCGGAAGATACGGCGGTCAATCTGTCGTTATCACAGGCGCGCCAGGCGGATGATACGTTTCTACAGACCGAAATCGCTTTGCGTGAAGTCCAGCGTGAGCTGGAAAAGCAGATGATCACGACCGGTGTGGATGGCGAGGCGCTCAGCCAGACGATGCGTCTGCTGCAGAGCCGTCTGCCGCAGCTGCACGGTCTGTTCTACTATGATGCCAAAGGAACCTGGGTAGCGACCTCCATGAGCAGCGTGCCACCGGGCATTGATAATTCCGATCGTGAATATTTTGACTATCACCGCGCCAGTCCGCGCAATAACCTGCACGTCGGCCCGGTGCTGCGCAGCCGTACCACGCACGAGCTGGTGATCCCGGTTACGCTTCGGGTAAACGATGCGTTTAACGGTTTCCGGGGCGTCTTACTGGCCACGATCAAAGTGGACTATTTTCGCCGTTTCTACAGCTACTATGAGCTTAGCGAGGGAGATGTTCTGGTGCTGATGCTGGCCGACAGCACGGTGCTTTATGCCCGCCCGATGCCGGATAGCTACATCGGCAAAAATCTCTCAGTCAGTCCGCTGTTCCTCCGGATGCTGGCGAATTCGGACAAAGGCAGCGGCCAGTGGACCGCAGCGCTGGATGGTAAAAAACGCATCTTCGGCTTTGTCCGCTCACAGCGCTATCCTCTGGTGGTGGCCGCAGGCTATGACAAGCATGCACTTTTTACTCACTGGCTGAAGAGCTGGGTTCAGGATCTGATACTGAATGCGGCACTGCTGGGGGTAATCCTTTTGCTGGGATCCTTTGTACTGCGCCAGGCACGGCATACGCTGCGTTATCAGCTGGAGCTGACCCGATTACGCGATGAACTGACCGCAGCTAATCGTACGCTGGAAAATCTGGCGCACAATGACGGGCTTACCGGGGTCGCCAACCGGCGTCATTTTGATGAAAGGCTGGCTGAAAGCCTGGAGAACGCGGCGCGTAGCGGAAAGCCGGTCTCGTTAATCCTGTTCGATATCGATTATTTTAAACGTTATAACGACAACTATGGTCATGTCGCCGGTGACGACTGCCTGAAAAAAGTGGCGGGAGTGCTGAAAAACGCGGTCCGGCGTAAAGATGAGCTTGCAGCCCGTTATGGTGGCGAAGAGTTCGCGATTATTCTGACGGAACAACCTCTCTCTGCGGCGGTGAGTCTTGCGGAATCTATTACTGCTGCCGTCAGTCAGCTCGCTATCCCGCATCTCACTTCGGAATTACCGCAGAAGCAGGTCACGCTGAGTGCAGGCTGCGCCGTATATCTGACCTCTGATCCAGAGGAATGGAAAAATACGCTGATAGAGCGGGCAGACGAGGCGTTATATCGGGCTAAGCGGGCGGGGCGTAATCAGGTTAAAAGCGAAGATCGTCAGGCGTGAGCCATCGGCTGGTTTTAACAGGATGCCGTGGAATTAAGCAAAAAATTCGGTGAGCATCAGCAAATAGATGTTAAAAAACCGCCTGAGTACGATCAGGCGGTTGTCATTCGGGCACCGGTATCAGATCAGGAAATCATCCAGTGATTTACCGGCATCCATCGCGGATTTAATGGCAGACGGCGTGCGGCCCTGACCGGTCCACTGTTTAACTTCGCCATTTTCGTCAGTGTACTGATATTTAGCAGGACGAGGCGCGCGTTTTTTCTTCTCTGCGGGTGCAGCCTGCATGCCATTTAACAGTTCGTTAGGATCGATGCCTTCCTGCAGCAGCAGTTCACGATATTTTGCCAGTTTTTCTGCTTTTTCACGGTTAGCCGCTTCAGAAGCCTGTGCTTCTTCACGACGCTCACTGACGACAACCGACAGTTTTTCAAGCATTTCTTCCAGGGCAGCAAGGTCAAGCTCGCGAGCATTGGCGCGCAGGGTGCGGATATTATTCAAGCTGTTGAGAGTGTCACTCATCAAAGTCACCATAGTCATGTTCAGATAATAAAATACAGAATAGCGGGTTCACGCTGATGCTTTTCGTCAGACCTGCTTTTTTGAAAATGCTTGCCTTCGAATAATCATAATACAGAACCGGGAGTTCAACGCTGACATATTAATCTCTTTCTCAGAGAGTTTAAACTCTAATTAACGTCTGCACCTTAAACAAAAGTAAAGTTACTCTTTTTTTACGAACATCGCTCAAAATGTCAAAAAGAAGGAGCATCTGATAGGGGGGGTAATTTAGTCACGTGATGGATTAATCGCCCTTTTGGCGAATGTCTGGCGCTGTCGCTTCGCTAATCCCACGCTGCTGAGTTCTCCGGTTAAATGGGATGCACGATGCACAACCGGATAAGAGCTGGCGTTGAGCGTAATAGCGGAGAGTGTAGCAGCAGCAGACTTTCGAAAAATTATTTCATCGTCCGCTGATAATTTAAGAACATCTGTAACCTGCTGATAATCGGATATTTTGTCATCGATGAAAAAAGCCCGATCTGGAAAGCCGCGCTGCGCGGGCGAGTACTTACCGTTCAGGCGAAGCGGAAGGTTAAAAATAAATGGACAGAAACTCATCACGCAGACATTCAATCACCTCGTTGCCGGATAAATTATTTACGTGTGCAATGAATTTTTTAACCAGAGTGTATGTCGTGAGGTTGGTTGTTACCCTGCAGACTTAGTGGGTAATAACACCACGACACATTATCGTGTAAACCGCAGCCTGTCAGGGAGCGGGGTTTCACTGACAGATACCGTACGCGCCCTCTGTGAGAGTCTGATGCTGAGTAATGCACATCGTGGCCGGCCATGATCGGATCAGATATATCAGTAACGTTAAGACCCGGCGGTGATGGACAGCCGCCGTTTATTCATCCGCTACACGACGCGGCACGAACGCAGCGTGCAGGCGTGCTGAAAGGCCATCATCTGGCAGTCATGGGTGCCGGGCACGCACTTTATGTTATCTCTCCTCCGCTTGCCGGAACAGGTGATGCGCTACACTTAACAGCCGCAGCAGAAGGTTTTGTCAGGAGGGCTGACGTGTTTAAAGGTAATAAAAAAGCGTTACCGGTTCGCTACTGTAAAACGTGCAGGAAACCGATGACATGGCGAAAAAAATGGGAAAAGTGCTGGGATGAGGTGATGTACTGTTCAGAACGTTGCCGGCGACAGCGCAATAAACAGCAAAATGAGAATGGCGCATCCGCTGAGCCTGATGCCTGACCATTAATCGTGCGGGTCAGGACGTGGCCTGACCCGGTCACACAGAGGCAGCTATTGCTGGACCTCTATCTGCTGCCAGCCTTTTCTGAACATACAATCCTTGACCAGAATCTCACGCTGACTTTCATTGGCATCGCTGGTCGAGTAGTCCGTGTCGGTGGTTTTGTACTTACTGTCTTTTGAGGTGTATTTGCCGCTCACGATATTGTCTGGCGGTAAATCGCGCAGTGCCTGAGCCTGACAGGCCGTTTCTGCCACCGTCTCCTGCTGTTCTGACGCATCGGGTTTGACCCATTTATACTGTACGCATCCAGTCAGACAGAGAGTAAAGCACATCAGCATTAGCGTTTTCATAATCTGCTTCTCAGTAATCCCGTCTGAAATGAGACGGGAAGGAAGGCGAGGAAACCGGACGCTGTGTCGGCGGGTTTCCTCACGGTATAAAGTGGGATCGCTATCCGACCTCAGAATGTCAGGCCGCCACCAATATAGGGGCCATCGATCAGGGTATGGCCAGGACGACCGTCTTTGCCATCGACACCCGCATAGCGATAACCCACTTTCAGCGTCAGCGGTCCCAGCGGCGACCAGCTAATTCCGCCATCGGCTTCCACAAAGTTTTTAACGCTATTGGCCAGGCCTTCCGGCGCGGAGTAGCCTTCGCCGTAGATCGCAAAGTCAGCAGGCAGCGAGAGTTTTACGCCGCCACCGACAGGAAAGGCAACGCCATCATCACCTTTCTTCCCACCGATATAGGTCGCTTTTACGCCTGCGGTCAGCATCAGCGGGCCAAGCGCCAGGTTATAGCCGGTGCCCGCCTGCCCGATCTGCACGCCATCCGAAGTGTTTTTGATCCACTGGCTGTCCAGATAAATCCCGCCGGATGAACGGCCCATTTCTGCATCCAGCACAGAGTAATTTTTGCCTTGTTCCGCAGTCAGGCCCATCGCCATTGCAGAAGAAGAGACGCACAGCAGTACGCCAAGGCTGATAACAGACATTTTCATTGCTGATTTATTCCACAGGATAAGATTTCAGGATGGCTGACCCAGTTACTTTTGCACGATCTCTTTAACATCGCGCTGCTGCATCTGATGCGTGTTTCCATCCATATCGCGGTAAGAGATCATGCCGGTTTCTTTGTCTTTGGCAGGCTTGCCGTGGGCGGTAATCATATGCCCGTCATTGGTGGAGATCACATAATCGCTGGAGCAGGCTGAGAGGGTGAGGGCGGACGTCATCATCACAATCGCGAAGGCGATTTTTTTGCCAGAATTTGAAGATGTCATTTTACTTACCTGTCATTACTTTTTAAGAAGATGCGGCATTATTTGCTCTGATTGTTAAACGACATGATAACAGTGCGCCTGTCCGGCTATTAATACGGGAAAAGATGATCTGGATCAATTTCAAAGATTTATTGATAAATTTAATGCCTTTTTCAATGCGGATTCCATTGGAGTTGATAATTTCATTTGAGAGCGATGCCTGAAAGAGGGAGTTTATAGAATGATAACTTTCATTGTGTGAAGCAACGACAATGCTTAATTAAGCAATAAAAGAGAAACCTCATGTTTCAATTAATCTCTTGTGGCTGCTCTCCGGTTCGCTATATTGAGTGAGCGCAAGCACACTAAACAGTCTATTTTAACAAGGATTTAATATAGATATGAGAAAGACAATTATCGCGATAACCCTCATCGCATTACCGTTTACAGGGTTTGCGGCGACAGATTCCTGTTACGCCCAGCTGGCCGATATTTCAGCGAAAATGGAACGGGCTAAAAGCCTGGGGGACAGTGCCGCCGTCGCCCGGCTCAATATTGCCCAGGATAAAGTACGGACTTATTGCTCAGACGATCGTCAGGCAAGGCGGGCTTCTCACGATGTCGCGCAGCGCGAGATGAAAGTAAAAAAGGCGGAGCTTGAGCTTCAGGACGCGCAGAAGGAGCTGGCAGAAGCAAAAGCAGAGGGGCGTACCGACAGGATCAGAAAGAAAACTAACAGAGTCGAAGAGAAAAAACGCAGACTCGAATCCGCAAAATTAGATTTGCAGCAGGCGCAGGCCGATGCTCAGCGTCTGAATTAATCTCCTAATCCTCAGAGGCTCCATCTGTGGGCCTCTGACTGATCGTAACCATTCTCTTTCTGTCGTTCACAGTATGCGATTCAATCGCTGAGAGCAGCAGCAGGCTCTCATTTAAAGCCCCGCCTTACCCTCACTGAATTCAGGCCTGTACGGCAGTTTCTCTTCTGATAACGATAACGCTGGTTTATGACAGATTGGATAGGCAGTCTGATACTTTTCCGGTCAGCCTGAAGGTTATTTGTAACGGCAAGGAGCAAAAAAAACCACTCCGAAGAGTGGTCGTATTCAGTACAAATACTTAATGAGCAAAGCTGTCAAATAAATCATTCAAAACCGGGGTGCGTCTATGCAGGAAAATATTAGCGTCTCACGGTCAGACAATCGAAGTCTTTTTTTGCTAAATAATGGAAGTCGGCATTTTAATAAACGTCATATTCAACGATATGTTAAAACCACACATATTAAATGAAACATTTGTTTATCCTGCAGGTTAATTTCAGCTGTTTTATCTTCCTGCAGTCAGAGAAGAATCTCATCGCTGTGTCTGCAGAGAGGTTACCGGGGTCAGCGATGCAGGATGGGACAGTCAGCGTTACCCGGTGACAAGGTTCAGCCCGACCGTGAAAGTGATGAGGGGCGGAAGGGCACAGGTAACGATGTAAAACCAGGTTATGCCACAAAGTGACATCTGGCGCAGAGCGGGATCATCGTTAAAGACCGGCAGCGATCTTCTGGCGATGCCTGACAGAAACAGTCAGCGACTGCATCGTGCAGCAACCTATCACTGAGACGAGTAAAGTCAGACGCTGGCAGAATTATTGGACGTTCAGTCAGCGGCAGAAATTAACACTCCTTAAGGATGACAGGAGAAGATTTGCTGCAAGCCCGATGTTTCAACGCTGAAGCTGTGAAGGTTAGTTACAACACCCTAAGTTAGCACTGATTAAAACCGCGATTAGCCTGTTAGCCCCTGCCCGTGGGTTAGCACCCCCAGACGGAGCCGATCTGAAAACCCGAGTGCTCATTGACAAGCCGTCCGCCCCGGCCCGCAGGGCCGTAACTACAGTAATTTTTAATGGATGGTGTAACTAATCCCCTAAGTTTTACTGTTCATACTGAACAGTAAAACTAGGCCCCGGAAATCACGCCCTTTACGTCGCAGGCGCCGTAAAGCCCGCTCACCGGGGCTTGCGGGATTAAATTAACTAAATCGTCGCGGTAAGGCCGTATGGCTTAACAGGAAGGGGGTAGAGCACCATATCAGCCCGCAACCTGCTGCGCCGTCTGACCTGACAGCACTGGCGGCGTTAGGCCGTTGACGCGGCATTTTGAATGTACCCCTTATTATGGGGGAGTGATTCAGATAAAATATCCGCTCTGTGAATAGCTGATTCAGACTGCAGAGCAGGGCATATCTTCCATCTGCGTGAAATTTGTAGCTAAGGTGCTCATAAATGGTCTCAAGAGCAGCAAGCGAAGACAATGTCAGAGTTTCATTAGCCGGTCTGTTTCAGTCATATCATTCCTTTTAAAGGTAAAAACAAGTTGGTCCACTCTTGCACTAACTTTAATAATCATAAAGTTACTATATGGAAATCAGAGTTTCGTCACATAACGAGATGTTCTGTTGCGATATTTATACAACACCTTAAATCAATGGGTTTTTTTATGAGGATGTTAAATATCTCAGATGTAAGTTATATCTCGGGAGCCGGTGCAGAATCTTATAGAATGGCTATTAATCTAGACATCGCAAAGGTTATGACTGCAAAATTCAAGCAATGTAATGTAAATGATTTGACTACGAATATGTTCCAGTCTGCAGTATCCGGTGGTGTATTAACCGGATACGTAGCAGTTCCGGGAACAGGAATGGTTCCTGGATGGCTTTTCGGGGCAGCTTCAGGTGCAGCTGGAGGTGCTTTCACTTACGGATTATCCTGCTGGTGGTAATTACGCAGGTGAAAACATTCGTTTTGAACACATTGCTGGTAATTGCAATCTTACTTTTAATTAACTATTTTACTGTTGATAACTTCCTGACATTCAAGAATTCAATTAGAATATTGCTGACAGGCATTTTTATAGCCTTGATAAATTATAAGTTTCGAGCAAAATAAAATATAAGTAGTCACGGCCTTTCAGCCAAATACTGGCTGAAAGTCTTGTTACAGCGACGGGCCATTATAGGTTCGATACCGCTAAGACCGCAAATCTCTCCGCTACAACGCGAGTAACGAACCGCATGATATACCTGGTTACAACGATATTGAGCGGCTTCGGTACGCCTGAAGGCGATAATATCCGCCGTCTGTGGGTTGCCGTTGAAAGCGGCGGTTCATGCCAGTGGCAACTGAACTCGCTAAAGGTGAGCTTCAGAATTGCAGACAACATTGTGCTGGTGAAGAGAAATGACGTTATCAATACCAGTTATATTTTCGATTTCGGGGAATACGGACTCAGTAGCGGCTACGGGACCGGGCGGGCGAAAGGGTTTAGCGAGAAAAGATTGCATCTGAATACAGATATCTTCCCTATGGTCGCTAATCATATCGATAATACGGTTAGTCTGAAGTTATTCGGGTGGAGACTGGAACAGAAAAGTGGCGCAGGCGTTTTAGTCGGATTAATACACAACATACAGCTATTCCAGTCTCTCAATCTACGCGTTTTGATAATGTCTCCTATACCAGCCTGGCGCCACTGCGTCTTCATATAACAGATGAGTGGCCAAAATTATCCTTAACATACAATAATTTTCGATATCCATACTGGCCCAGGAGCACTGCTTTATCGGCCTTCTTCATAACACGGCCTTCCCGCACGGCGGTGTCTGCTGTCACCGCTCAGCCCCATAGCCTGTTGAGCTGCCGTTGACTCTGGCGGCAATTTTCTTTGCAGGCCTGATGTCAGATCAAAAATCGAAACGCTTATCATTTATAGAATAAGGGCTTCTTACAGAGAGGCGGGGCGTGGAATGACAGTAAACATGGGCAGTTCTTACCGGGTTCTTGGCTATCGGCCGTCGGTGAATTCCGCCTGGCGACAGAAATTGCTGACGATGGGCATTTTACCGGGTGCCACCATCGATGTTATCCGCGTGGCCCCCCTGGGCGACCCGGTACAGATCCGCACCCGTCGCGTCAGTCTGGCAGTGCGCCAGCGTGATTTGGCCGACATCCTCCTGCAGGAGGTCCTCTGATGAAAAAGATAACCATCGGGTTGATTGGCAATCCTAACACCGGCAAAACCACGCTGTTTAACCAGCTTACCGGCGCCCGTCAGCGGGTCGGAAACTGGGCTGGTGTGACGGTCGAACGCAAAGAGGGACACTTTTTTACCGCACGGTCCGATGTCCGGCTCGTTGATTTGCCCGGCACCCGTTCACTGACGACGCTCTCCGCTGACAGTTCGATTGATGAGAGCATCGCCTGCCAGTATCTCTATCAGGATAACGCCGACCTGGTGATCAACGTCGTCGACGCCTCCAGCCTGGAGAGTAATCTGTTCCTGACCTTGCAGCTGCTGGCGCTGGGCGTACCCTGTATTGTCGCCCTGAATATGCAGGATATCGCCGCCAGCCAGAATATCAGCATCGATGTCACGGCGCTTTCGGCGCGGCTGGGATGTCCGGTCGTTGCGCTGACCTCGACAAAAGGGGACGGCATCGCGCGGCTTAAAGCGATGATCGACCAGCCGAATATTTATCAGTCACCAGAACAGATTCGTTATCCGGCCGCGATTGAAACGGCTATCACGCAACTCTGCCAGCGGATGCCTGCTGAGATCCCCTCCCGGAAAGGTTACTGGCTGGCGCTGCAGCTACTGGAAGGCGATATCAATAGCCAGAAACTTTGTCCGGCGCTGCTGCCTTTTCTGCCCGACGTTATGGCGCAGGCGGGGGGTGATCCGGGCGTAGAGATTGCCGACTCCCGTTTCCGTACCATCAGCGCCATCTGCGCCGCTGTCAGTAACATCGATCAGGCGCTGCCCGCCACGCTGACCCAACAGATTGATAAGGTGGTGCTGAACCGCTGGCTCGGCATTCCGATATTCCTGACCGTGATGTACGTGATGTTTGTCCTTTCGATTAACATCGGCGCCGCGCTGCAGCCCCTGTTTGACAGCAGCTCGGTGGCGATATTTATTCACGGCGCGCAGTGGCTGGGGTATGTCTGTCACTTCCCGGACTGGCTGACGGTTTTTCTGGCACAGGGTATCGGGGCCGGGATCAATACCGTGCTGCCCATCATTCCGCAGATTGGCCTGATGTTCCTGTTCCTCGCTTTTCTGGAGGACTCCGGTTATATGGCGCGTGCGGCTTTTGTGATGGATCGTCTGATGCAGTCGCTGGGGCTGCCGGGCAAGTCTTTTGTACCGCTGATTGTCGGTTTTGGCTGTAACGTTCCGGCCGTGATGGGCACGCGCACGCTGGATACGCCGCGCGAGCGACTGCTGACCATCCTGATCGCGCCGTTCATGTCATGTGGCGCACGGCTGGCCATCTTTGCGGTGTTCGCCGCAACCTTCTTTAACATTCACAGTTCCAGCGTGGTTTTCTCGCTCTATCTGCTGGGTATCGTCGTTGCGATTGTGACGGGCCTGATACTCAAACACACTCTGCTGGATGGCGAAGCCACGCCGTTCATCATGGCGCTGCCGGTTTATCACCGGCCTCATCTGAAAAGCCTGCTGCTGCAGACCTGGCAGCGGCTGAAAATGTTCGTCATACGGGCCGGACAGGTCATTGTTCTGGTGAGCATGCTGATTGGTCTGCTGAGCAGCTTTACCTTCAATGGCCAGCTGGTTGATGACATTAACCACTCAGCGCTGGCGACAACCAGCAAAGTGATCACCCCCGCGCTGTTGCCGATTGGGGTGACGCAGGATAACTGGCAGGCGACCGTAGGGCTGGTCAGTGGCATCATGGCCAAAGAGGTAGTGGTCGGTACTCTCAACAGCCTTTACACCACGGAGGCGCTACAGAGCAGTGCGTTTGATCCACAGACGTTTAATCTGCCTGGTGAGCTGAAAGAGGCGCTGACAGAAACCTGGGCGGGATTGTCGGCCGCGTTCAGAATCGATGCGCTGGCCCATCCCCTCGATGCCAGCAAGGGCGACGGTGAGATGGCATCCGGCCCGATGAGTGTGATGTCGGCAAAATTTGGCGGCGGTTTTGCTGCCTACAGCTACCTGATATTCGTGCTGCTCTATGTGCCCTGTGTATCGGTAATGGGCGCCATCGCGCGCGAAGCGGGTAAAAAGTGGATGGTCTTCTCGTTTTTCTGGGGGCTGAACATTGCCTATACCACGGCAACGCTCTTTTATCAGACGGTGACGTTTGCCAGTCATCCCGCTTACAGCGCGGCCTGCCTGCTGAGCGTGGTGGCAATAAACGGCATCATTCTGCTGGCAATGCGCCATGCGGGTAGCCGGTTAACGCTGCCGGTAATCGTCGGCAAGGAGAAAGAGGGTTGCACTGGCTGCCACGGCGGTTGTGACAAACAGCAAGGCCTGGCGCAGTAATCCGGCGCTGAGAGGGTCATCGCGAGCTGATAGCGCGTGCGACGCAGGCACGCCCCGGGCTCAGGTTCAGATCGGTTATCGACGGTGCAGAGGCGCCTGCACCGGCAACGTGCGTCAAAGTTAAACGAACCGCGATCACCTTTTGCCGGCCTGGAGCAGATTAAATATACTCCCGACCGGTGAGCAGAGACCGAAACGTCTCTATTAGCCAGTATTGCAGGATAAACAGGCGTTGTTTGTCAAAGCATGGGTCAATTCAGTCAGTCAGATGCGAACGGGTTACCGTTAACAGCCCTATTCAGCAGGTCCGCGCAGAAAACGGGTTGTTAACAGGGCGCAGCAAAAAGGGCGATAATGAAATTCAGATATATTGTTGTGACAGGCGTGATCCTGCTTGCTGTGGCGTCCGTCGTGATGCTTTCAGATATCATTTCCGGCCTGAAAAATTCGCCCAGGATCGTTTTTTACCACAACCATCCGGACCGGGCTTATAGCGTGTTCAGCGTTTGCAAAGATCATCCGGAACCCATTGATGACTGCTATGCGGCTTACAGTGCCGCCGTTGCTCTGGCCGATTCAGAAGATTGCACCGCAACGGGCATAGAGACCAAACGCCGCTTCAAGCGGCTTGTCGAACATGCAAAAGAAGAGACGATTACGGAAGAAATAAATTCAGATTGCCAGACAGGTAAGCAGCTCTCCTTGTTAGAAAAATGGAACCGGAAAAACGGATAACGGTGTTAACGAAAAAGAGGGAGTGTAGCCGCCATCAGCTTTGAATCACCCGAAATAAGTGGCTGTTCTCCCGATTAACGCGGCTATGTTGTCCAGGCAGATGTGATAACATTCTTTCTATGGGAGCTCTATTAATTAGAGCTTATGTTAATCTGACTTTAGTTGGGTGTTATGAAAAAGACTCTTGTTATAACGCTGATCCTGACAGCGCTGACGGGTTGTGTTGACTATCAATGGGTAAAACCGGGCATGGACAAACAGCAGGAAGAGATCGCGGAAACGCAGTGTAAAGCGCAGGCACTCAGAGACTTACCGCCAGACAATGAGATCACGGGTAAGTACACGTCCAAAGATGAAAAGCATAAAACGACGGACACCAGCTATTCATCAACCGATGAAAACGAGAGTAACCGTGATATTCTGGTGAAAGATTGCATGTACAGAAAAGGCTGGACGCAGATCGAAGTTCAGCAATAACTGACGCCACATCCTGACGCAGAAAACCCCACACCGGAATACGCTGTGGGGTGAAAATTTTATTTCTCAACCATATTGCTAATCTGATCGCGGTTAATTTCGTGTTTGTAGCCACCCGCATCTTTGTACGTTACCAGTCCGGTAGATTTATCAATTTCCGGCTTTCCTTTAGTCACAATCATTTCGCCTGATTTGGTCTGCATAACATAGTCACTGGAACAACCCGCCAGTACGGTCACTGCCGCCGCAACACAAACGGCCATAACAAAAGATTTGCTCATCACGCTTTCCTTCTTAAGGAGAAAATTATCAATATATTGCGCTATTATTTTATTTAACCTACCGATATAAAGCCAGCACAGTCACTCCTGCCGCTCGGAAATAGCACGATATGCCGATATATTCCGGAATTAAACTTATGTTAGTTAACACCTCATTTCGGGTAGTTTAGCTAAACACCAGTAATATGCGCAGCATTAAACTCCGTTGATTTGCCTCAGGCTAAGAGCAAATATATTTGCCGATCGCAGAAGGCCATCGATTAATAACGCGCTGAAGGGATCGAGAGAAAGATCGCTTCTCACCGGCACTTTTAACGCAAATTAATACACGCTGTGTGGGCATTTTACCGCACCGGTTTCCTGTTAAAGAGGGGACGAATAGCGCAGGGAATGCGCCCTGCAAGCGGCCTGGTTTTAACGCCAGACCGCCTTCATAAATTCATGCCGTTAAATCAGCGATCTGGAAGATGCTCCACAGGCTGCGACACACCTCTGTACCGGCTTACCCACAGCCTGTCCACTTTTTCTGTGGATAACTTCATGCTGAGAAGGGCGCTTAACTGCTCTGGCCGGAATGGTCACCGTCGGCGATCTGCTCCATAAATTCCACCATTGCGCCTTTGTGCGCATCGACATGCCGGATATAACGCATCAGCGTTTCCGGCTTTTTCCAGGTGCCTTCCTGCATAATCCGGGCAATCGAATAGCCTTTATCTGCCATATCCTGGGCTGCGCCGACCCTGGCACTGTGACCACTCCAGCCAGTGTAGCGATTTTTGTTAGCTTTCACCGCGCCGCTTTTCCCGGCGATTGCCCATGCCCGGCTGAAAATCTGCTCCAGTGCCCGTGTAGTCATGGGTTTATCGGTAATCTGCGCCCGGCCTGAACGATGCACGGCAGAAAACAGATAGGCATCAGGATGGCTGGCCAGCCCGGAGACTGTAATCCACTCCTCCAGTCGCTGAGTTGAATGACGGCTGAGAGCTTTGATCAGTCCACCGGTCTGCACAATCGTTTTTGTCCACGCGACATCCAGGATAATCCGGCCATCGCCGGCGCGCATAACATCACGTACCCGTAACCGCGACAGTTCACTGATGCGCAGCAAGGTGGCGTAGGCGACATGCAGGAAAGCCAGGTCACGAAGGGATTGCAGGTTTTCAGAACCTGACCAGTGCCGATCGACCATCAGCAGATCGCGCAGCCTGAACGGAACGGCCTGACCCGCCCGTTCGCCGTTGATCACCGCCACCCGGTTTATTTTCTTCATCGTACGAAAAACCAGCGGAGATGCGTTTGGCACATCCAGTCCTGCGTTACGGTGTAACATCGAGATCAGCGCAGCGTGTGAGGTGACGGTGGAGGAAGCCCGGCCGCTCTCTGCCAGGAAGGCGAGATAGTCACGAAGATCTTCCGCACGCATCGGCAGGAAAGTGCGCTGATTAACCTCTGACCACTGATGACAGATTCGCATAACGCTGATCAGCTGGCGCCAGGTATTAGGGGAGAAGGCCTCTTTATCCTGAACGAACTGCCTGAGACGCTCGGCGATGTCGTCGCTCCGGTTCACCGTCAGGTTTATCAGGGATGCTGATTCACGCATTTTTGCTCACTTATTAACCCGAAACGCCCGCGATCGCGCTACGTAAATTCTGAGGAATATGCAGGGGGATACCCGGTCAGATTTCACGTAGCGTCGCCATTTTCAGGCGCGCAAAGATTGATACCCATCATAACCCGACGATCGTTCCCTGTCATGACTTCGTATAAGAACAATTATACGAAGTCAGGATCCTGAAGCGATCTCCTGTGTATTTTTGCGCCGTTCAGGCTGGCTTGTTTGACAGGGCGGAATCGGAAAATCTGAACCGGCAGCGGTGTCGCCTCTTTTTAGCCGTATCTGAAAGGAGGGCGGGGAAAAACCAGTGAGTAATCACTTCTGCGTCTCAGAAGCGATCTTGCCGACACGACGTTGTCCGTCATAAAGTCACGCCGGTGTTCTGAATACAAACGTTTAACCGCCGATAATTAAGTTAATTAATTCTTATTAATGCTGCAGTTAAGTTATATTTCAGGGGGATTTTAAAAACATCATAAAAATACGTAAACTCTCTGCTTCCGGCAGAACTCAAGCGTTTATCATGATACTTTAAGCGCAGAAAAATCAGATGAAGGATAAAAAATAAATATCCCAATTTATACTAATTAAATAACCAAATCTCTTGTCACACGCTATCCTTAGCCGTAATATCCTGTTAATAAATCCAGGAAAAATATTTAGTTTAACCGTTAACTTTTCATTTAATGAGATTCAGAGTCGAGTCGCATCTTTAATCGCTCACCTGGAATTTAAATTAACAATTTTTAGCTAAACTTCTGGCAAATACTGCTATTTTTTGCAACAAAACCGGGTTTAAAAAAGGGATTTCAATGAAAAAAAACCTGCTATTAACGACACTTCTTGCCCTCTTTAGCATGCCTGCGCTATCGCTGGCACAGTCACCGCAGCGTTGTGTCAGCGCTTCGGAACAGGATGTCGCCAGTCTGTTTGATAAGTGGAACGATTCGCTGGCAACCGGCGAAGCGACTAAGGTATCAGAGCTTTACGTCAGCGACAGCGTGCTGCTGCCAGCACTTTCGCATCGTACGCGCCTGACCGACCAGGAACGCATCGATTACTTCAATGACTTTCTGAAAAAAGAACCGCGCGGTAAAATCAACGTTCGCACAATCAGTATCGGCTGTAATCAAGCCACAGACAAGGGTGTTTATACGTTTACCTTTAAGGATGGCTCACACGTTAAAGCACGTTACCTGTTTAATTACGTCTGGGATGGCGGCAGCTGGAAAATAGCCGCTCACCGATCTGCAGCACTGCCAGAAAAAAGCCGTCATTAGCAGCTGTTTAAACTGACATGCAGATACGGCCTCTGAATATCTCAGAGGCGCTTGCCTGAAAATCACCGTTAACTCCCTCATCGACACTGTAAAAAAACCAAAGCTCAATTCTTAATTAGCTTTGCGGATATTGTAATAACCACGCTATTTACTTCGTTCTGAACAACTGACTATTATCGCTCTCACTCTGTTAATAAATGTAACGGGCTTAATTCAGCCTGCGTGCGTTGACGTCCTTTTTTTACTGGAAACGCCATGAATCTCTCTTTTGCTTCACCCGAACCCCGTCAGGCGGCGGTCATCACCCGACGCGATCAGGCTATCCAGGCGGCGCATTCGCTGGCTGAACAGGCGAAGCCCGGTGCCGTTGAGCGCGATCAGCAGCGGATTTATCCCGTTGATCTGCTTAATGAGTTCACCCGGCTCGGGCTGGGCAGCATCAGCGTGCCGCGTCGTTTTGGCGGAGGCGGGCTGGACTATCAGACCCTGGCGGAGGTCTTCCGCATTATCTCTGCCAGCGATCCTTCTCTGGGCCAGATCCCGCAGAACCACTTTGGGCTGATTCAGTTCATCCTGGGTGAAGGCGAACCGGAACAGCAGGAAACGCTGCTGCAGGCTGTCGTGAACGGCCACCGGCTGGGTAACGGTGGTCCCGAAAAAAATACCCGTCATACGCGTGATGTTCAGGCCCGGCTGAGTGGGAAGGGGGACTCGCGGTTTCTGACCGGTGAGAAGTTTTATTCAACCGGCGCGCTGTTTGCCGACATTCTGGTTACCACCGCTCTTCAGGATGATGACAGGCCAGTGATGGCTTTTATCCCGCTGCCTGCCGCTGGCATAGAGATCGTCGATGACTGGTCTGGCATGGGGCAGCGGACCACGGCCAGCGGCACGGTCAGACTGAATCAGGTGGCGGTCGATCCGGCCTGGATTATTCCGTTGCCGTCGCCAGAGAAACCGACGCTGCGCGGTGCTGTATCGCAGCTCATCCAGGCGGCGATCGATGCCGGCATCGCGCAGGGCGCGCTGGACGATGCGCTGGCGTTCGTCCGTGATCATTCCCGTCCCTGGGTCGATGCCGGTGTGGCGCGCAACGCGGACGATCCTTACATTCTCGCCGATATCGGCCGCATCAGTACCGAACTGAGCGCCGCCAATGCTCTGCTGCGAAGGGCGGCCCGCGTGCTCGACGCCATCGATCCGGCCGCGCTGACAGCCGAAAACAGCGCAGCCGCCTCAATCGCCGTGGCAGAAGCTAAAGTGCTGACCACGGAGATCGCCCTGCGCGCCAGCGAAAAGCTGCTGGAGTGGGGCGGCAGTCGCGCGACGCTGTTACAGCATGGTCTGGATCGCCACTGGCGCAACGCACGCACCCACACCCTGCACGACCCGGTGCGCTGGAAAACCCACGCTATCGGCAACTACTACCTGAATGCAGTCTATCCCGCGCGCCATGCGTGGATTTAAGGAGAACGTATGAGTCAGGTTCAGCCGAAACAGCCCGCGGAGCGCGTGCGCAGCGAACAGCAGGCGCTGGACGTCGCCGCACAGCTGGCGCAGCAGTTTCGTGAAGGCGCCGCAACGCGGGATCGCGAACGTGAGTTGCCACATCATCCACTGCGGGTGCTGTTTCAGTCCGGATTAGGGGCGATTACCGTGCCTGAAGCCTATGGCGGCATCGCGGCATCCACAGCCACGCTGACCTCGGTGATCAGCCTGCTCAGCGAGGCCGATGCGGCAGTGGGTCAGGTTCCGCAGAACCATTTTTACGCGCTGGAAGTCCTGCGCCTTAACGGCAGCGAGTCTCAGAAACAACGCTTTTACGCTGAAGTGCTGGCTGGCGTCCATCTGGGAAATGCGCTGGCGGAATTTTCAGCCCGCGCCGCGCATCAGCGCACCACAGCGATCCGCAATAACGTCCTTAACGGCAGCAAATTCTACGCCACCGGCGCGCTGTTCGCCGACCGCATTCCCACTGCGGCACGCGATGAAGCGGGCATAGAGCAACTGGTGTTTGTGCCGCGACATCAGCCAGGTGTCACGGTGATCGACGACTGGAGTGGTTTTGGTCAGCGTACCACCGGCAGCGGCAGCGTGATGTTCGATAATGTCCCGGTCGGGCCGGATGATGTTGTGCCGTTTCAGTCGGCCTTTGAGCGTCCCACCGCTCTCGGCCCGTTTGCCCAGATTCTGCATGCCGCTATCGACCAGGGCATTGCCCGGGCCGCCTTTAACGACATGCTCGCTTTTCTCCGTCAACGTGCCAGACCCTGGCCAGACAGTGGTGTCAGCTGCGCCAGCGACGATCCGTTAACGCTTGATCGTACCGGCCGTCTGGCCGCACAGCTGCGAGCAGGCGAGGCATTAATAGCGGAGGCGGCGGCCGCCATTGATGCGGCGCAACGGCAGCCCGACGCCGGCACGGTCGCGCGGGCCTCTGTTGAGGTAGCCAAAGCGCGAGCCTGGACAACCGACGTGTCGCTGGCGGCCGCAAACCTGCTGTTTGAACTCGGCGGCACGCGCGCCAGCCTGCGGGAACACAACCTTGACCGCCACTGGCGCAATGCGCGCACGCATACCCTGCACGACCCGGTGCGCTGGAAATATCCCGCGATAGGCAACTATCTGCTCAATGGCGTGTTGCCTGCCCGCCGGGGCACCCTATGAGCCAGAAACAGGTTCTGCTTAACGCCTTCAATATGAACTGCGTCGGCCACATCCATCACGGCATGTGGACACACCCGCAGGATCACTCCACGGAATTTAACACGCTGCGCTACTGGACAGATCTGGCGCGCCTGCTGGAAAAAGGCCTGTTCGACGGGCTGTTTATCGCCGATATCCAGGGCGTCTATGACGTTTATCAGCAGGGGATTGCGCTGACGGCACGCGAGTCGATTCAGCTGCCGGTCAACGATCCGCTGATGCTGGTTTCCGCGATGGCGGGAGTCACCGAGCATCTGGGTTTTGCCGTTACCGCCAACCTCAGCTATGAAGCACCTTATCCCTTTGCCCGTCGCCTCTCAACGCTGGATCACCTTACTCAGGGACGCATCGGCTGGAACATCGTGACCGGCTATCTGGACAGCGCGGCACGGGCAATGGGCAATAAGCAGCTGCTGGCGCATGACCAGCGCTATGCCCAGGCCGATGAGTTTCTTGATGTCAGCTACCAGCTCTGGGAGGGAAGCTGGCAGGATGATGCGCTGGTGGTGGATCGTCAGCGCCGCCTCTATGCCGATGCCAGCAAAATACACCCCGTCAGGCACCAGGGGGCGTTCTATCAGGTTCAGGGCTATCACCTCAGCAGCCCTTCACCACAACGCACGCCGCTGCTGTTTCAGGCCGGCACATCGGCGCGGGGCATCCGGTTCGCTGCCCGTCATGCCGAATGTACCTTCGTCAATGCCGCCACACCCGCCGCGATGCGCCAGCAGACACAGCGTCTGCGCCAGGCTGCGACAGAAGCAGGTCGCCGTGCCGACGATATACGCATTTTTATGGGGGTCGGCGTGATTGTCGCCCCTACCGAGCGCGAAGCGCAGGAGAAGCACCAGAGCTACCTGGCCTATGCCAGCCCGGAAGCGGGTATTGCCCATTTTTCCAGCTCAATTGGCCTCGATCTGGCCGCCTTCGATCTGGATGAGCCGATCGTTAACGGTGAAACCCGCGCGATTGAGTCGGTGAGTCAGGCCTACAGCGGCTGGACCCGCCGTCGCCTGCTGGAGCAGCACGCCATGGGCAGCCGGTATCCGCTGATTATCGGTAATCCCTCACAGGTAGCGGACGCGCTGCTGCACTGGATGGATGAGGGGGATATCGACGGCTTCAACCTGACACGCATTCTCAACCCGCAGAGTTACCGCGATTTTATCGAGCTGGTCGTACCGGAATTACAACAGCGCGGGCGCTATAAAACGGCTTATCAGCCCGGCTCACTGCGCAACAAAATTTTCCGGCAGGATCGCCTGCCCGATCGTCACCCGGCCGCGCGATGGCGTCATGCCACCGGACACCGTTGAACCGTTGAACTGTTTAACCTCAAGGAATCATCATGACATCTATC
This sequence comes from Pantoea deleyi, assembly GCF_022647325.1. NCBI lineage: Bacteria > Pseudomonadati > Pseudomonadota > Gammaproteobacteria > Enterobacterales > Erwiniaceae > Pantoea > Pantoea deleyi. Next base: position 51,104 of record NZ_CP071406.1, read on the forward strand.
AATCCCTTACGCGCCGCGCTGGGCGCAATACTGCTGACCCTCAGTGCCGTTGCCGCTGCCGACTATTCGGGGCCGCTGAAAGTCGGAACGACTGCCGCCTTCGCTCCGCCGCTGGAGAGCGCCGTGGCGGAAGCAAAGAAGCAGGGACTGGCGGTTGATCTGGTCGAGTTCACCGACTGGACCGCGCCCAACGTCAGCGTGGAAAATGGTGATATCGACGTTAACCTGTTCCAGCATAAGCCTTTTCTGGAGAATGCGAATCAGTCCGGCGGCTTCCATCTGGTCGCCTACGCGCCCGCCATCATCAATAACATCGGACTCTACTCGAAAAAGCACAGCGCGATTGACCAGATACCCGAAGGCGGTACCGTTGCCATCGCCAACGACCCGATAAACGGTGCCCGCGGATTGCTTCTTTTGCAGAAAGCGGGACTGATTACGCTGAAGCCGGGAGCCGGACTCAAATCCACCCCCGACGATATCGTCAATAACCCGAAGAAACTAAAAATCATCGAAGTAGAAGCGGTGCAGCTCTCGCGCTCACTGGAAGAGGTCGATCTGGCGCAGGGTTATCCGCACTATCTGCGTCTGGCCAAAACGATCGATCCCAACAAGGCGCTGCTGTTCGATGGGCTGGAACACCCTGAATATGTGATTCAGTTCGTCATCCGTCAGGGGCATGAGAACGATCCGCGCCTGGCAAAGTTTGTCGATATTTATCAACACTCGCCGGTAGTACGCGCCAGTCTCGACAGCTTCTATGGCAAACTTTATCAGCCAGGCTGGAGCCAGTAATCATGGTCAGCCTCAGCTATCCTGACACCGGCGCATTGTCCCATTCCGCCGTTGCCACGCGGGCCAGCGGCGCCGCGCACATTACCCTGGAGGCGCTGAGCAAACGCTATCCCGGTCAGGCGGTGGATGCGCTGCATAACATCCATCTGCAGATCCAGCGCGGCGAGATTTTCGGCATCATTGGCCGCAGCGGGGCAGGCAAATCAACCCTGATCCGCTGCCTTAACCGGCTGGAAGAGCCTTCCGGCGGGCGGATTGTTATCGATGGTACCGACATCAGCGCCCTGACGTCCCGCCAGCTGGTCGAATGGCGGCGCAGCACCGGCATGATCTTCCAGCACTTCAATCTGCTCTCCGCCAAAACGGTCAGGCAGAATATCGAGCTGCCGCTCAGGGTTGCGGGCGTACCGGCGGCTGAGCGGGCGCGCAAGGTCGATGCGTTACTGGCGCTGGTCGGGCTGGAGTCGCGTCAGCACGCCTGGCCCGCTCAGCTCTCCGGAGGACAGAAACAGCGCGTCGGCATTGCGCGTGCGCTGGTGCACGACCCGGAACTGCTGCTGTGCGACGAAGCCACGTCGGCCCTCGATCCTGAAACCACGCGCGCCATCCTGGCGCTGCTGAAGAAAATCAATCAGCAGCGCCACATTACCATTGTGCTCATTACTCATGAGATGGATGTCGTTCATGACCTCTGCCACAACGTGGCGGTAATCGATCAGGGAGAAATCATTGAGCGCGGCCCGGTCTGGCAGGTCTACAGCGACCCGCAGCAGGAAACCACGCGACAGCTGCTGAATCCCGATCATCAGACACTGCCAGAATCGGTCGCCAGCCGCCTGAGCGACCGCCGCCTGCAGCCCGATGACCGGCTGTTGCTGCGGCTGCGCTACACCGGGCGGGGTGCTCAGCCGGATATTGGTGCGCTGAGCGCCCTGATTCCGGGTGAAATCACCGTGATCCACAGCGCGATTGAGTGGGTGGCTAATAAGCCGATTGGCCAGATGCTGGTCCTGCTGGATGCCCGGCATGAGGCGCAGGCAGTCACCCCGCAGCTGGCGCATATCGCCGATCAACTGGAGGTATCAGGTTATGTCACAGGCTATTGACCGTTTATGGAGCGCACTGCTGGATACCCTGCTGATGGTCGGCGTCTCTTCGGCGCTGGCGCTGGCTTTGGGGTTACCGATGGCGGTGCTTCTGGTGGTGAGCGGACGGGGGGATCTTTTCCCCAGTCCGGCACTCAACCGGGTGCTGGGCTGGATGGTTAATCTCTTTCGCTCGGTTCCCTTCCTGATCCTGATGGTGGCGCTGATCCCGTTTACCCGCTGGATAGTCGGCACGACCTATGGCGTCTGGGCCGCAGTAGTGCCACTGACCCTGGCAGCCACGCCGTTTTTTGCCCGGATTGCCGAAGTAAGCCTGCGTGAAGTGGATAAAGGACTGACGGAAGCGGCGCAGGCGATGGGCTTTCACCGCTGGCATATTGTCTGGCATGTGCTGCTGCCTGAAGCGCGGCCTGGCATCGTCAGCGGCTTCACCATTACGCTGGTGACGATGATCAATGCGTCGGCGATGGCGGGTGCCATCGGTGCCGGTGGTCTGGGCGATCTGGCCTATCGGTATGGCTATCAGCGTTTTGATATGCAGGTGATGGTGACCGTGATCGTGGTGCTGGTCGCGCTGGTGACGCTGCTTCAGCTCTGCGGCGATCGTTTATCGCGACGGCTGAACCATCGTTAACCCCTGAGGCCGGGTTTCCCCGGCCTTTTTTATTACGCGTCCCTGCCGTTCCCTATCTGCCAGATAAAGGTCGGATCCTTGCCATTCACTTCCCAGTCACCCACATTGCGGATTTTGTAGATCACCGGATTGTGTGAGGACACCGTACGGGCGTTGCGCCAGTGCCGATCCAGCGCCTTGCTGACGCGGGTATCGGACGCCCCCAGCGCGTTAAACAGCTCAGTCGCGGCCCGGGGCACCAGCTCCGTCGCCACGGCCTGCGCCCGGGCTGACTCCACCTCGGCCAGCACATTGGCCGCATGCCGTGCGGATTCACCGGCACCGCTCTGCTCAAGCTCAAACACCCGCTGCAGAGCGTGAGTGGCGCGCTCAGCCGCCGCCTCCACAGCCCAGGCCCAGCTGCTAATCTGGCCCACGACCTGTAACACCTGAACATCCTGTCTGACCTGAGGCGCATTGCCGTGACTGTAAATCCGCTTACGCTGCGCCACAGCCTGTGCCGCATCACGCACCACCGCCCGGCCAATGCCGGCCAGCGTAGAGAGCAAGACGTGCTGATAAAAGGCGGTCTGATAGCGGAAGCGCGCACTGAAGTCGTACACATGAGCGGGCTCAACATGGGCCTGATCGAAACGCGTCGTGCCGCTGCCGGTCAGGCGCTGTCCGAACCCATCCCAGTCATCGTCACGCTCAACGCCCTTCTGGTGCGTGCTGACCAGCGCAATGACGTCGCGGCCGTTGTCGGCTCGTCGGGCAAAGACATCAATCCAGTCAGCATAGAGCGTTCCGGTGCTGTAAAATTTTTCACCGCTGATCGTCCAGCCATCCGGGGCCGGGGAAACCTGGGTGATGACCTCACCCAGTTTCACCGCGCCCGTTTCACTCCAGCCGCTGCCCACCAGCTCGCCATCCACAAAACGGCGGAACCAGCGAAGTCGTTCAGCATCCGCAGGCTGATTCAGGCGATCTTCGACAAAGGCGAAGTGTGCACGCAGCGCCTGAGGCAGGTTTGAATCCGCCTCGGCCAGTGCGGTCAGCAGCGAAAAGAGCTGGGGCAGTGACACCCCGAAGCCACCTTCTTCTTTCGGGATGCGCAGCGTGCCGAAGCGCGCCTCTTTCAGCCAGGCGATGGGCGTATGCAACAGCGTACGGGTTGTTTCACGCCCGGCGGCGGCTTCGGCGATACGGGCAAACAGCGGCCTGAACTGTTCGGTCAGTGCGGCAAACTCAGTCCGGGTTAATTCAGACATGATCTTCTCCTGTGGCGGGTTGTTCATCAATGTCCTGTCGGGTCGGTTCAAACCGGACGACTAACAGGAAAATTATCGGGATCAGCGCAGCGAGCGAGACAATCCAGAACATGTTGGTGCCGTATCGGGCCTGCAGAATCGGCAGGATAAACAGCGCCAGCGCACTGCCGATGCCCGAAAGGGAACGGCTGAAGCCGACGCCGGTCGCGCGGATATGGGTCGGGTAGGAGAGCGCCGGATAGATCATCAGCTGGGCGCCGGGGCCGAAACCCTCAGCAAACAGCCAGAGCCCCAGCATCAGCACGGCGAACACCACCCCAATCGTCGCCTGCGGATGACCAATCAGCGCCAGGGAGATCAGCGCGATAAACTGCAGCGCAAAGCCGGCGATCGCTACATGCCGTGAAGGAAACTTCCAGGCCAGACGCATCCCCAGCAGCCCGCCGGTAAAGGCGAACAGGGCATTAAGTCCCAGCGATGCGGAGATGGTTTCGAAGACGCCCGCACCCAGAAACTGCGCCAGAATAGAGGGCAGAAAAAAGGCGATGGCCGTGTACTCAAAGGCGATACAGACGTTCATTACCGCGCTGACGAGGGTACGTTCCAGATAAGGCTTCTGAAACAGCACCTTAAAACTCACTCTGGGCGCGGCGCTGACCGGCTCTCTGGTCGCTGGCTGGGCTTCATGGGCGATGATGCCGTAGGAGTCGCGCAGAATGCGCACGGCACCGCTCAGATCGCCCTGATTTGCGGCCCAGAGCGGTGATTCATTCATGAACTTACTGCGCACCGCGATAATCAGCAGCGCCGGTACGGCACCAAACAGCAGCGAGGCACGCCACAGCCAGTCGATATGCGCAGCAGGCAACAGGAAGTAGAGCGCAAAGATGATAAAGAAGCAGGCCGAAGACGCGGCGTACCACATCGGACACCAGGCGGCGAGACGCGACGCTTTGTTGCCTTTGCCGGAGAATTTCGAGAACTCAGCGAGATAGGCCATGGCGACCGGCAGGTCAATCCCTACCCCAACTCCCATCAGGAAACGCGCGCCAATCAGCACCCAGACGTTGGGCGCCAGGCCCGCCGCAATGGCCGAGACCACGAAGAACAGCATGTCCGCCATAAACACCGAATAGCGACCATATCTGTCGGTCAGCCAGCCGCCGACCAGATTACCCACGATGGTTCCTATCATGATGGAGGAGGTCACCAGCCCGGTGAGAAGCGGGGTCAGCCCGAACGCCTTCACCACATCATCAATGCCATAAGAGAGCGTCGTGAGATCGTAGGCATCGAGAAATACGCCGCCCAGTGCCAGAAACACGATCCAGCGGGCGTAGCTGTTTTTCTCACTGTTACTGTTAATCAGCCGGGCCACATCACTGACCGAACGGACCGGTGTGGAATGGGGCGGCGGGGCGGTCAGGGTGTCGTCAATATTCAGTGTACTCATCGTATCCTCGTTATTATTTCAGCAGGTCACGAGGCTGTTATAAGTTCAGTCTGCCGGGTAAACAACCAACAATTCCGGATAAGGATTATATTAAAATCAATAAGTTAAACCCTTTTTTCAGGCACGGGAAAGGCCGGATAAATCGCCTGATTTATCCGGTTCAGCTCTGCGGCTGTCTGATTTTTTCCTGCCCGAAACGACGCGGACAAAGGGCTGACGTCTCCTGTTATCGTCAGACCTTTTCGCTTTCTGCCTGCTGTTTCACGTCTGATGTGCGGCGATATCCGGCTCCCGGATGCGGCGAGGTCAGTCGTGGCCCCTGTCCGAACAGTTTTTCACGCAGCGTGCCCGCCTGATAAGCCTGCTTGTAGACGCCGCGCTTTTGCAGTTCCGGCACCAGCAGTTCCACCACGTCGGTAAAGGTTTCATGCGTCACCGCGTAAGCAAGGTTGAAGCCATCCACATCGGTTTCCTCAACCCAGCTCTGCAGCTCATCCGCCACGGTTTCGGCACTGCCCACCAGCAGCGGTCCAAATCCGCCAATGCCGACCCAGTCTGCCAGCCCCTGAACCGTCCACTGACGGTTGGGATCGGCGGTGGAAAACGTCTCAACCGCTGACTGAATTGCATTGGTGTGCAGATGCTTAAGAACCTGATCTGGCTGATACTGACCAAAGTCGATACCGGTCCAGCCGGAGATCAGCGCCAGCGCCCCTTCGTAGCTGACATAATCTTTGTACTCCTGCCATCGGGCCTGAGCCGCCAGGTCCGTCTCGCCCACAATCACGGTCTGCAGATTAAAGATCAGGATGGATCGCGGGTCGCGTCCCGCCTCTGCGGTCCGCTGCCGAATATCCGCCACCGTTTTTTTCAGCAGCACTTTCGACGGCGCTGCAACGAACACGCACTCCGCATGCGCCGCCGCAAACGCCTTGCCACGGCTGGACGCGCCCGCCTGGTAGAGCACTGGCGTGCGCTGCGGTGACGGCTCGCACAGGTGAATACCCGGCACCTGAAAGAAGGTGCCCTGATGATTAATCGGATGAATTTTATCGGGATCGCTGAAAATACGACGTTCGCGGTCACGCAATATCGCGCCCTCTTCCCAGCTGCCTTCCAGCAGCTTGTAGACAACCTGAAGATATTCATCTGCATAGTCGTAGCGAGCGTCGTGATCGGTCTGAGCCTGATGACCGATATTCCGCGCGCCACTTTCCAGATAAGAGGTCACGATATTCCAGCCGACCCGGCCTTTGGTCAGATGATCGAGGGTAGAGAGACGGCGCGCAAAGGGATAGGGGTGTTCGAAGGACAGCGAAGCAGTCAGACCAAAACCCAGATGTTCCGTGACCAACGCCATCGGCGTAATCAGCGCAAGGGGGTCGTTAACCGGTACCTGCGTGGCCTGACGGATAGCCGCCTGATTATTGCCGTTGTACACATCATAGACACCCAGCACGTCGGCAATAAACAGCCCGTCAAATTTACCGCGCTCCAGCAGACGCGCTAAGTCGGTCCAGTAGGTCAGATCCTTGTACTGCCATGAACGATCGCGCGGATGCGCCCACAGGCCGGGAGACTGGTGACCGACGCAGTTCATATCAAAAGCATTCAGACGAATTTCACGTTTCGATGACATAGCGACTCCTGAGCGGATGCGGCATCACGCTGCCGCCCACTTTTTCAGATTAATATTGTGAGAAGGGGATCAGTGCGTCAGGGAGCCGGGACATCGCTCGCTGAGGGGGGAGGGTGTGGCGCTGAGCACCATGCGGGCGACGGACTCAGCATGCTCGGCCACCTGCGGCAGTCCCATCAGCTCGCCAAAGCGCCCCCGCGCGGCGGGCCCGGCCACATAGAGCCAGGGGCTGGCTTCACCCTGTGCATTCACGGCCTGCGACAGGGCGTTTACCTGAATGCCCAGCGCCAGCGCATCGGGCTGGATCACGCCGTCACCCTGCAACTGACTCAGCAGCGGGTTACTGTCCAGCAGCGCGTTGTGCGCCGGCCCGGTAGTCACAATCACCTTATCCACCTCGCAAATCTCCTGATCTGCCCCCCGCAGGCGCAGCGTCAGCCGCAGCGCGTCACCGGCCGGTTCAGCCGCAATCAGACGGGCGGCGCGTAGCGAGAGCTGACCGCTGGCCTGCAGTTGCGACAGAACCTGGCTGACCTGTGGCGCGATGCGATAGCGGTGAACATCCCACCAGGGACGAAGATGCTGCAGAAACCGCTGCTGTTCCTGCAGTGGCAGACTCTGCCAGATACGCTGACCGTTGCGGCGGATATCATCCAGCACCAGCTGCCACGGCAGACTCATCGCGGCCGCCTGTTTCAGCTCCTGGCGCACCCGATGTAACCAGCCGCGCGCGCTGGCGGGTTGCGGCTGACTGTAATCCAGGGTGTAGGGCGCCTCGCTGCCACTCAGATTGGCGCGCGGCAACAGTCCGCGACGGGAGAAAACGGTGATGTGTCCCCGATGCTGCTGACGATGCAGCGAGGCGACCACATCGGACATCGTCAGTCCCGAGCCGATAATCGCGATCCGGTTCTCTGGCGCAATCTGCGTCAGCGCGTTGCGCTGCCAGGGATCAGCAATCACGCCGGGATGCGCCTGTAACGGCTTCAGCAGCGCAGGCAGCGCGGGCGGGGGATGGCTGATGGCCAGCACCACCTGATCCGCCCGAATCTGCTCTCCCCGGGCGGTGGTCACGATCCCCTCCCGCAGCGACACGGCGCTGTCCTGCAGGTGTCTCAGCGTCACCGCAGAGTGTTTCTGCTGATGGATAAACTGCGCGTTCACCCAGCGACCAAACTCACCGCGCTGCGGATAGACGTTGCCGTCATGCCACAACGCGTCCGGATCGTTCAGATAACCGGGCGAGGCCCGGTAGTCACGATCAAACCGGCCCTCTTCATCGCCCGCAAGCTGCATCCGGGAAGCCGGAACATTGATACGGTGCGCCGGATCGCGGGTACCGTAGGCCACGCCCTGTGCCAGCCCGTCACGCGGTTCAACCACCGTCACGCTCAGGCCCGGCTTGCCCTGTCTGGCAAGATGGATCGCCAGCGCAGTGCCGGTGAAGCCTCCGCCGATAATGACAATCTGCTGTTGCGACATAAGCGAGCCTTCTCTTCTGTTGACGGGGTTAACCCGGACGGCGGTCGCCGCCAATGGTTTCACCAAACGGGCCGGTATTCACGCTGCGCTGTTTCTTTTCGGCGTTGGACGCCAGGGGTAACAGCGGCATCACCAGCTCGGCAAAGCGGTGCGCCTCTTCGAGATGCGGATAACCGGAGAAGATAAAGTTCTCGATCCCCAGCGCCTGATATTCACGAATGCGGTCGGCGACCTGCTGCGGGCTGCCCACCAGCGCGGTGCCTGCACCGCCCCGTACCAGCCCCACGCCTGCCCACAGATTAGGGCCGATGCGCAGGCTCTCGCGTGAGCCCTGATGCAGCGCGCTCATCCGCGCCTGTCCGGCCGAATCCATGCGGGCAAAGATTTTCTGGGCCGCCGCGATGGTCTCTTCATCGAGATGAGAGATCAGCCGGTCGGCCGCCGCCCAGGCTTCCTCTTCGGTTTCACGCACGATGACATGCAGGCGAATGCCGTAAGAGAGCGTGCGGCCTTTCTCCTCCGCCCGCTGACGGACGACCGCCAGCTTCTCCGCCACCTGCGCCACCGGTTCGCCCCATGTCAGATAGGTATCGATCTGACTGGCCGCCACGTCAATAGCCGCCTCCGAGGATCCGCCAAAATAGAGCGGCGGGCCATCTTCCTGCACCGGCGGGAAGAGGATTTCGGCGCCTTCGACGCGGATATGATCGCCGGTAAAATCGACCTTTTCACCTTTGAGCAGACGCGAGTAGACCTCAAGAAACTCCTGCGTAACCTGATAACGTTCAGCATGGCTCAGAAAGATCCCGTCGCCTTTGTTCTCGACCGGATCGCCTCCGGTTACCACGTTTATCAGCAGCCGCCCGCCGGAGAGACGGTCCAGCGTGGCGGCCATGCGCGCGGCCAGGCTGGGTGGCTGCAGGCCCGGACGCACGGCCACTAAATAGCGCAGCGTTTTGGTGATCGGGGCCAGCGCCGACGCCACCAGCCATGAATCTTCGCAGCTCTTCCCGGTCGGGATTAACACACCATAAAAGCCCAGATTATCTGCCGCCAGCGCAACCTGCTGTAAGTAGGGTAAATCGACCGCTCTGCCACCCTCCGTCGTGCCCAGATAGCGCCCGTCGCCGTGGGTCGGCAGAAACCAGAAGAGGTTGAGGTTTTCCTGTGTCGTATGGCTCATTAGCAGATTCCTTTATAACGATATTTGAATTTATCACATAGGGCTAATCCCTTTGGTTATATAGCTCTTAGCAGCAATCGTGCCAGCGCTCATACCGGGATCTTTTCTTTTTAATCAAATGGATAGCACGGCTGACGTTTTCCCGGCGCTGTTGCATTTGCAACAGCGGCAGCCGCACGCTGCTGCATTCGCAACAATCCGACGCGCTGAGCCTCTCGTTTCCGGGATGACCGCGCGGTATGGTCTCTATTCCCCCGTTAAGCCGGTAAAACGAGATGCAGATTGCTACCCCAGAGTTGATCGACCCCGCCTCAAAGGCGTTTCAGAGTGTGCTGGATCAGCTCGCGCCAACGGATGCGACCGTATTAATTATTGGCGAAACCGGAACGGGTAAAGAGGTCATGGCGCGTTATCTGCATCACCACAGCGCGCGCAGCGACAAGCCCTTTCTGGCCGTCAACTGCGGCGCACTCACCGAAAGTCTGGCGGAGTCCGAACTCTTTGGTCATGAGAAAGGGGCGTTCACCGGCGCGCAGGATCGCCATCGCGGCTGGTTTGAAGCCGCCGAGGGCGGCACGCTGTTACTGGATGAGGTAGGAGAACTGAGTCTGCCGCTGCAGATAAAACTGCTGCGTGTGCTGCAGGAGCGTGAAATCACCCGCGTCGGTTCCTCCCGAGCGATTAAAGTCAATGTGCGGGTGATCGCGGCCACCAATCGCGATCTGGCCGCCGCCATCCGTGAGCGGCGTTTCCGTGAGGATCTCTATTACCGACTCAATGTGGCGAGCGTCACGCTGCCGCCGCTGCGCCAGCGCTGCGAAGACATACCAGTGCTCGCGCACCATTTTCTGCAGCTTTATGCGCGCCGGCTTGGCCGCCCTCAGCTCCGGCTCAGCGACGAGGCGCTGGCCACGCTGATGGCCTACAGCTGGCCGGGCAACATCCGGGAACTGGAGAACACGCTGCACAACGCCGTGCTGCTCAGTCAGAGCGCGCTGGTGACTGAGCAGCAGCTCCGGCTGAGTCCGCTGGCAGGGCAGGAGATGCCGCCGGGCGAAGAGGCGCTGGATCAGTTTCTGAAACAGCAGATGCAGCAAGGCGAGACGCCGCTCTATCCGCGGATGATCGCCGCGCTGGTCAGAAATGCGCTGGAACTGACCCAGGGCAATCAGCTTCAGGCTGCGGCGCTGCTTGGCATCAGCCGTCATACGCTGCGGACGCACCTCGGGCATCTCGGGATCATCAGGCCACGCCGCAGTCAGCCGCCTGCGCGCAGCGCTTCCCCCTTTCAGCCCGCCGCAAAAGAGCGCGAGCTGCGCATCGGCTATCAGAAGTTCGGCAATCTGGGGATCCTGAAAGCCCGTCAGTCGCTGGAACAGCAGCTGGCCCATCGCGGCGTCAGCGTCTTGTGGAGTGAGTTTCCCGCTGGCCCGCAGCTGCTGCATGCGCTCAGCAATAAGGAGATCGATTTTGGCACCACCGGGGAAGTACCGCCGCTGTTTGCGCAGGCCGACCAGAGCCCGATGCTGTATGTCGCCTGGGAACCCGCAGCGCCGCAGAGCGTCGCGCTGGTGGTGCCAGACAGCAGTCCGATTCATCACGTCAGCGAACTCAGAGGAAAACGCATCGCCGTGAACCGGGGATCCAACGTTCACTACCTGTTGTTACAGATTCTGGATGAGGCGGGATTAGCCCTGGATGAGGTGCGCATCCTCTACGCGCCCCCTAAATATCCGTTCACGCCCAGCGATCTTAACGCCGTGGATGCCTGGATGATGTGGGATCCGCTGCTCAGCGATGCAGAGAACAGCGGGCAGTTCAGGGTGATCGCTGACGGCAGTGGCCGGGTCAGCAACCATCAGTTCTACCTTGCTGAACGCGGGTTCGCCGCGCAGGCCGGGGATCTGATAACGGTTCTGCTGACCGCGCTGGAGCAGACCGGCCGCTACATTGATGCGCACCGCGCAGAAGCGGCGGGCCTGCTCTCCACTGAACTGGGCATCCCGACGAGCGCGTTGCTGCACGCCCTGGCGCGCCGCAGTCACCAGACGCAGCGAATGAACTTAGCCATCATCCGGGAGCAGCAGATGATCGCTGATCGCTTCTATGCGCTGGGGCTGCTTAATCGCGCAATTCGGGTCCGCGAGTCCGTCTGGCATCCATAGCGTTTTTTCAGATAAGCATCGAACTTTTCATCGCTAAGCACCTGAACGTGCGTTTGTTATGTTGCGCTGACTACAACAGACTCAGGAATGAGAAATGAAAAAAGTTCTACTCAGCGCACTGATTATTGCCGCCCAGGCGGGCTTTGCATTCAACATCCAGGCAGCCGATAAGCCCGATACGGTAAATATCGGTTTTCAGAAAGCAAATATCTTCGCGCTGCTTAAATATCGCGGCACGCTGGATGAGGAGTTCAGAAAGCAGGGGATCGCGGTTCACTGGATTGAGTTTCCGGCCGGACCGCAGATGCTGGAAGGTCTGAATATCGGCAGTATCGATCTCGCGGCCACCGGCGATGCCCCGCCTACGTTTGCTCAGGCGGCGCAGGCCGATCTGGTTTATCTGGCGCACTCCCCAGCTAACCCGAAAACCGAAGCGATCGTTGTTCCGGCCGACTCACCTGTGAAAAGTGTGGCGGACCTTAAGGGTAAGCGCGTGGCGCTGAATAAAGGGTCTGACGTTAACTATCTGCTGGTTACGGCGCTGGAGAAGGCAGGGCTGACCTACAAAGATATAACGCCGGTCTATCTGCCGCCCGCCGATGCGCGAGCGGCCTTCCAGCGCGGCGCGGTCGATGCATGGGTTATCTGGGACCCTTACTACGCGGAAGTTGAAACCAATGCTCACGCCCGGTTAATCAGCAACGCCGAAGGGCTGGTGCCGCACTACACCTTCTATCTGGCCAGCCGCAAGTTTGCGGAGCGTTATCCGGCAATCGCCAGCAAGGTGGTGGATGAGCTGGGCACGCTCAGCACCTGGGCCAATCAGCATCAGGATGAGGCGGCAAAAATCATGTCTGCCTCGACAGGTCTGCCGCAGCCCATCTGGCAGCGCGCGCTGGCGAGGATGCCTTTTGGCGCAGAGCGTATGACGCCTGACGTCTTCACGCAGCAGCAGGCCCTGGCGGATACCTTTACCCGGATTGGTCTGCTGCCGGTGAAGGTGGATATCCGCAGCGCGACCTGGTCGCAGGATAAGAAATAGGGCGGTCGGGCTTCCGTTAGCCATTCAACCTGATGTGCTGGCGGAAAGGTGAGCCGACGGGCCTGATGCTGCTGAATGCGGTTAAGGAGGGTAATGCCATCAGGGATGATGACCGGCTCGCTCTGCTTCAGTGGTGGTAGCTCATCGCCGCATAATGTCAGAGAGGGGGAAGGGAATGACGCATTATCCGCCTATAACCGGCCTCACCAGGCTGACTGACCTGCCCCTGGTATGAGATACAACCGTCAGCGAGTAATCTGGGTTTGTTTATCTTCACTTTTCCCTGTTCGTCATATAAACGCTTCTTCATGAGGATGTCCTCATGTGGCTTTTGAGACATTACGAATATGGCGGTGTATTAATCAATCGGGAGCAGGGCAAACCTTATTTTTATTATCTTCAGAGATGCCCTCTGTTTACGTGTGCATCTGCTATGCTTACGTAAGGATTTCATATTTAACATAATTAGTATTGTACGAACTTATTGTTATTACAAAATGCTAAGGTCATACAGAACAATACACAGAATTAGCCTTTCCGCCTGACACCATACTTATTTCACTTACGTCCAGTTCTCTCATCCTCTTACTATCGAAATGTTGATCGAGTCAGCCCGGGCCAGGCGATGGTACTATGGCTGATACGTAAGACGCATGAGACAGTTATCAACGTTAAGGCGCATAAGCCTTAGTTCCTTAAGTCATCTTAAATGACTCAGAGATGTTTGTTCAAAACGATGGCGATTCAGCCATACTGGCGTGAATTACAAAATTGTAGGCGGAAAAATACCTGAACAGTCACTGCTGACTGATGAACTCAATCCTTTTTTATCAGAATAAGCTTCTCCGGAAAAAGCCCTCTGAGCAGCGAAAGTCAGCGACTTCCCTATAAAAATGCCCCACTGTCATGTGAGGCATATACTCAATTGCTGAAAAATGCTTATTTAAAATTGCCGTTCACAAAATTGTTCAGCCATTGCGTTGCGATGGCAGTGACAGAATCGGGGTCATTCCAGCCCATTACTGCACCCAGAATAAAGCCTCCAATGACACCTACAATGGGCCCGATTATAACCCCAGCCAGCTGGCCGATGATGCCAACACCCAGCAGACCACCCTGATCACCCCCATGGATACCGCCATAAGCCGCGCCGGCTGCAAAACCAGTTGTGGCCAGAATAATCGCGCTGGTCAGTGAACTAAAAATATCACCACCAGAAACCTCGTTAATTTCCATTACATTTAATTCACGCACTTTATTGCTCCCTAGATTGAAGGTTATGTTTTTCAGAAGGCAGGAAGATGTTAAAACCATTAACACCTCAGCCCTCTGGCGCGAAAAAAATAATGCATTCTTAAAGGGGTGATTAATATAGAACTAATTCTATATTCAGTTTGCGATTAAATATTTATTCGCCTTAGTACCTGTTAATATGCGCCACGACAATAACGCACATTTTTTGTTGCTCATTTAACGCGTGAGAAGCTTCTGATCGCCTCAGTCTTACCGACAAAATTCTGTTCAGCAGACTGATAATTTTCAGGCAGGGTAACCGATGGATAACCCGCTTCTGACTATGCCGGAGAGCACGGCAGCCCCGCTCCCTTGAGGAATCCCGCACGGTAACCTACCTTCTATCACTCTCCCTGACGCTGCACCCCTCAGATGCATCAACATAACCGGAGGTCAGATGACCCACAGCTCCCCTTCCACACCCTGCAGCGGCACGCTGTTTTTTGATGTTAATGAAACTCTGCTGGATATGTCAGGACTGAATCAGGCGGTGGCGCAGCGGCTTGGTAACAGGCCTGAGCGCGCCGAAGCCTGGTTCACCTCGGTGTTACATCATTCGCTGGTGGGGACCGTAACCGGCAGCTTCCACAATTTTGGTGATATCGCCGAAGCCGTACTGGAGATGACTGCCGCGCGATACGGTATCACCCTGCCGGAGGAGGCAACGCCGCTGGCCGAAATCATCGCCGCGATGCCTGCTCATCCGGATGTGGCCAGAGGGCTGACCGCTCTGCAGCAGCAGGGATATACGCTGGTCGCGCTTACCAACTCCTCTGCCGCGCTGGCGGAAAAGCAGCTGAGTTCCGCCGGGCTGGCCCCCCTGTTCACCCGTATTCTCAGCGTGGAACAGGTTCAGGTTTATAAACCCGATCTGAGGGTCTATCAGTGGGCGATGAAGGAGATGGGCCAGTCCGCGTCTGCCTGCATGATGGTGGCGGCGCATGGCTGGGATGTCGGCGGGGCAAAATGTGCAGGGATGAAAACGGCCTTTGTCGCCCGCCGGGGCCAGGCGCTCTATCCGCTGGCGCCCTCACCGGATCGCGTCGTCGATGATATCGTTGCGCTGGCTGCAGAGATCACCCCGCTCTGCTGAGCCGCATCAATGGATGTGCAGCGATGTACTGCACACTCACTGTTCTGTCTCAAACGCCGATCTGACCGCCTCGACGATACGCTGGGAGGTGGCATCATCCTCAAACAGCGGGAAGTTTTTTTTCAGCTTGCCGGAAATCTGCCAGCCGTTCTCCTTCAATGACCGGATGATGCGGCTGGCATCCTGATCCGGCATCTCAACCACCTCCTTCAGCTGCTGCTGGGCGCGCTGAAACAGAACCAGCACCCGCGCTTCATCGGCCATTTCGGTTCGCACGGTATGCTCGATCACTCTGCCCGTGTAGAGAACATGCTCGGTCAGATCGGGATAGCGCCAGGCAAAGCGGGCATCCTCATAGTCGCTGAAAATGAAGTTGCTCCGGGTGCCGTCCTCATACGTTTTCAGTTCGCCAAAACGGTAGCAGCCCGCATAGCGCCGCATCAGTTTTTTAGAAAAGAGATCCAGCGTGCGATCGTAGCCGACCCGGAAATCCATCGAGCTGGTAATGGTGGCAGAAACCGGCAGGATGACGCCGTCCGGTATTGCGCCATCCCGGTTCAGCGTGTCATTGATCAGAAACCGGTGGATGCGGCCATTGCCGTCGCGCATCGGGTGGATATAGACAAAACCAAACGCGATAACGCCCGCCCGGGCCAGCGGCGCGGCGCCCTTTGTCGCCTCCTCAAAGGCTTTCAGCCCCTGCATAAAGCGCGGGACATCCTCGTAGTGTGGCGCAATATAGTGGACGATATCTTCACGCATCGTCGACTGTCCGACAAACACCGGTGAACGTCGCAGCCCCAGGCCCAGCGCATCCTGCCCCAGAATCCCCTGCTGTATGGTATGCAGGCTCTCCTCGCTGAGCGGATCGTCGAGCTGCCCACAATACTGCGCGATCACATGAGCAAAGCGCTGGATGCGGTCGCCCTGGTCAGACTCTTTTTCAATCAGGAAACTGGCGCGCGACTCTTTAAAAGTCAGCCAGCTGGCGGTGCGCATCAGAATATCTGCGCCAAAGGCGTTATCCAGGTCTTTTAAGGCGTCATTCAGATCGAAGGCCAGCGCCTGCTCAACGGCGGGCGTTCTCCGCACCAGCGGACAGAAATCTGCCGAGCCCGGCAGGTTATCGTTGATGCGCCAGCGGCGGTTACGCTTCAGCGTGGTGCGGGTGAGCCAGGCATCGGATGAAATGGCCTCGACATAACCGCCGTTGGTCACATCGGGCACCTGTAGCGGGCTGCCGGTCAGCCATTCATAGAAAAATCCGGCCCGCCGCGCATACTGCCCGAACGGCTCCTGGCGACACCACTGTTCCACTGGTTCAGGTCCGATGGCCGTAAACAGCCGGGCAAAGAACTCAAGATGGATCTCTTCATATTTGAGGCCAAAGGCGAAGTGACCGGCAAAAGAATCTTCCGGCTGATAGCCAGGCGGATAGTGATTCTCTACCCGTCCCTGGCTCTCGTGATGGGATCGTACCGTGCCGATGGCCGACTTCACGCGCAACGGTTGCGCCAGTTCAATTGCATAACGTTCGCGCAGCGCGCTGAAGCCGACCAGCATAACGAATCCTTTATCTGTCGAATGAAAACGGTAACAGAAAGGAGTTCTATCACGAAAACGTTAATTTCGCTATCGGGAAAGCGTTAACGGCCGCCTGAAAACGATAATAAAATGGCGGGATAATGCGAAAACAATAACGACACTGATGCGTCAGGGTTTAACCACGATGCAGAGCAGACCGGCAACAATCATCACCACACCGGCCAGACTGTGCCAGCTGAAAGCCTCCTGAAATACCGGCAGGCTGACGGCCACCAGCCACACCAGCACGTAGCTGAGACTCAGCAGCGGATAGACCCGGTTGAGCGGGAAAAAGTGCAGCGCCCGGATCCAGCAGAGCATCGAGACGCCATAGGCCCCCAGCCCGGCCAGCAGCATCAGGGCGGGCAGGATAGCCACCGCAGGCAGCGACAGGAGGCTGCTGAACTCAGGCAGCCGCGGCATCGCCCAGCGCATCATTAACTGTGCCGCAGAAACCAGCAGCACGCTGCAGGCCACCCATCCATACCCTTTCATAGCTGACTCGCCATCAGTGCCACGCCGGTTACCACCAGCAACGTGCCCGCCATCTGGCGCAGCGTCAGTCGCTCGCGCCAGAGGAGCCGCCCGGCCAGCGCGACGAAAATGAAATTAAGGCTCAGCATCGGATAGGCCTGGCTCACCGGCACCTGCTGTAGCACCCGCAGCCAGAGAAGCATGGCGACACCTAACAACAGCATGCTGAAGGCGATCCAGCTTAACCGCCCCTGACGTGACAGCGCATGGGTCGCCTGCTTCTGGCAGAGCTGCGCGCTGCAGCTGAGCAGGCTGACCAGGACAATCAGCAGCAGCATCATTTCAACTGGCTATAGTAAAGGCTGACCAGCCTGCCCTGACGATACACCGCATCCGGCACCGGAACCTCCTCATCGATATCGCTGTGAACCGAGTCGACCAGCAGCAGCAGCGACACGCTGCCCAGCTGGCGATGCGCCGCCAGCCAGCGGCTGAAGTCTGTCGCAGAGACGAAGCGGGACTGCGCATCGGGGTAGCTCAGCCCATACTCCAGCTCGCCTTTGGAATCATAGAAACCGATATCGCTGCGGTGCAGATGCCACGCGGCGGCGGAGGCCACACCGGGGTTATCCGCCAGGATAAAGCGGCTGGCCGCCAGCCGATCACCCGTGACCGAGACAAAGTTCTGCGGCTGCTTAGCGTCACGAATTTTCTCCGGGATCGCAGAGCCGATGAGCAGCGCCACCCCCAGCGGACAGAGCGCGGAGACCAGCCAGCGGCGTGGAGCGGATCGGCAACTGTACGCGCCCGCCACGCCCCAGACGAGAAACGCCAGTGCTGCCAGACCCAGCTTCAGCTTCTCCTGCGCGGCGAACAGCGGATGGTGCGTCACACTCCACGGCGCCAGCACCAGCAGGACCGTCGCCACGGTCAGGATACCAAAAATCAGGTTAATCCAGCCGTTGACGGTTAACACCCGCCCTGCCCGCTGCGCAGCATTCAGGCCGTAGTGCGCCATCAGCAGCGACAGCGGTACAAAACAGGGCAGGATGTAGGTCGGCAGCTTGCCTTTTGCCAGACTGAAGAACAGCAGCGGCATCACCGTCCAGCTCAGCAGATAGAGCGCGCCCGGATGCTGCCGGCGTTCACGCCAGCCACTCATCAAGGCGCCAGGCAGCAGCGCCAGCCACGGCAGCGTGCCAAGCAGCAGCACCGGCAGGTAATACCAGAACGGCGCTTTGTGCTGCGCATTCTCCTCTGCGAAGCGCTGAATATGTTCCACCCAGAAGAAGTAGTGCCAGAAATCAGGCGCCTGATGATAGATCGCCAGCGCCCAGGGGGCGCTGATCGCCGCCGCAGAGAGCAGCGCCAGTGGTCCGTAGCAGAAGAGTTCCCGCAGCCGCTGCCGCCAGATCGCCCAAGGCAGGATCGCCAGGACCGGCACCACCAGCGCCAGAAACCCTTTGGTCATGAAGCCCATGCCGCAGGCGAGCCCCAGCAGCAGATAACCGCCTGCGCGCCCGGCGCGCCCGCTGGCCTCGGTCGCCAGCCAGAAGCTGCACATCGCCGCCGCCAGCCAGAGCATCAGCATGGGGTCAAGCACCGCATAGGTGCCGACGCCATAGACCAGCAGCGAACTGAGGAAAATCACGCTGCCGACAGCGGCGGTGCGCGCAGAACCAAACAGCCGTCTGCCGAGCCAGTAAATCAGTAGCGCGGTGACCGTCGTGGAGGCGATCGACCCCGCCCGCACGCCGAAATTGTTATGGCCAAACAGCCATTGCCCCAGCGAGTTGATCCAGTAACCGGCTACCGGTTTTTCGAAGTAGCGCAGGCCGAAGAAGTGAGGGGTGATCCAGTTCCCGCTTGCCAGCATCTCACGGCTGATCTCCGCATAGCGGGTCTCATCGGGCTGCCAGAGATCGCGGAACACCGGCGGGATCAGGTAATAAAGGATAAAAAAGCTGAAAAAAAGTAACCACGTCGTGTTGTTACGTATCCGCACTAGTTCGCCTCTTCAGTGAGTTTCTGACAACCCAGCCACCCTTCCCGGCCGGCGATTTCCCCTCTGACAACCCGGCCCAGCGGCAGGGTATTCAGATCGGCGGGCAGCAGCTCGTTTAACGGGCAGAACTGAATGCCATGGCGGGCAGCCGCCGTCAGCAGCCGGTCAAAGTCCGGGGAGCCGATGATGCCTTCCACTTCAGCGTGGATGGTGTAAACCGCCCCGTCATCTGCGGCGAGCATCTTCGCCAGAATATAGTCGTTGTAGCCTTCCGCGCTGACCTCACGGCCAACCACCTCATCCCATGTCGGCAGCGTCACCGGGATCTGAACGGTGCCAATCTGTCCATCCGGCAGCAGAGGCCGGAAAGGCCCGGTGCCGCGACAGTCGCTGTTGTAGTGGAAGCAGAAATCCTGCTTGGCCGCGAGCACCCGGCCATCGGCGCGCCAGCCGGCCACCGCCGAGCAGCTGACCGGATGGCCCAGGATCTCACTCAGCGTCTCGGTGCCACGCGCGATCTGCTCAACCAGCTTATCCTGCGGCCAGACACCCGCCCAGGTCTGCCAGGCAAAATGGTCCCAGGCGTGCAGCCCCATCTCGTGATAGCGGGCGGTATCCTGAATGATATGCCGCAGGCCGCGCCCCATCTGCTTACCGGGCCAGGCCGTGCCGGCGAGCAGAATGTCCCAGCCATAGAGCGATGCTGCGCGGGAGCGCAGCATCTTGATGAGGAAAGCCGGTTTGATCAGCCGCCAGAGATGGCGGCCCATGTTGTCCGGCCCGACGCTGAAGAAAAAGCTGGCCCGCACCGCGTGACGCTGAAACAGCTCCAGCAGCGTCGGCACACCCTGCTGCGTGCCGCGCCAGGTATCTACGTCAATCCGCAGACCAATCTTTTTCATCACTTATCAGCCTGTTGCTCAATGGTGCGCAGGAAGAAGTCCAGCGTATTGTCGATCGTGACATCCATCGTGACGGTTGGCGTCCAGCCCAGTAAGCGACGGGCATTGCGGATCGCCGGTTTACGGTGCTCCACATCCTGATAGCCTTTGCCGTAGTAGCTGCTGCTCTCCACTTCGCGGAAACCGGCAAACGGCGGGAACTGACTGCGCAGCGGATGACGCTCGAAGCTGGACAGCAGCTGCTCGGCCAGCTCTTTGATACTGGCTTCGTTGTCCGGATTACCGATGTTGATGATCTGCCCGTCGCAGTTCTGCTGCTTGTTTTCGATGATGCGGAACAGCGCTTCAACGCCATCGCGGATATCGGTGAAGCAGCGCTTCTGTTTGCCGCCATCGATCAGCTTGATGGGCGAGCCTTCCACCAGGTTCAGGATAAGCTGCGTAATCGCGCGGGAACTGCCGATACGCGCCGCATTGAGGTTATCCAGACGCGGGCCCATCCAGTTGAAAGGACGGAACAGAGTGAAACGCAGCCCCTCTTTTTCGCCGTAAGCCCAGATGACGCGGTCCAGCAGCTGTTTGGAGACCGAGTAGATCCAGCGCTGCTTGTTGATCGGTCCCACCACCAGGTTTGAGGTGTCCTCATCGAAGCTGTCGTCCGTACACATGCCGTACACCTCAGAGGTGGACGGAAAAATGATACGCTTCTGGTATTTCACGCAGTCGCGGATGATTTTCAGGTTCTCTTCGAAATCGAGTTCAAAGACGCGCAGCGGATTGCGGGTGTATTCGATCGGGGTAGCGATCGCGACCAGCGGCAGAATGACGTCACATTTTTTGATGTGATACTCAATCCATTCTGAGTGGATCGCGATATCCCCTTCCACAAAGTGGAAGCGCGGATGATCGAGGAAGCGGCTGATGGCGTCGGAGCTGATATCCAGCCCGTAAACCTCGAAATGCTCATCCTGCAGCAGTCGCTCTGTAAGATGGTTGCCGATGAAACCGTTGACGCCCAGGATCAGCACGCGGGTACGACGCTGCAGAACCGATTGCGGTTTGGAATAGAGCAGCGCGCCCGGCACCATGCCTAAACTTTGCGCCAGCTGGCTGCCGTTCATGTACACGCCGTGCTCAGACTGGCCGGTCAGAATTTCAAGCGCGCCCTCACCGCAGGCGACCAGGAACGGCTGCTTAGAGATCACCGTGCCAGGCTTCGCCTGCTGCTGCTGAGGATGAACCCGGCTCTTCCAGACGATGAATTTGACCGAACCGGCGAAGGCGAACGCGCCAGGCCAGGGATCGGTGACCGCTCTCACCAGATTGTGGATGGCTTCGGCGGGCTGATTCCAGTCGATGCGGCCATCTTCAGCCGTGCGACGGCCCACGCGGGACGCCTGGCTCTCATCCTGCGCCCACTCCGCCACATCCCCCTGACGCAGGCGTGGCAGCACGTCGGCAAGCAACTGCTCCGCAGCCTGGGTCAGTTTACGGTGCAGCGTCAGCGCGTTGTCCTGCTCCTCAATGGCAACCTTCTGCTGAGCCAGAATATTCCCGGCATCGGCGCGCTTCACCATGCGATGCAGCGTCACGCCCGTTTCGCGCTCGCCATTCACCAGCGCCCAGTTCAGCGGGGCGCGGCCACGGTATTTCGGCAGCAGCGAGCCGTGCAGGTTGAAAGCCCCCTTTTCGGCACATTGCAGGATCTCGTCGCTCAGCAGATTGCGATAGTAGAAAGAGAAGATCATCTCTGGTGCCATCGTGCGGATGCGGTCGAGCCAGATCGGATGATTTGCCTCGTCCGGCGCATAGACCGGAATGCCGTGTTCTGCCGCCAGACGGGCTACCGAGCCGAAAAACGGATTTTCGGTCGCCACATCGTTGTGCGTAAAGATGGCGGTGATCTCGTAGCCTGCTTTCAGCAGCGCATTGATGCCGACACAGCCCATGTCGTGATAGGCGAAAACGAGGGTCTTCATGATTGAGTATCCTGTACTGAAGGCTCTTCAGGAGCCTGAACAATGCGTTGAACGAAATAGCGCGGACGCGCGCGAACGTCGTTGTAAATGCGCCCGATGTACTCCCCGAGCAGTCCCATACCCACAAACTGGGCGCCGATAAACATGAACAGCACGGCGAACAGGACGAAGACACCATCCCCCGCCCACGCCGCACCAAAGAAGAGTCGCAGGATGATCAGCACCAGCGAGAAGGCAAAACCGGAGAGGGCAATCAGGCTGCCGACCACGCTGAGCAATCGCAGCGGTGTGGTGGTCAGGCAGGTCACCAGGTCGTACATCAGGTTGATGAGCCGCATAAAACTGTATTTCGAATCGCCAAAGGCGCGCTCGGCATGGATGACCGGCAGCTCAATCGTGTGACGGGCGAAAGTGTTGGCCAGAATCGGGATAAAGGTGCTGCGCTCATGGCAGTTCAGCATCGCATCGACGATGTGACGGCGATAGGCGCGCAGCATGCAGCCGTAATCGCCCATCGCTTTGCCGGTCACGCGCTGGATTAAGCGGTTGAGCGTGCGCGAGGCCTTACGACGGAACCAGGTGTCCTGGCGCTGCTGCCGGACGGTGCCCACCACGTCATATCCCTGACGGGCGGCCTCGACCAGACGCGGGATCTCTTCCGGCGGATTCTGCAGGTCGGCGTCAAGCGTAATAATCAGATCGCCGCGCACCTGGCTGAATCCGGCCATGATGGCGGAGTGCTGACCGTAGTTACGGTTGAGCAGCACGCCCTTTACCCGGCTATCGGGCAGGGTGGCAGCCTGTTCGATCAGTTCGGCTGATCGGTCACTGCTGCCGTCATCCACCAGCAGAATTTCATACTCCAGGTCGATACCGTCGCAGGCGGCGCCGGTGCGCTGTAACAGCTCCGGCAGGCTCTCTTCTTCGTTGTAGACCGGGATCACCACGGAAAGCATATTAATAGGTTGAATATCGCGCATCTCAGGCTCCGGCAATGTCATGTAAAGCCTGAATGACGCGCTCTACATCCTGGTCCGTCATCGACGGGAACAGCGGGATCGAACACATCTGCTGACTATTGCGTTCGCTGGCGGGCAGCGACAGATTCGGATAGTGATGGCGATAATATTTGTGGGTATGGGCCGCACGGAAATGCAGGCCGCTGCCGATGTTCCGCGCTTTCAGTGCCTGCATCAGCGCATCGCGTGACAGGCCGCAGCGCTGTTCATCCACCCGGATAATAAACAGATGCCACGCATGCTCATGGGGCCAGTCGGGCAGTGACAGCGGCGTAAACGGCAGCGTGCGCAGCGCCGCCAGATAGCGTTCCGCGATCTCACGACGGCGGGCAATAAAGCCCGGCAGTTTCTGCAGCTGAACCAGCGCGATCGCCGCGCTGATATCGGGCAGATTGTATTTGAAGCCCGGCATCATCACTTCCGCCTGCGGCAGCCGTCCCTGAGTCTGGCGATCGAAGGCATCGACTGCCAGGCCATGAAACTTCAGACTGCGGATGCGATCGGCGAGCGCGGCGTCATCCGTCACGACCAGACCGCCTTCTGCGCAGGTAATATTTTTAATGGCGTGGAACGAGAATATCGCCGTGCCGCGGTGACCCACCGGCTGGCCATGACAGGTGGTGCCCACCGCGTGAGCAGCATCCTCAATAATGGCGATGCCATGCTGTTCAGCCAGCGCATAAATCGGGTCGAGATTGGCGGGCGCACCGGCATAATGCACCGGAATGATGGCGCGCGTCCGCGGGGTAATCGCCTGTGCAATCTGTTCCGGCGTCACCATCAGGTTGTCAGGATCGACATCAATCATGACCGGTGTCGCGCCCAGCAGCGTAATCAGGTTCAGGGTTGAGACCCAGGTCATGGAGGGGGTGATCACTTCATCGCCCGGCCCGATCCCCATGGCCATCAGCGTAACGTGCATCCCCGCCGTGGCAGAACTGACCGCAATGGCGTGCTGATTGCCGGTCAGCTGAACAAAGGCCTGCTCCAGTTCGGCGCATTTTGCTCCGGTCGTAATCCATCCCGAATCAAATACGGCCTTAACGGCAGCCAGCTCTTCATCACCGAACGAAGGGCGGGAAAAGGGCAAAAAATCCATGCTAAAACTCCTGCAGATCAACCTGTAAGCTGTCGCGCGTTTTAATCAGGCACAACGCCGGAAAAAGAATTTGAATAGCGGTTTATTCTCGCCCGGCAATAGCGCTGTTGCGCCCCAATTTTCCCGTTATGGAATTAAGGTTACCGGACTGCTAATACAAGCTACCGCACAAAAGTTAACTGAACATTAAATGGATGAGATGAATAACAATAAAATCAACGAGGCATCAGTTAAGGAACGCTGAAAAAGTTCACTCACCACTCACAGATACTCTCCCTTATCCTTAATCTTTTCATTTCATTGATAATGTGTTTATAAATCAGCGAATTTTACCGGTAACAGCCGCAGGAAATGCCCGATCCATAAATTGTCACGATCGGGTCGGCGTTTACCTTTCGTTGATTTTTATCGCTTCGCTAATGCCGGTTTAATGCAGTGCGATCGCCGGAAAACCGGTAGCTTTGCGCGCGCCGGAATCGCCGGTTTAATAAAATCGTCTTAATGTAATCTTAATATTGCCGGTTACTCTTGTTCCGACCTCACATTAATCGTTATTTTCTGGTGAAATGAAGCAACACTCAGTTAATATCTTTCCGATAAAATGTACCCGCAGCGTAAAAACAGTGCTAAAAATTGAATAGAATCGCGGAGTCAGGCGTTAACGTTGGGTCTGCCAGAAAAAGAGAAAATAGTGATGAACCGTGCCGCCTGCTTATGCGCTCTGCTTGCCCTGCTCAGCCCGGTGCTTTATGCCGCACCGATGACTTATGCCATTATTCCGGATAAAACAACCATTGGTCTTTCCTGGCGTGCCTTTGGTCACGATTTTTCGCAGGCCAGACTGCAGGGCGTGACCGGAAGCGTGATACTGAATCCGGATGACGACCGTGATAACCATGTCGAAGTGAGTATCCCGGTGGGCACGCTGGTGGCGTCAAACAGCCTGCTCACCTGGCAGCTGAAGAGCGATCTGTTTTTTGATGCGGAGCACTACCCGCAGATTCATTTCGTCAGCAGCCGCGTTGTCGCGCTGGGCAGCGGTCAGTACCGGATTTTTGGCGTGCTGACGGTGAAAGATGTCAGCCGGCCGGTGATGATGCTCGCCTCGCTCGACAGCGGTGAGGCGATCGATCCTGCTTCGCGCTCGCTGGCGCTGCACGCATCAACCGCGATCTCCCGCACCGCATTCCGGGTGGATCGGCTGGTCGGGGTGGTGGATGACCGGGTGAACATTGCGCTGGCGATTGCCGCGCAGGTGAACGCCCCGCTCCGCTGAAGGCGCAGCCAGACTACGCCAGCGCGGTCTGCAGGGTAGTGGCGATAGCCGCCAGCTGGTGAGCCGGATTGCGGCCAATCAGCACATACTGGAAGCCATCCCGATTCCACCAGGCCAGCTCCATTCCATGCCGCCGTTCACGGGCGATCGGCTCCGGGCCGTGCGGGGCCGGTGAGATACAGAGCGCCATCGGGCCGTAATCCGCGTGCAGCCAGGCGATCTGCGCGATTGAAGTCCGTTCATAGCGCAGGATCCGGACCATTTTCAGTTCAGCACCCGGCAGGCGCAACTGCTGCGGGTGCAGCTGTAACCCTAAGTCGAGCCGTGTCCGGTCCAGCCCCTTCTGCAACAGGACGCCATCATCCGGCAGATCGGCCAGTGTTTCAGCACTGTATAGCGACATATACCGTGCCTCCAGATCGCGAATACTCTGGCTTTCATCCTCCCTCTCTTCGCCCGGTCTGGCCAGCAGACCGATGCCGCTGCCCACCAGCAGAAAACTTACCGAAGCGGCAATCAGGGCGCGGCGGCTATAGGTTCTGGCAGCGGGCGGTGGCGTGATGGCCGCCAGTCGTTCGGCCATTCTGGCCTGTGGCGCCTGCTCCAGCAGCGGGGCAAACGCCTGCCCGAAGTCGAGGCTGCTGTGCCGGAACTGCTCAACCCGCCGGTTCAGATCGGGATCGTCAGCCAGCGCCTGCTCAAACAGCCCGGCTTCCTGCGGGGTCATCTCACCATCCAGCCAGGCGACGATGGCCTCATCGCGCCAGGGTGGCGTAAACGTTTCTCTGCTCATCGCCGTTTCTCCTGCGGTGCGGGGGCGGTCGCCGTCTGCCTGGCCAGTGTGGCCCGGGCAGCGGCCAGACGGCTCATAATGGTGCCAATCGGGACGGAGAGGGTTTCTGCCGCCTCCTGATAGGTCAGTCCTTCAACGTAAACCAGAAACAGCGCGTTTCGCTGTGCCTCCGGCAGGGCGTTAACCTGCTGCATAATGCGCCGGAACTGGCGGTTGTCGTCGCTGAGGGCGTGCGTGTCACTGGCCAGCAGTGCATCGGGGTCTGCAAATCCCTGCCCCTGGCGGACCTTTCGCGCCCGCAGATCGCTGACCCAGATGGAGTGAAGGATCGAGAAGAGCCAGCGATCCATGCGTGTGCCTGGCGTGAACTGCGCGCTGCGTTCCAGCGCGCGTACGCAGGTTGACTACCAGCTCTTCTGCCAGGTCACGATCGTGTGACAGCACATAGCCGTAACGCCAGAGCCGGGTCAGATGCTCTGCGAGATGCTGACGGATGTCGCTGTGAGTGATTTTACGCTCCTCCCTGCCGTATCAGACCTCAGGATGGCCCTGAATGGCGGCCTGCAGATCGCGGTACTCCTCGCACCCGGTGCCACAGATTCCGGCAATCGTTTTCAGCTGTTCGCGCGCCAGGTCCGGACGCCCTTTAATCAGCCAGGCTTCTCCCAGATATTCACGTACCTTCGCATAACGGGGATCGAGTGCAATCGCACGCTGATAATAGCCAATCCCTTCATCCGTGCGCCCCAGTTTGCGGGTGGCATAGCCACGGTAGTTCCAGGCTTCGCGGGTATCGGGATTTTTCAGCGTATCCAGCAGGTTCAGGGCAGCCTGATAGTCACCCTTTTTCGCCAGATGGTACGCATAGCGCGTTTTATCGCCGTCACTCAGCCTGCTGGTCTTTTCGGGCACGCAGCTTTTCGTCTGACTGTCATAGACCTGGCCTTTAGGGCAGTCGGGCGTTTTTTTCTCGCTGTCGTTATCGCCCATCGCCATGCTCAGCGGCGCGTGCAGCATCAGTAACAGTGCCGGGACGGCAAACAGAGAAATACCAGAGCGCGTTGTCATCATTTATCCTCATCGGGGCTGTGGGGCAGACGCTGACGCCTGCCGGTTACCGTGCGCGGTTGCAGCACTCTGTAGTAAACAGCTCAGCAGCGGTTTCTATTCGATAAAAACAGCACTATTTTTTGTCAGCCTGCCCTCGCCGTTCGCCGTCGCCCTTTTTTCTCTGCCAGGTAACGCCGGGCTTAGTTCATATCAGCGCTTCTATGCCCCGTAACAGGCCGGTGATGTTTCTCACCTCTCGCGCAGCAAGTAAAGTCCCTGCGACATAGGGTTTAGCTGACGAGCCAGCATCATGTCTTCAGCAATCAGTTCGCGCCCTACCCAGCCGGTAGCGCCTGCAACGATAATGTTAAGCATTTAAGCCCCCGAATTGTCTTCAACAGGATTAATTCATTCGCGTCGAGCCTGATAACGTCAGATTCAGAAGCAAAGCGAACCTTGCAACTCAGCGCCGTCAGACGACATTTAGTTCTTATCGCATCGCGCTGTTCGCGATTGACGGATGCAGTAAAGCCGCCGCCGATCAAAGGCACACCTGGGAAAACATAATCCAGAGACGCCGGACATTTCTCCGCGGCTCCCTTACCGGATAGAGACGGAAGATCAGGCCGGGAGGGTATCGGATCTCAGACTCACGATCGGCCAGCCCTGCCTGATATTTTCTTCAGATCACCGAATGCTGACCTGAGGCGAAGCCTGCGTTTTCACCATGATCGCCCGGCCGCAGAGAAATTCAAACCCTCCCCTCAAGATATATTTCTAATTAAAACATAAATATAAGAATATAAATCTATATAAACGCCAATTACTGTTTTAATGTTTCACTCCGATCGTAACTTGCTATCATCACTCTGAATACAAAAGAGAGGGACCGGACAGGTCGCCAGAAGTGAACTGAGCGGTTCAGGATAACCACAGAGTGGGGGTTGAGCGGAGTGACGACTGAACCGACCATCGTGAACTCTGCATCGGTAAAGTTGATAAGCATCAATTCTGAATGTGATTCAGGTGGCGGCGCGCCGGGATGTTTCACATTCTCAGAGGGCGATGCTAAATTCTCAACGGTTTTAAAACAGGGGTATCCGGGGTGGCTGAACAGCGTCATGGGGTCACGCGGTTATCCTGCAATTACGGGTATCCGTCGCGGAGCCTGACTGATTATTGAGAGCCTGGTTTGGAATACGATTTATCGCCGGTGCGCACCCGAACGGAAAGAATGCTGCATGCGGTTATTTTCGAAGTCGCCGCGAACAGTCTGGTTTTCATTATCCTGATGTTCTGGGCTTCCGCGGCGCCTGCACAGTCAGCCCTGTTAACCGTGGTTTCATCAGCGCTGGCGATGGGATGGAACTATCTGTTCAACCTGATGTTTGACAGCGTTCAGCTGCGCATCGGTTTTAAAAAAGATTGGCGGATTCGCTGCCTGCATGCCGTTCTGTTTGAAGCGGGTCTGCTATGGGTATTAATCCCCTTTGCCGCATGGTGGCTGGATATTACGCTGCTCGCCGCGCTGAAACTGGAATGTGGTCTGGTGCTCTTTTTTCTGGTCTATACCTGGCTGTTCAATCTGCTATGGGATTATGGGCGCGCTGCATACAGCAGAAAATAGCAATTTCATTCAACGGGTTACGCTTATAATCCACGCTCTTTCGTCTGGCCGGTTCAGTGAGGTATCCGAAGCAGCAGACATCTGATGCCTGACTGGCGAAAGAGACATCTATATCGGCTGTCAGACCCCGCGTTATTTTCTGACGGCATTGATATGACAGCGCATCAGCGTAGATACGTCGAGACCGTCCACTAGCTCATTTTTTACAGGTTAACCTCAGCAAAATATTATGAATAAAGTCTATTATCTGAATAAATTAAGAAATTGTCCGTCAACCGATATTCTGGAGATCGTGACCAGCTATATGCGGAAAAAATTGCCTTCTGATGATCTCTCCTCTTTTGAAGGCGCTTATGATCATCGTAAAGCTGAGCTGATTATGAATGAGACCTACAGCGAAGTACCGGCTGAGGTCTGGCGGCAGGTGTGCTGAGCCTGAATCGCACGGCATAACGAACAGAGCCTCACGCTGAACAGCCGGTGAGGCTCTGTAATGATTACGCGGTATCAGAAATGCCAGGCAAAACCAACCTGACCGCTGTAATCCGTTTTAAACGTCCCGCCAAAACTGCTCTCAACGCTGGCGATAAGCGACAGATCAGATGCAATCTCCCCCTGCAGACTCACGCTGCTGCGATAGCGGTTGTCAGACCACGCACTGTACTGGCGATTCGACTGCCGGTCCGAAAGCGTGGTGGTCGACCCGTTTTTACCTGGCGAATACTGATATTCCAGACTTGCGCTCAGTTTTACTCCGGGCAACAGAGAACCCAGGCCGCGTTTCTGCGCCATGATCCCGGTCGTCGTGGCGTAAGGCGCTGATGAGCTGAGAGAAACATTGGCATCTTCGCCTTTCAGCGTATAACCGGACATCACACCGCCACTGACGCCCACGTAAGGCGAAATAAACAGTGTATCGTCAGCCAGCGCGAACTGGTAGCCGCTGCGCAGACTGCCGGCGAGCATATGGCTCTCTTTCCTGATGCCATTGATGTTCAGCGTCGGATCCAGCGATAACGTCTGATCAAGATAGAGGTAACGACTGGCGGCATCGATAAACCATCCCTGCTCAGACTGCCAGGAGTAGTAGGCGCCGACGGTGCCCAGCCGGTGTTTTTCATAGCCCTCCCCTTTTACCTCACCCTGCGTATAGCTGGCGCTCCAGCCCACTGTCTGCGCCTCATTGCGGGTATCCCAGCCAACGTTCAGGGTCTGCTGATGGTTTTTCAGCCCGAGGAATCGTCCTCTTCTCTGTTCAAGGATTGCCCAGGAACCACTGCTTTCCGGTGAGGCACGCAGCATGTCGGTGCGTTTATGTAACTGGCTGACAGCTTCGCTGAAAATGTACTGACGTGATGCCATCAGCGCACGCGTGCGCTGGATCAGTGGCAGGTTGTCGTAAATCGTAAACCAGTCATCCGGGTTAAAGGCCGCTTCAGGGGCTTCTTCCCCGGCTTTTTCCTGAGCTTCGGCTTCAGCTTTTGCTTTCTCATCGGCTTCCGCTTTTGCTTTAGCTTCTGCCTCTGCTTTCGCCTTCTCACTGGCGTTTGCAGGCTCCTCCGCTTCGGCTGTTTCTTCGGCGTTCTGAACCTCGGTCGCCTGGTTTTCTGCCGGTTCAGGGGTGGCGTCAGGCTCAGCCGTGACGTCCGGTGCAGGCGCGGGTTCAGGTGCTGGAGTCGGTTCAGGCTCCGGCGCGGGAGTTGGCTCTGGTTCTGGCGTTGGCTCCGGTTCCGGGGTTGGCTCCGGTTCCGGGGTTGGCTCCGGCGCTGGGGTTGGCTCCGGCGCTGGGGTTGGCTCCGGCGCTGGGGTTGGCTCCGGCGCTGGGGTTGGCTCCGGCACTGGCGTTGGCTCCGGCTCTGGCGTTGGCTCCGGCTCTGGCGTTGGCTCAGCCGCAGGGGTCTGTTCAGGTTCAGGCACCGGCGTCGGTTCCGGCATCAGCTCGGGTTCTGCAGTGACCTCAGGCGCTGGGTCTGGGGTGGTTTCCGTGACATCAGGCATTGGCTCCGGCGCTGGCGTGGGTTCAGGTTCGGCGGCTTTGTTACTTTTAAGCACCCACTGCACGCGATCACTCTCATCCTTTACCTGATAGTTCGGAGAGTAAATACTGAACCCCCTGTAACTGCTGGCAAAGGCGAAGTAACTGTGCGGAGTGCCAGCCGGTGCATCGACCATCACCAGGTCCTGTGTCAGTGCAACCTGCTCTTCATTGCCCATCAGCAGGGCCACATCCAGCAGGTTGTCGCTGCCCGTCGCCGAATTGTTAATGATGAGCCTGTCGCTTTCCAGCGAGGAGGGCTTAACGCCTAACACCAGATTCATCCCGGTCGCATCCAGGGTATCCAAGCTCAGGGTTTTAGCACGCCAGTTGCCCTGAGGCACCATCGACAGCATCGCTCCCCGCTTCGCCAGCAGCGACCCAACATAACTGTCACCTGTCATCGTCCAGTTTGCATTAGCATCCATTGTCATGATGCTGCTGCTGGCAGAGGTCACTGCGCCCTGGTAGTTCACTTTCCCCAGATAGAGCGACGCGTTGTTGCCCAGCTGGACATCACCCTGGACTTCACTGGCGGGCAAGTTTGCCAGTTCATCTGCATTACGCACTGGCTGGCTGCAGGCGACATCATTTGTGTAAATCACGGAGTAGCAGCGCCAGCTTTTCTCCTCCTTCTGCTGACTGTCGTTGTAACCAAAGGAGAGCGTGGCAGCGTCCGCAGCGGTTACGCTGGCTTTAACGCCCGCATACTCACCAACCTGAAGATGGGCACCTTTACCGACGTTGATCTGATCGGCGGCAAACAGAGAGGTTTCCCAGTCATCATCAATGATAACGTTGTTTGCATGCGGAACCGGATGACCGGAAAGAATCGCGGTGCCGTTCTTAACCTCCAGATTGCCATTCAGGTTCATCCCGCCCGTCAGCGCGAAGATCGCGGTGGCATTGCGCGGCATGATATTGACGTTCATGACGCCATTGAGCTTC
Organism: Pantoea deleyi; assembly: GCF_022647325.1. Lineage (NCBI taxonomy): Bacteria > Pseudomonadati > Pseudomonadota > Gammaproteobacteria > Enterobacterales > Erwiniaceae > Pantoea > Pantoea deleyi. The sequence goes on from NZ_CP071406.1 coordinate 83,030, forward strand.
TCTTTCAGTGTCTCCCCCAGAAAGCCGCGGAAGACCTGAACATTCAGCTGCGTCAGCCGATGATCGATGGCCTTGTCAGGATCGGTGCCGAGATAGGTCCAGGTAGAGGTCGACGATTTATCTGTCGGGTAATACCAGTATGATGTCGTGTTTAACTGGAAATACTCGGTTTCTTCGGTGTAGGGGTTGTTATACACATAGATGTCGCCCGGCGTGCCTTTAGGGTTACTCTCCTGAAAGGTGTTAAAGGGAACGTCTGCCACGGTGTATCCCGTCATATTAAGGGTGGAGGGGGCATCACTGTGGTTAACCAGTCTGGCACCCTCATCGGTATGATTGATTTTTTTCACGCTGGCCGTGTTACCGTTTAAATCCAGACGGCCGCCACGATAACCAAAATAGATCTTATCGACAGAAATCTGATTGGGATCGTTCAGCACAACGGTGGGACGCCCGCTGACCACGGTGATGGAAGAGAAGGCCCTTTTTTTACCTTTGGCATCGGCACGCTGATCCAGGATCACGGTGCCATCCCCCACATTCAGCGAACCCGGATTGACCCCTTCTGCGTTCACATGGAGGGTTCCTGCGCCAATTTTATGTAAGGGGTCGCTGGCTAAGCCATTCACCTGCCACAGAACGTCTTTGCCTGCGTCCACTTCCACACCGCCGCCTGCCCAGGTCGCATTGACGCCTTCGGCTGACGTCACCCGGTAGTCATTCGAAAACTGCAGCTTACCCGCGCCCATGTTCACCGGCGTATTCAGGGAAATCACGCCACCTGCGCCATTGAAGCGAAGATCTTTGGTCGCATCCAGTTCCTTAATGGAGGCTTTTGCAGGGGCAACGCTCTCATACTTTTTCGCCAGGCCCTGCCATGTCCAGCTATTCTCACCCTGTAAAATGGCATCGCTGTTCCAGTTGATAACCGCGCTGGTATCGCTGTCCGTCACATCCGGCGAGGTATTCGCAGCCTGTACGGCATCGATAAAATCCCCCTGAATATAGGTGGCCGTCGCACGCTTTAAGTAGAGGCCGGCATCCCTGTCATAGCCCTGATGAACCGCGACAAGTTTCCACTGCTTATCAACAGAATCGAAGGCAAAGACCGGACTGCCGCTGTCGCCGCCATTGGCACCGATCGAAAGTGGCGTGGTGTCAGGATCGTCCGGTCCCAGATTGTAGTAGCGCAACCAGTTGCTGTAGGAGAATTTGCGCACGCTCTCTGCGCTGATTGTGCCGCCTGACTTCCATTTATAAGCACTGGCCAGATGCACGCGTTCTGTCTGATCGTCGTTGATCTGCTCCTGTGTGCCCGTACCCAGTCGCGTATACCAGGCGTAACGTGTCTGGATGTCGGCCCGAAAGTCCGCTTCAGAGACATAGCTGTAAGGCGCCGCTTCCGTTACCACCTTATTCAGGCGCGGCACATGGAAATCTTTTGCGCTGTCCTCATTACGATTGATCAGCTTATAGGTGGTGCTGTAGGAGGCGCCGTTGCCAAATGATACCGTTTTATAGCCGGTATTATGTTTCACACTGGCGATATAAGAAGGCGAGATCAGGGTAGCGTACCCTAAATTAGCGACGCCGCCGAAGTCCGGCATAGGAAAATCAAGATAGCCCGATAGCGAGCCATCTTTGTTGTAGACGGCAATATTCTCCTCTCCGACTTTATATTTCCCCAGATTCTCAGCGAAATCACGATACTGCTGAACATCAATGTTATTAAGCATAATGCCCGCGTAAGATTTCGTGCAGATAAAAAAGGTGCAACAAATCGCTGCGCTTCCAAAGTGTCTCAATGGGTTGCTCCTGCAAAAATTATTCTTATTTAAGAGATCCTTTAACCAGGCAAATCCTAACATCGGGACAATTACTAACTGAATTCTGATTTGACTTAATAGTTGATTCAAATCAAAAAAAACAGCGCGCCGCCTGTAAAATAAAAGCTAACACACTGTTTTACTTGCAAATAGAAATGCAGTGCAAAATAATAACTTATGTTTATTTTTAATAATAAAACAAAACAGATTCTTATAAATGCATGCCAGATGCGCGGGATAAAATTAATGAAAACATCGGAGGATAAAAATCTCATCACTCGTTAGTGTAGAGATCCTACCTTCAGAAGGTTTATGCCTGAATTATTAGCTGAATATCTAAAGAATGATCTGAATCGCGAGAGTGCGAATAATTCTGGTTTACGGAAAAGCGTGCCTGCGCTTTCTGCCTTAACCAAAGTCAATCTGGTGAGGGTGTCAGCGCCGCAGATCAGCCAGACAGGGGCGAAAAGCGATCTCACAGAGGCGGAACAGAACGGAGGCTACGAGGAATGTCGTTGCCAGCTTCGTCGGCTGGCATCAGAGACGACCATAAAGGGGGATTTATTGCGGATGATCGCGATGAAACAGCGCCCACTGCTCAATACGCTCGCCATCCGGCAGCAGGCAGTAGTGCGTGCTGTTGTCAGGTGCTGAGCCCTGCACCAGTTCTCCGCCACGCTGGAGGCACCAGACGCTGGCCGGATTACGCATCGCCAGACGCTGCTGTTTGTCGCTATGAGGTGCGCAAGCCTGCAGGCAAAGCACCGTGAGCGAAAGAGCGATTAATTTGAAACCTGTTGCCATAGAAGCCTCATAGCCAGTGTAAAAAAGTGACTGAATAGCCGGAATCCATATCCTGCTAAAACGAATGATAATGATCAGAACGCGGCAGTGAGGGATGACGCGTTTCACTTTCGCGTTAAGCAGATTGCTGTACGCTTATGCTCATCATAATTTAAGCGCTAACCGTACGTTTAAACAGGCAGTTAACAGAACGGCTTTATGGATATCGCGAGATAAAGACCTGATGCAGCACTCTATTAATAACAGGATGCTGTATTATATTTACAACATCGCGTCAGGAAATTTCACATCAGGCTGACAGTCATTACATTAACAACCTGGTGGCTGAACTGAAATTCGTTACAGGAATTAACATTACTATCAAGTACACAATGAAATGAAACGGCTGCGGATAAGAAACGTTATCCTGACACAATGAGCTGGAAACAGACAAAGCCAGCGGGGCGCTGGCCTTGTGGCTATCGAATCGCGGAGGTCAACCTGTATATCGCTCCGCGCCCGGACACGCCTTTGCCAATAGAGGCTACGAATGATTTTTCCAGTAGATCGCCTGCTGAGTCGATGCAGAGGGATGCTGCTCGGCTGCAGAAGAGAAATAATTACCATAGATATAGCTGAAAAGTAAAAAAACCACACCCAGCAGAATGGCAGTCACAATACTGAAAGGAAAAATCAGAGTGCGGTTTTTTTTCTGTTCTTTTTTACTCATGAACATATTCCGGTTTTAGCTGCAGAATTCCTGTTGCACATAGATTATCGTGTAACCTCACTGTTGAGCACTTACACTTCGGTTGGGCTGATCACCCCTCTATACAACTCAAGCAGAGAGAGATCGTTGATAAATGCATTAAACTCTCTGTCACCACGCAAACTGAATTTTCTCATCACATTATATTTGTGTGCATAAATGGTTTTTGCCGCCAGATCCAGCCGACTCGCCGTCTGGCTCACGCTATAACCTTTTTTTAAAAAACTCAGCACCTGCAGCTGAATGACAGTGATGCGGGCAAAATCGCAATTCAGACAGTCCGATGGCTGAAATCCTCTCCCGGGTCCCTGAAAGTTGACCGCGGCGCGCATTAACTTGTCCGCTATTTTACTGACTGGGTCCAGACGAGAGAGCACAATGAGAGAGCGGTAGCAGACCGGAAGCTGTTCCATAATGATATCCGCAGATTCATCAACAAAGACCATTATGATGCTACCCGGTTTACGGGCGCGGTAAGCAGGCTGGCACATGTACAGACGCCATTGCGAAACATTAATCAGGATAAAATCTGCCTTTTCCAGACATTGCCTGTCTGAACCTGATAAAAAATTCACTTTAGCATCAGACAGAAATGCCTCCTCAATTACTTTTGAAATGCCTAGTCTGAAGAAGTAGTTCTCATCTGTACAAAAGACGTTAAAATCCATTTTTTCCCTTAGGCATCTCAAAAATAAAATATAATCAGGTAAATTTCCCGTTAATCAGAACCAGCTCACCTTTTTCTTTCAGCTCTTTCAACACTCTGCAGATCGAGCTTTTTGAAAGATGTGAACTGTTCTCAATCAGGTAGAGTGCTGAGAAACGTTTCTTGAGGTGGGGCGGCAGTTTTTTCCACCGGCCAATTAACGAAATCACCTCATCATGTGAATTGCTCTTGGGCAATTGGATGTAGTTCATCAAATCTGAATACTGACCTGACAGGATGGACATCGCATCATTGAAGATGTCTTTTTCAAAGACCAGACGCCAGAAGACATCGTAGTCCATATAGCTGACCTTACCGTAGTCGATCCTTTCAAGATAAACAGGCGGCTCATCCAGCGCGGGCGTCACACCGACGACAAAAGGAGCGGATAAGATGTTGAGGACCTTATTCTCACCCTTTATTTTGAGTAGAAAATCGCCGTCAAGAATGAACATCACGCGGCGAACATTATCTTTCGTTAAATGGTAACGACGCTTGCCCCGTGAAATTTCGTCCGGATTTGCAACCTGTGCATATCCTGCTAAGGCACTGATCACTCGCTCATGATTCTCAGTCACTCTATACATAATAATCAACTCAATCTGACTAACACGAAAGTAGTATTAGTAATAAAATTAGTAAAATCTGTTTGTAATAGTCCTTTCTTTCGCCTGGCGTACTGTGAATCTTTACTCGCCTCCAGAACTCGAGCAAAATAACGATGTTATGGGTTTCACTATAATAAAACCGAAACAGTAAAATTCAACACCACAAACAGGCTAAAAGGAAGAGACTTAAACCAACATACGTCATAACAACCAGATATTACACCTTACATTAATCAGTTATTCAGCATATCAATCCAATATGTGGCGACTTACTGATAGTGTTATAACTTTTTTCTAAAAAAGGGAATCTATCATTATCATTTGCGATCTAATGTTATCGCCCTGATAAATAAGAACGCCATATCTGGAAAAAAATCTATTAACTGAACTTTATATTTAAAAGGGTGGTGTCATATTGGAATCATTGTTAATTCTCCAGGTGAAACTGAAAGCACCAGTTCATTTCTTCTGAGGAGAATTAAACCATAACGATGTCAATCCGGACATTTAAATTGCAATTGCCTTTTTATTTAGTTTTTTATGCTGCATTGATGATTATTTTTAGACCTTGATTCTATTCTGGCTCTGACCAGCTTTCCCCCGGATTTAACCCGCAACAGCAATCCGTACCGGATTCTTACAAAGATGTTATTTGAAGAGGAGCCTGGCCGCTCTGGCAACCCGCTGTTCTGCTCATCCGCTCCGGGCGTTAACATCATATTTCTTGAGAAGTGATTATGAAAATCGACTTCATTCACAGATGCAAGAAGCAGAAAATAAACTATGGAAATAATCACTCTCCTCACCATGCTTATCCGGACGCTGATTTCCCGACTCTCCTTCTCGGCCTGATTTAACCCGGCTGGAACACGACTTTCCCCTCCTTAACTCTCTTATTTCACAATTCCCAAATCCCAATAGAGGACATCACAACCGTGATGCCTGAAAAGCATCCCCATGCTGACATACCTGACAGAGTGTCAGGAAAAATTGCGTACGAAAGATGTGAATATTTATCATGTACTCTTCAGTACACCCTGATGCATAAATATCTGTCGCGCTGTTACACGGCGCCAGTCAGAAAATGCTCATCAGCAAGGGGCGCCATCACCGAAATAATTCTGACAGATTTTCCCTGCTATCAGTGATCCATACTGGAACGTGGCGAATTCCGATTTTCGGTCCTGCTCCGACAGCCGTTAACGCTGCAAAATCTACAATATGCATATATCTCTTTAACTTCATCTCTATTTTTGTGATTCAGAAGACGAGCCTGCCGCTGGCTGAATCATTCCTTCGAGATAATAAGCCATTATCCTTAATTATGAGAATTAACATATTAACCGCCAGAATAACAATATGAACAACAGTTCGGTAAATTACGGACCTGAATATATTGGATTAAGCATTATTAAGATTACTTCAGAAGCAACATAACGCCCATCGCCTTACCCTCTGGTCGCCGGAATAAGCATATTTTTACCCTGGCGACTAATGTACATACCAACTCGTTTTGTTAAAAACAGTCTATTAATAGGGAAGTTTGATAATGAAAAAACTGGTTTTTTTATCCGCATCAGTAATGTCTGCTCTGTTTGCGTCACAGGCATTCGCAGTGTCAAATAATACGATTGCTTTTCAGGGTGAGGTCACTGCCGAAACCTGCTCTGTAACCGTAAATGGTAATACCGCAAAACCTACTATCCTCCTGCCCACCGTTAATGTTTCAGCACTGAATGGCAGCGGCAAAGTTGCTGGTCAGACGACGTTTGATATCGGTGTCACAAGCTGTGGAGGAAATAACATCACCAGCACGGCCATCTCAACCGTTTTCACCGGCAACAATGTAAGCGATAAAGGCAATCTGAGTAATCTGGCTGCAACGGATGCGGCAGGTAATGTAGAAATCCAGATCCTGGATACTAAAGGGAAAGGGATTAACTTCAATGACGGCTCCTTTAGCGGTGCTGGCGACCTGACACTGGCTGCGGGTAAGAAAGAGGCATCTGCAACCTACACAGCGCAATACTATGCAACTGGCGCTGCCACTGCCGGTGCTGTTGAAGCCACCATGCAGTACGCCATCAGCTACAAATAATAACTATATCCGCAGGGATGAAGATTTTTTCTGAAATATTCCAGATTAAATCGGGTCAGGGAAGGCCCGCTTTTTCTGTTCGGCCAGGGGTTGGCATTAATTTTTTATGGATAACTACTATGTCTCGATTACTTCGAAAAGATTCGTCATATCATCGCATTTTGTTTTTTTTGCTCTCTTTTCTTCTTTGCCAGTCGGTATATGCCAGTGTCGTAATGACAGGATCGCGGATAATTTATCCTTCGGATGCAAAGTCTGTCGACGTCCAGTTAAGAAATAACGATGACTTCCCGTACGTTATCCAGGCATGGTTTGACAGTGGTGACAACACATCCACAGCCGCCACGGGTAAGGCTCCGTTTGTGGTAGTGCCCCCTACATTCAGGATCGCAGAAAAAGAGGGTCAGGTATTACGTATTTTTTTCACTGGTAAAACAGCCTTACCTCAGGATCGCGAATCCGTTTTTTATTTTAATTTCCTTCAGATTCCACCGGGCAATGTTGCAGGTGACAAAGGCAGTCAGATGATGGTTATGCTGAAAAACAGATTGAAGCTGTTTTACCGTCCTGCCTCACTGAAAAATAACCCGAAAAAAGTATTCGATTTATTAACGTTTAGCGAAATTTCCTCTTCCAGCATCCGTATTACCAATCACTCACCCTATTACGTTTCGCTTAGCAAGGTTGCTGTCAGAGGCGCAGCAGCAAAACAAGAGCCACCGATGCTTGCACCGTTTGCAACGGCCGAAGTGGCTTTGAAGGAAAACAAGACAGGCTCCGGCACCCAGGGAATTGAAATTGGATTAATTAATGATTATGGGGCAATGGTGACGCATGAATATTCAATTCAGAAATAAAGGAACAGGCTTTCGCCTGGCTGTCATCAGTTGCCTTGTCAAAGCCGCGGTCTTTACTCAGGTTGTCCAGGCTCAGGAATACCGGTTCGACAATAATCTGCTGGCCGGTTCCGGCTTCTCAGAGGGCATTGACCTTGATCAGTTCAATGAAAAACAGGCCCAGATTCCTGAAGGTCAGCAAATCCTCGACATCAGTCTGAATGGGACAACCATCAGGAGTCAGGTACCGGTAAATTTTCGCAAAAAGAGCGCCGCCGATAAAAGTGCGCAACCCTGCATTGATGCCGACATGGTGAAACTGCTTCAGCTGAAATCCGGGCTGGCGGAGGCCACTAAACAAAAGTGTCTGCTGCTTTCGGATCTGACGACGCAGGGAAAATGGAATATCAGGCAGGCTACGCTGACGCTCAACTTTCTCATCCCGCAGATTTTGCTCAATCATCAGCCGCGTGATTACATCCCCGTTTCTGAATGGGATGCTGGTACGCCGCTGGTTTTTTTACGCCATAACACCAGCTTTACCCGCAATCTCCGGCGCGATACGCACTCCAGCTATCTCTGGAGTCTGATTAACGCAGGCGGCAATCTCGGCATGTGGCAGTTACGTCATCAGGCCAATATGCGCTATATGGATAGCACACCAGGCGATGCTCAGTATAAATGGAACGCCGTGCGCACATGGGTACAGCGTCCACTGCCAGCCCTCTCCAGCGAACTGATGGTAGGTGACACATTTACCGACAGTTCAATGTTCGGGTCGATCTCTTTTAACGGGGTGAAACTCGCGACCGATCAACGGATGTGGCCACAGGGCCGCCGTGGATATGCACCGGAAGTCCGGGGTGTGGCAATCAGTGATGCCCGAGTCCTGATCAGTCAGGGTGGCAGCGTGATCTACGAAACGCAGGTTCCACCCGGCCCCTTCCTGATTGATGATCTCTACAACACCCGCAGCCAGGGCGATTTGAAAGTCCAGATTATCGAAGCTGACGGCAAATCTTCTTTTTTTACCGTCCCTTACGCTGCCGTTCCGGAATCCATGCGTCCGGGAAATCTGAGCTATCAGTTTTCCGCCGGTAAAGTCAGGAATTACTACGCCGTCCAGAACGCCTTTACCGAAGGTGTATTGCAGTATGGTCTCAGCAACAGTATCACCGCTAACACCGGTGCCCGCTTCGGCAATGATTATCAGGCATTACTGATGGGCGGGGTATACGCCTCAGAACTGGGCGCGCTCTCGCTCAACACCACCTGGTCGCACGCCAGAGTGGAAGATGACCTGACCCGAAGCGGCTGGCGTGCGGAAGCCTCGTACAGCAAAACCTTCTCTACCAATACTAATCTGGTTCTCGCCGCCTACCGTTACTCCACCTCAGGCTACCGTGATCTTGAGGACGTGCTGGGCGTCCGGCGTCAGCAGAAGAGCGGAACACACTACTACTCCGATACGCTCAAACAGCGCAACCGCTTTACCGCGACGGTAAGCCAGAACATGGCTGATTACGGAACCCTTGCGCTCACCGGAAGCAGCACCGACTACTACAACAATCGGTCACGCATCAGCGAATTCCAGTTCTCCTATAACAATCTGTGGCGCAGGATGAGCTACAGCCTCAATGTCGGAAGGCAGCGTTCGAGCTGGAGCAGCAACGATTTCTATAGCGTCAGTGACAGTGACTACGACTCCGGCCGTTATCAGAAATACACAGAGAACATCGTCTCTGTTGGTATCTCCATTCCGCTCGACTGGCGTGATAGCCGCTCAACCATCGCGCTGGATATGACGCGGGATAAAAACACCACGTCCGCAATGAGCACGCTGTCGGGTTCAGCAGGTGAAAGCAGTGACTTTACCTATGCGTTTTACGCCGGTTACGACCGCTATCGTGATGACGCCCAGCGTAAAAATCACGACGCGCACTGGGGAACCAACGTACAGGAACGCACCCGAATGGGTACGCTTCGCGCCTCCTACGCCCGCAGTGATAATTACCACCAGCTCGGTCTGGGCACGGCGGGTACGCTCGCACTTCACGGCGGCGGCGTCACCTATGGCCCCTACGCCAGCGACACTTTTGCGCTGGTCGAGGCGAAAGGCGCCAGCGGCGCGAGCGTCAACAATGCGCAGGGGGCAAAAATCGATCCCTTTGGCTATGCCATCGTGCCATCGCTGGCCCCCTATCGCCATAACACCATCAGCCTGGACAGCAACTCCATCTCCAGAGACGTTGAACTCGAAAGCGGCAATGTACGCGTCGTACCAGTATTTGGCAGCGTGCCGAAAGTGACATTTAAAACCCTGAGTGGTTCGCCAGCCCTGATTTCGGCCACCCTGCCCGATGGCATGCCCGTCCCCATGGGCGCAGAAGTCAAAGACAGCCACGGCAACAGCATCGGAATGGCCGGTCAGAATGGTCAGATCTACGCCCGTCTTCCTGATGCGTCTGGCACGCTGTTTGTGAGCTGGGGCAGCGACAGGAAATGCCGCATTAACTATCAGTTGCCATCCGGAAAAGTGAGTGATGGCAGCTTCGCGCATTTGAACGGTGTCTGCTTCAAGTGAACTTCTTTCAGTGAGAACAGATATGAAATTTAACATCACTACATTAAGACCCTGGTTGTGCGCCGGCCTTTTCATGGCGTGCGCAACAGATGTGCAGGCATTCTGCTTCAAGGTTACGGGTGTTGGTACAGGCACCTCATCGATCCCGCAGAAAGTGGCCAATATGGGCTATACCGCAGCGCCCTGGGGAAACGGGGTGCTGAATGCTGCTGCGGGCACTATCTCCTTCGGCACCATCTCCATGGGCACCGGCGCTGAAGCGCTGGCACCCGCCGGAACTGTGATTGCCTCGGCTGACCTGCCGTTTCTCGATAAAGGAATGAAAGAGCCGTACGCCGCCAATCAGATCGTGTTTAAGTGCGCGCTGAGCGACGCTGAGGAGCTATACGAGGTTTACGCCCTGCCGGGCGGTTCAGGAATGTTTTATGGAGGAAAAGCCGTTACGGACATTGAAGGGGCTTATCAGACGCCAGCGATGGGGATCGCCTATCGTATTACCAATCAGAAGACCGGGCTCTATTACACTGGCTACTGGCAGGAACGCAAGCTGACCTCTGATGACTATTTTGTTGTAGATTCGACCCTCTACATTCCTGCTTCGTCTTTTGACAGCGCGACCTTTGAGTTACTCAAAACCAACGATGTTTATGGCACCCCTACACGCAACGCCTTCTCACAGATTGTGACGCCACAGGCTTATGAGGCGCTCAGAACCTCTGGCATCAATAACACCGCCAAAACGGGGAGCCTGGCTTATGCACCCACGCCAGCCATGACCTCGGCTGTCTGGAGTATGCGAGGCGGATCAACGACCATCATCCACGGCAATACCTGTACCCTCGCAGATTTTGATCAGGTTGTTAAATTGCCACCCATCAGCGTCGGCAATCTGCGAATCGGTGACAAGAGCAGTAACACCTTCAATGTCGCCATCAGTTGCGAAAAGGGTGCGCATTCTGGCACCGCAACCAACGTCAATGATGCGCCTGTCGCGGTCGGTTTTCTGGTGACACAGCCTGCCGCGCTGTCTCAGGCGAGTACGCTGGGTCTTCAGACCAGTGCTGGCGGCATCAGTCATCTTCTGGACAACAACTACGGTGCCAGTGGTGTCGCTTCGGGGGTTGGAATTCGTCTTTATGCTGCAACAGGCGAAGCACTGAATCTGTTGTCCAGCACCGCGACTACCGGCTCCGGAGCCGCCGCAGGCTGGTATGGCTATGCGGACCTGATGGGACAAAGAGGCGTAACGACCGAGGGCAACACGGAGTATGGAGGAACTTTTACCGCTTCACTCGAACAACTCCCGGGATTAACCGCTCAGGCAGGATCAGTTAATGCGCAAGCACAGATTATTGTCAGCCTTCAGTAACCTGCTGCTGACCGGTGTACTCATGCTGTGCACCGGCTCCGCCTCTGCGGTTGTTAACACCACGCAAAGCCGACTGGTCTTCGATGAAAACAGTGAGGTGCAATCGCTGACGGTGGTGAACTCCCACAGCGCACCGGCGCTGGTGCAAATCTGGACCGATGACAGCGATCCACTGAGTCCGCCGGATCGCATAAGTACGCCGCTGGTCGTCGTCCCTCCCCTGTTCAGGCTGGACCCGGCTGAATCGCGCACCCTGCGCGTGATGCTGCTTTCACGCAAAGATATGCCCCAGGATCGGGAACGATTGTACTGGCTGAATATTTACCAGATTCCACCGACGCCCCAGCCACAGGCCGCGCAGGAGAAGAAAGTCATTTTTCCGCTTCGTATCCGACTGAAGGTTTTTATACGACCCGCAGGGGTTAAAGCCCCGGAAGAGGAAATCGGCAAGAAGCTGAAGTTTACGCTTAAAGCACTCAACGCGCAGAGCAGAGAACTCTGTGTACAAAATCCGACTCCCTATTATATGAATCTCGGGAGTCTCAGCCTGGGTAAGGAAATGCTGACATCAGAGATGATTGCACCCTTCTCTTCCAGCACCGTTGCCCTGAAAAAAAAGAGCGACAGCCGCATATTAACGTGGTCTGTCATTGACGATTATGGCACACAGAAATCCTATAAAAGAGAGCTGAGCTGCCCGTGAAAACTGATACGCTCAAAACGATAAGTATGACATATTTCCACAGGTACCATATGTCCTACGATTTAATCGCTTCATTCATCCAGCATGAGATGAATATTCAAACCATTACCCTGAAACACTTTCCCGGCCTGGAGGATCTTTTAACTGCCATCGAAGAAAACAGCATTGACATCATTATTTTTAACTCCTCATGTTTATTTGATGGGTCGTTCCGCGAAAAAGAGATCCGGAGAGTGCTGGACGCATCGTGCGGTAACAAACATATCATCACCATTTTTTTTGCTCAGAATATGAAATCGGCGCTGCTGAAAAAAATGCTCGATGCGGGCGTCAATATTGTGGTCAGTCTGCAGGACAGACCGCAGGAGCTGATTAAAGCACTGGCAGAGAAAATGACCACCTCAGACGAAAAGACCTATATTTCTCAGTCTGTCTGTGAAAATCTGCAGCAGGAGTGTACTGAACTGACACCTAAAGAGTGGGAGGTGATTAACCTTATTCGGGAGGGATATTCGCTGTCAGAAATTGCCTCTAAAAAATGCCGTGCCATGAGCACTATTTCAACACAAAAAAGAAACGCAATGAATAAACTTCATCTGCGAAATGAAAACGAATTATTGCTTTTCCTGCATCAGAACGAATTCTTTTAATTTTATATTATTATCTGGAAATTCATGTTTATAAAATTCATCATGCCACTGGCAGGAGGACTCCTGCTGTCAACCCATGCCTGCGCACTGTCGCTGCAGGAATCGCTGATAGCGGCCAATAGCTATAATGCCGAAATTAAGGCTGCCCGAAGCGCTCATGACGCCGAGGGACAGAAAAAATATCAGGGCTTTGCCGGGCTGTTACCCGCGATCTCGCTTGACGGATCATGGAGTCAAAGCGATCAGCCCGATGCCGCCTACTCTGCGGGGGTCACGCGCCATAACTACAGCGTCAATCTGTCACAACCCCTGTTTGACCTGGCAAAATATGCAACCTGGCGCAGAACCGTTGTGGCCGGTGACTTAGCCGATGTGAATTTGCTGATTGCTCAGCAAAAACTGATCGGCGACGTGACGAACGCTTTTTACAGTGTGGTTTATCAGCGCAGTGTCCTTAACACAAAGCAGCGGATCCTCACCGCGTTCAGCGCCCGGCTGAAGCAGACACAGAAAGCGCTGGACGTCGGCGATGGCACCCACCTCGATGTAGCAGAAGCGCAGGCTAATTATGATAAAGCCGTCGCCGATGTGCTGGCGGCTGAAAATGATGTAAACGATGCCAGCCTCTATTTCCATCAGTTAACCGGCAGAGATCCCCAGGCTATTTCGGACAGCACGCTTCGCTGCGTGCGTTTTCAGGAAAAGATTAGGCCTGAACACGTAAAACGCACCGCCGCAGCCAATAATCTTGACGTGCTGGCCGCTATCGAAAGACGAAAATCCAGCGAGGCTGACATAGTCACTGCGACATCCGCGCATTTGCCAGTGGTGACCTTTCAGGCTGGCTACGGCAAAAACTGGAGTCGCGCCGAAAACGGAAATTATCTCGATACTCTGTTTGGCACCACATCCAAAACGGATAACACACAAATCAGTATCAATGTTTCAATTCCCCTCTTTGCCGGAGGCGGCCAGATTTCGCAGAGTCTGGAAGCCGCTCATCGCTATGAACAGAATAAAGACCAGGTTATCGATGCCCGCCGCAAAGCCGAACAGCAGGCCATTCAGGCAGCGTCCGGCGTTCAGAACAGCCAGACACAGATTAAAGCCTACGAACGCGCCATTCGTTCGGCGAATAAACGGCTGACGGCTACCCGTTATGGTCGCGAGATCGGCCAGCGCACGCTGATTGATGAGTTCAATGCCGAAAAAGATTACTTCCAGGCTATACAGGATCTGGCCCAGGCGCAGAACATCCTGATTCAGTCGATTGTGAAATTAAAAACAGCCACCGGCTCGCTCGATTACGCCGCGATGAAAATTTTTAACTGTGGTACGGCCTAATCGGGAATATTACGCATGAATAACGACTTATTTCGTCAGGAATCACTGGATGCAAAGAAGACCAAAGTATTGGGTTCCGTTGCACTCTATTGTCCGCCCTTCCGCTGGATGATTATTACTTTGGTCTGCCTGCTGGTTGCCGTCCTTATCGCCTTTTGCCTGTTTGGCAGTTACACCAAACGGGAAACCGCCCAGGGTGTACTGGTGCCGGAGAACGGCATGATGAATATCACCGCGATGAGCGCCGGCACGGTTATTTCCCTTCCCGTTCGTGAAGGTGAGAGCCTGCAGAAGAACAGCCGGATCGCGATCGTTTCTTCGGAGATCTCCACCCGCTATGGTCAGACCCGCGAGGCGATTGCTGCCCAGCTGGAGTTCCGGAAGGCGGGGCTGAGTAGCCAGCTGGACAATCTGGCCCAGCTCAACCGTGAAACGCTGAACGCGTTGCAGGAAAAAGTCACTCTGCTTGGCCAGCAGGCGAAAGAGCTGGACACCCTATACCGTCAGCGCACACAGCAGATCGAACTGTCAAAAACCCAGCATCGCAAGATGAACGCGATGCGCCGGGAGGGCTACGCCTCAAATACCCAGGTAGAGCAGCTGCAGAACGATCTGCTTGATGCCCGCGTACGCCTGCAGGACGTTGCCCGTCAGCGCATTGATGTCCGGCAGCAACTGGCTCAGGCGCGACAGCAGTTACGCGAACAGCCTATCAGCTACGACAGGCAGAAGAGTGAACTGCAGCAAAAACTCTCAGAGATTACGCAGTCGATCGTTGAGAACGAATCCCATCGCTCAATCGAACTGCGCGCCCCCGAAAAAGGCACCGTCAGTGCCGTTCTGGTTAAGCAGGGACAGGTCGTCAGTGCGGGCCAGACGCTCGCGACGGTGCTGCCGGACAATGTTCGTCTGCAGGCACGCATCATGCTCAGCAGCCGCGCGATCGGTTTTATCCGGCCCGGCCAGCGTGTGGTGTTGCGCTATCAGTCCTTTCCCTGGCAGAAGTTTGGACAGCAGTACGGAACGGTGCTGGAAATCTCGAAATCCGCGCTTTCCCCGCAGGAGGTGGCCACCATCACTGGCGACAACCAGGTTAAGGAGGCGATGTATCAGGTGAAAGTCACGCTGGATAAGCAGACCGTGCAGGCCTATGGCAGACAGAGCAGCCTCCGTCCCGGAAGCGGACTTGAAGCCGACTTCATTGTCGATAAGCGCCACATCTACGAATGGGTTCTTGAGCCGCTGAATGCCCTTGGCAAGATGACTTCACTCTAAATTTCTCTACTTAATCAGGTTTATCATGGATTTATTTCACAAACTTAATCTGTCCTTTCGTCAGAAGCTGCCTGTTTTACGCCAGACGCAGGCCGCGGAGTGCGGCCTGACCTGTATCGGCATGATTGCCGGATTTTATGGTCACCATATTGATATGGTTTCGCTGCGCCAGCGGTTCCCCACTTCCCTGAAAGGCAGCACGCTGGCGAATGTCATGTCATTCGCGCAGAACCTGGGCCTGGGCTGCCGCGCTGTCAGGCTGGAGCTGGAAGAGCTTGATAAGCTGAATACGCCCTGTGTGCTGCACTGGGATATGAATCATTTCGTGGTGCTTAAGGGCGTCGCCAGAAACAAACTGATTATCCACGATCCGGCGCGCGGAGTGCGCAAAGTCCCCATGGATGAGGTTTCAGCTTCGTTTACCGGCGTGGCGCTGGAACTCTATCCGGCCTCAACCTTTGAGAAGAAGGATGAAAAGAAATCCATCTCCATGCTCAGCCTGATACGGAATGTCTCCGGGTTAGGGTCGGCCTTTATGCAGGTAGCCCTGCTCTCGCTGGCGCTGGAATTCTTCGGCATCATTACACCGTTTTATATGCAGTGGGTGATCGACCAGGTGCTGGTATCGGCGGATCGCGATTTACTGACGCTGCTCGGTGTCGCGTTTGTCTGCATCACGCTGTTTCAGAATCTGATCTCAGCGCTGCGCAGCTGGGTCAGCACCTGGTTCTCCAGCCTGCTGAGCGTGCAGTGGTCATCCAATCTTTGTGCGCATCTGCTGGGTCTTCCGCTCAACTATTTTGAGGATCGCCACGTCGGGGACATTCTTTCGCGCTTTGGCTCCATCAGTAATATTCAGAGCACGCTCACTGGGCGCTTTATATCGTCCATTTTTGATGGCGTGATGGCCATCGTGACGCTGGCCATGATTTTTACCTACAACGTGACGCTGACCTTTGTGGTGATCGCTCTGTTCATATTGTATGCCCTGATACGCTGGATCTCATTTGAACCCTTTCGTCAGGCCAATGAGGATCAGCTGATGGCGTCGGCAGTTGTGCAGTCGCAACTGCTGGAATCTATCCGCGGCGTACAGGCGATAAAACTGAATAACAAGCAGGATCTGCGCGTCTCGACCTATACCAATGAGACGGTGGAATCGACCAACAAAGGGATCACCATCCAGAAACTGTCGATTGGTTTCAGCACATTGCAGGGCACGATTTCGGGCGTCGGCAAAATCATTCTTATCTGGCTGGCAGCGGTGCAGGTGCTGGATGGCAACTTTACCAGCGGTATGCTGGTGGCATTTATCTCCTTCTCCGATCAGTTCATCTCGCGCTCTGCCGGGCTGATCAACGCCCTTATCGAATTCAAAATGCTTCGCTTACACGGAGAACGTCTGTCCGACATTGTCCTGACTGAGAAAGAGCAGAACATGGAAAGCCATGTCGAATTGGCGGAACAGTCAGGGCCTGTAGGTCTCGATATCAGCGACCTCTCCTTCCGCTACTCCGCCACCGACGAAGAGATCTTTTCCGGTTTCAACCTGAGTATTGAGGCCGGAGAATCTGTCGCCATCATTGGCCCATCCGGGCAGGGAAAAACCACGCTGGCAAAACTGATGCTGGGTCTTCTGAAGCCTGAGGCGGGCGTCATCAGCGTGGATGGCATCGACCATATTAAGCTGGGCATGACCTGCTACAGAGATCTGGTCGGCAGCGTAATGCAGAGCGATATGATGTTTGCCGGTTCCATCATGGATAACATCAGCTTCTTCGATACCAGCCTCGACAGGAATCAGGTCGAGAGAGCGGCCCGCATCGCCCAGATTCATGACGACATTATTGCGATGCCGATGGGCTATAACAGCATGGTCGGTGACATGGGTTCGTCGCTCTCGGGCGGACAGGTTCAGCGCGTTATTCTGGCCCGTGCGCTTTATCGCCAGCCACGGCTGCTCATCCTTGACGAGGCGACCAGCCATCTGGATGTGGCCAGAGAGAGCGCCATTAATGATGCCATCAGGCAGATGAGTATGACGCGCGTCATCATTGCACATCGTCCGGAGACGATACTAAGCGCAGATCGGATCATTCACATCCACCGCCACGGCGTAAAAGAGATATCCAAAACGGACTTTGTGGCACTAATTAACTCTTCTCAGGTTCAACCATCAGCCAGCTAAGACGGGCCGCACTGCGCCTGTCTGACCATTACATCAAGGAGCCAGTATGAATAACAGCTTAATCTGCGTGGAAGGCACCCTCCGTTTTGACGAGGAAATCAAAACGCAGACAATTAACATGATCATGTTTAAGCATGGGCAGCAGATTACCGTCAACCGGGACACACTTCCGGCCGGCAGCACATTTTTCGGCCATATTTCACAACAGATCGCGAATGCCGAAAAGATTCTCAATAATTTCAGCCTCGTCAAAATGGATGAAGTCAAAGACGGGACCTTTTTTACAGATACCCTACAGACCATCTATACTTTCTCACCCAGCCCGGTCACTGATAATCGTATCTGGCAGGTCACCTGCTCCTGTCTTATTTCAGCCAATGAGATCATTAACTTCGGGTCGATGTATCCGGACGAGACCTCAATGAAAAATGAAATGCACAGGTTAGAACACTGTGTAAAAAACTTTTCGCCAAAAATAAGTTAATTAATTTAACATATAATCGTAAAGGAGATTAAATTAAATCATTCAACGCCACCATTGCTCTAAAAATAGAAATGGTTCTATTTCAGCTCATTCACGTTAAATGCATAATTAACGCCGTCAGTTAATAACAGAAACATTAACTGACTCCGATAATTAATTTAAGGGAATATAAAGTGCGTGATTTAAATATGATGGAAATTGAAGCGGTATCAGGGGCTGGCTTCTGGAGCGCGTTTAACAGTGCAATCCTCGGTGCAGTGGGTGCCGGAAGCGCCGGTGCAATCATCGGCGGTATGCATGGTGGTGACGGCGGTGGCATTCTGGGTGTCGGAGCAATCGGTCAGCTGGTCGGTATGCTGGGTGGCGGCCTGATCGGGGTGGTGGCCGGCTCCGTCGGTGGCTGGATTGTAGGCTGGAGTGATCCCGCAACCGTCATTGCCCTGGTCACGCAGTTCTTCAGCAACGCCTCTAGCGGTCTTTTCCATAACGGTCCGGCGGCTAAGTAATCTGAGCAGATTGATAACGTAACGGGATCAAAGGGGTGCTGGTAAAGCTCCCCTTTTTTTAATGGTTTATGATGCCCGGACGCTGTCGACAGGCTGAAGAACGCGGATTGAAAGAGCCGGTCTTCACTTTCTCGGTTTTCCTCTTAAACGAAACATCTGCGGCCAGAACAGGCAGATGAGAGAGGTGAAAATCTGTCGATTCTGGCCAGTACTCAGGAGGCTTCACACGCTTAAAACCAGAGGATAGGACCGGGACAGGCCAGAACTCACTTTTATGATTCAGGCATTATTCAATTAACGTCCCGCACTCTTAGCGCGTCCGGAATCAGCGATGTTGATAGTCTGAATATCGTCAAAATGACAACTCATTTTTTTCGTCTCTCTCGGGTTTCAGGCTCGATTGATGCAGGCGCGGCAAGAACAGTGAATGAGCAGATCGGTATCAGTCTCAACAGCATTAATATCATCAGCCTGATTAAAAGGACGAATATTCTGCCATTCTGTACAGTCAGCAGCGCGATCAGAAAGAAGTTAAATCTGGTAACTGCGATGAAATGATGCTTATTAAAAAAGATCTGTATTCACTAAATGGGCCTTTCTGCTGCCCGCCACGGGATAAAAGCATTGCCAAATGAGAATAGAATATTAGAAATTTACATCTCTTTAAGATAACTCCAGAACTATGAAAAAAGTTAAACTGTTTTCTTTATGCCAGGCACATTCAGATGCATAACTATTACATCATCAATGGCTTCATTGAGTTTCATCCCGCAACCAGTACACTGCGAAACCTTAACGACCCGGAAAAGGTGGTGGTCCTGAACTCTCCTGCAGGTCGCTGTCTGTTGTTGTTAATCAACAGGTATGACACGATCGTGACGCAGCAGGAGTTTATGGAGATTGTCTGGGAAAAAAATGGCATGCTGGTTTCGCCCAATACTTTCTACCAGAACATTTCAATTCTGCGCAAAGGATTAAGAAAAGCCGGTCTGTCTGTAGATCCTGTTGTGACGATTCCTCGGGTCGGGCTGACGCTGGCCAATGGCACCGAAATCAGAAAACGCAGCGGCGAAGAATCTGAAACTGATAGCCCCGGGAGCGTCGCTTCTGATGGAGAGCAATCTCCTGAAACTGCATTACAGGAGCGAAAGAGCCTGTTACATTCCCCTGAAGCAGTAGAGGCCGACACGCCCACGCCCCCCACCGAACCGCCACTCCCCGACAGCTCTATAAAAATCCCCCGCTCTGCAATAGCTTACCGAAACGCATCCTGTGTGCTGCTGTGGACCGCCGGGCTTATAACCATCGCTTTACTGGCCATGACAGTGAATTTTTACAGAAGCAGTGACAATAACCGACACTACTTCAGTAAATATTTTTTTCTGGCTCACGCTAACGGTTGTCACGTTTTTTTCGACAGTAAAAACACAACGCCGGATACCCGAATCAGGGTGATGAAGCTGGTTGAGCAGCTGGAGAGTTCCTGCAGCAATTATCCCTGGGTCTACATCACCTACTATTACATGCTGCCCCGGATTTCGGTTATCCGCTGCAACAGGCAGATGGAACAGCCAAATACCTGTATCTCAGATTACTATTTCAGAGGCCTGGAACAGAGTGATTAAGAAACTCGTGGGGGCGCTGTTATGTGCCATCATCATCTCTGAGAGTCTGTATTTATTCAATGCGTATCTTCAGCGTGAGCAAATCGATAGCTTTAACTGCACTGCAAACCAGCTCAAACATTACAGCAACGAAACTTATTACCTTACGCTTAATTTCATCGTACGCAGCAACTTTGGCCTGGTGCACATAACAGGACATTCCGATAAAAATCCTGAAAAGATCGTGAACCGTAAGATCTCTTTTAAACTGCAGCGTAATCGCGATCTCTATTATATGGTTTCGCAAAAAAATATCAGACTGCCGGATGACAACATCAGTGATGAAGAGTTGAGCCTTTATGTTCCGGCTTTTTTTGTCACTTCAGGCAGTGATATCTATATGCAGATCCTGAAACAGAACAACAGAAACTTTCTCTTTAAGGTGGAATCGATTCCTACCTATGTGTGCAATTCTGATAACGGCAAAGGCCACTGAAAGAGCACAGACGCTATTCACATTAAAGAAAGAAATCGAGGCCCCGCGCAGTGGCCTCGATTTTTGCCTTTCTCTGCTCGCCTGTTATCCGCTCAGTAACGCTCACAGGTAAAGAGATAGGAAAGCGGCCCGCTGATGAGGTAGCTCTTATCATCTACTTTTGTGAGATCCAGTTGCAGATAGGTCGGATCCAGCGTGATTTCTGAAAACAGCAAATTAAATATGGCATCCGGTGTTGTATCGTTGGTTGCGGTCACGATGGTTCTGATTTTATAGCGATAGGTGTTGCTCTCTATTCTGTTACCACTGCTCAACGCGATGCGCCGGTTAAGTACCGTTACGGCGTCACCGGCCGTCACCTGACCGTTCAGCAGAAGATAACCTGAATGCGGGTCGATAAAACGCAGGTCCTGTGAGACATAGAAGTCCAGGCGTTTACCTTCGTGACGGCTGAGGTCATAGCGGCTGAATGCTGAGCAGCGAAAAGGCAGATCGTTATCCTGACGTTTAAACATCACACCTGCGATAACGGCCACTAACAGGGTCAGTGACAGCGTTATTGTCACAATGACGCTCCGTTTCAATTCATTCTCCAGTCAAGGTAGTAGAAGTTGTCGCAGGAAATGATGTGGCCATCACTGTTCAGGTTGCAGGCAGAAAGAATGGTTCTGCCATAATTGGTCGTGTTAAAGGAGGGATTCTTATCAAAATAGATCCGCCTTCCCGGCACGCAGGATTGCTTGTTTTCCCGGAGCATCTGCAGAATCTGTTTATCCAGCGACTGCTTCTCAAACACATCCAGGCCCTGGATAATGACGGCCTCGCAGCCTCCGTCCAGTCTGATGGTACTCATCGATGAACGCTTTCCGAAGAGATTATGCGCAGTGTAGTAGCCATAAGCACCAGCCAGAACAGCCAGCACTACCAGGCCAGACACTACCTGTCTGAAGGAGATCAGAGGCTTTTTGTCCGCCGGGAGGGTGAGTTCTGGCACATCAACTACATCCTCACGATTAACCCCTTCCTCCGCCTGATCTTCCGTCTGAGCCTCTGAGTCCGCGAGTACAGGAGGAGATTCGCGTTCTATTTTTATCTCGGTATTTAACCGGATGCCAATCCTGGGAATGGTGATAATCAGATTTTCACAGCCATAGGCTGCCAGCGCCCTGCGCAGAATACTCAGATACTGATTCAGATTACTGTTTGATCCCCGCAGACCATATTTATCCCAGACCTCAGTCAGCAGAGTCTCACGCGCCAGTATTTCGCCCTGAGAATTCAGCAGCTGCTCAAACAATCTGCCGGATGAAATGCTCAGGCTCAGCGTCTCCTCAGTGGGAATATGGCTCAGCGTGCAGTCATCGGAGTTGTAAGCAATCTGGTCATCGATAATGTAAATCATTAAGAATTCACTGGATTTATGCTCATTTCTCACAGTATAAATCAGCTTATTTAAAGAAGCACCTGGGAGACAATATAAGCGGAAAGGCATCAGAACCGGGCGTTCAGGCCGGAGAAGCAGCCTGTATTGTTTATTTGAATCAGCGACGACAGTTATGACGCGTTAGCTAAAAAACTGCCGATTTAATGACTCATGTGCCTGCCAGAGCGCGCCCCGGTCGTGGCTGATTTATTGCGCAGGTCAGAGATCCCTTCTTTCAACCCTGGGTTCGCCTCATGATCAACGGCCCTTTCCGGCTGACGGCCGGGAAGGACCGTTGTCTCAGCCGGCAGAGGAATCCCGAAGAATCTGCACCTTTCCTGACAAAAATGGCCAGCGCCGCGCAGCCTGACGATTTTTAGCCGCACTACAATTAACCGGGAGAAAATCACCTTCGGGGACATCAATGAAAATTGCAGCTTTCGATATTGGCGGGACTTCATTAAAAATGGGTGTTGTGGACGACAGGGGAAACATCCTTGCCAGCGACAGTGCGGATATTTCACACAATGCACGCGACAGAATACTGCAAGACATGCTGGCCTGGCTGGAAAAGAATCCTGGCTGTGCGGGCATCGCCGTCAGCACGCCCGGTTATGTCGATGCCGACGCCGGATTTATCGCCATGGGCGGCACGATCCGTGACTTTGACCAGTTTCATCTGAGCCAGTGGCTGACGGAAAAAACGTCGCTGCCTGCCACGGTGGAAAATGATGCACATTGCGCCCTGCTGGCGGAGCAGTGGCTGGGTAAAGCCACAAAGCTGAATGATTTTCTGATGTTAACGATTGGTACCGGATTAGGCGGCGCGGCGTTCTGTAACGGCGCACTGATCCGCGGAGGCCGGAATCGGGCGGGTGAGTTTGGCTGTCTGCTCACTTCGCGTCCCACCAGCAGCGATATCGAACGCCACACCATGAGCCAGAGCTGTACCATGACGGCACTGCGAAAAAACTACAGTCAGCTGCAAGGGCTGGCCATCGATGACGTCACGGGTAAAGACGTTTTCGATGCGTATGAGCGAAATGAAGACGCTGCCCGGCAGAGTGTCGCTCAGTTCTACCAGGATCTTGCAGCCTGCTTATACAACCTGTTCAGCGTCTTTGATCCGCAGATGATTTTTATCGGGGGAGGAATTACAGCCCGCGAGCCATTTCTGGCGGAGCTGGGTGCGGAGCTGGCAAAATATGATCTGGATATTCACATCGATGCCGCCACCTATGGCAATGACTCCGGCATGCTGGGGGCAACCTGGAATTTTCTGCAGCGCCAGTCGCCCGCCGAAACACTAAAAAATGGCTGAAATACCGATATCAGTATAACCAGCCCGGTTCAGGCTCAGTGCCGGAGTTTTGCCAGCTCGTCTGACGTCAGGCCTGTCATCTCCATAATGGTCTTATGCTCCAGGCCATTCTGTAACATGGCGCGCGCGATTTTCAGGGTGGCTTCGCGTTCACCTTCCGCGCGCCCTATATCAACGCCTTTCTGCTCAAGCTGCTGTGCAATGGTCATCAGTGCATCTCCGTGTTGTGGCACCCGCTGTGCCAGTTCGCGAACGAAAGCTTCATAGTCAGCTGACTCACCAGCCTGCAGTAAATAGTTTATCAGCGTCAATACCTGGGGTGAAGAGAGATAATCAGCCATCAGCAAAGAGGAGAGACGGTCTGTCAGCGTTGCCATGTCACGTTGACGAATATGTTTCTGTAACAGCGTCAGCGCCGCCATACTGCGATGCGTCATGATCTCGTCATCCGGGATTACCGAAACGTCAACCAGAGGAAACGCGCCGCTATAAAGCGCCTCCGCCACATGGGGGTCCTCGAACTCGTCAAACCAGCGGGTTGACCAGGGATAGGGTGAGCGCTTTCCGGCATAGAACAAGACCGGGATCACCAGAGGCAGCCGCTTATGCCCTGCATCAAGATGACGCTGCATCGCCGCAACCGCATAACGCAGCAACCTGAAGGCCATATGCCTGTCCGGTGTGGACTGATGCTCAATCAGAACGTGGATATACCCGTCACCGTTCAGGGTTCTCAGGCTGTAAAGGATGTCACTGTAGTACTGACGCAGATCCTCTTCCACAAACGAGCCTGACTCAAGCTTCAGGGTGTTAAGGTCGCAGATCGCGAGCAGATTCTCCGGAAGATGGAGTTGCATAAAATCCCGCGCAATATCGGGATGCGTCAGAAATTGCCGGAAGGTGGCATCATGAGGTGTTGGATTATTTTTCTTTTCCATGGTCATATTTTGTATTCCTTTCGTACGTTATTAACATTACAAAGTGAAAATAATCCACACATGACCAGTATCGTGACATTGCGCGGCTATTCATTCACCTGACACGAAGGCTTCCATTATTCATCGATAATGCTGAACGACACAGACACTCGCGATAGCCTCATAAGCAATAAGCCATAAAGACATTAAAATTCAGCATGATGTAGAGAGCGTTCTCATTGAGAGATTAAATTCAGACATGAGGCGTGACAATATCGATACCGGTAAATAAGGCCTTAAAGGCGCCGGATATTCGTCCAGAATGAAACCGCAGACAGTTAAAAACTTATTCACACGATTATTGACGTGCCTGTAAACCTGACCTGTTTATTTAATAACGGTCAGCGACGACAACCATTCCTGGCTGCCGTATTCGCGGGTTCGATTTTGGGTAAATGGGCTATGGGCTAAAGAAGGATCGTTATACCAGCCTATTTTTGCCTGCAGAGAGACATCAGACAGAAGGCCAGCTGCCTCTGACTAATAAACCGGCATCATCAGCAGAACCGTCCGGCAAAGGTGCATTCCGGTAGTGTCAGGATAGCGGTCAGAACGAGTAGCTCAGTGCCAGCGTCGCGGATGCGTTGTTGCGCCGGGCAACGATTGGGCTGTCCGAAGCGTGTTTATCCAGCCAGGTGTAATCACCGATAACGCTGGCGGCCCACGCGGGCGTAAACTGATGGCTCCATGTCAGACTGCTGTCGGTGCCATAAAATCCACCCGCCGCGTCATAACGCTTAAACCCGCTCTGGGCGCTTTGCTGGCTGCTCACGCCATACCAGGTGTTCATATAGCGTCCATCGCCTGATAATGCCGCGACCTGCAGGGCCACGGTGTCGCTGCTGGTCTGCCAGGGAATCAGCGTTACCGATGTCCGGTACTGAACCCCCTGGCTGTCACTCAGCGGCAGCGTCGCTTTCTCCTCCAGCACCAGCCACGGCGTGACTGACCATCCCAGCGCCAGTGACGTGTTCAGCGTCGGGTCGATCTTTCCCATTCCTCTGAGCCGATCGTCACCGTCGCGCCAGGAGGAGTTCCGGTCAGAACGTCCCAGCCCGTACCCCAGCGTATGTTCCAGGTAGACGCCATTGTCCGTCTGCAGGTCATAACCCACCCCTTTCTGCGAGTCGAAAAAGAGTGCGCCATCGCGTGCCTGGACCAGCGGCATCAGCTGCCAGTGCTGTTTATCTGCGCCGCTGTAGCGCGGTGCATTGATTGCGGCGATGCCCAGCGTCACGCTCGGAGGCGGTGTTGCTGACGCATCTGCAACCGCATCAGCCGTCAAACAGCCCAGCGAAAAACAGACCATGTGAAGCGTTATTTTTCCGGTTATCATCACATCTCCTCATTATCACATCAGGGGCGGAGCTGAAGGATCCAGTGCCGCATCACCGCCCGGAGTATGCGCGGCGAGTGTCAATGAACGGCCAGGGATTTATGAAGAAACAGTCAAGGTGATCCGGAAATGCAGTCAAAACGTGTACTGATTATTGAAGATGACGCCGATGCCGCGGGCGTACTTGAGGCTTACCTGAAACGTGAAAATTATGAGGTCACGATTGCCGGTGACGGTCCTGGCGGGCTGGAGATAGCCAGACGCTGGCAGCCTGATCTGATCCTGCTGGATATCATGCTGCCGGGCATGAACGGCACCGAAGTGCTGGCTGCGCTGCGACGCCGCGATGACACGCCGGTGATCATGGTAACGGCGATGGGTGATGCGCCGGATCGCATCGGTGCCCTGCGCTATGGCGCAGATGACTATGTGGTCAAACCCTATCATCCGGGCGAAGTGGTGGCGCGCGTGCAGGCTGTGCTGCGCCGCAGCCAGAGTCATGCACCGGTCAGCGAGACCCTGCGCTGGGCCGATCTCGTGGTTGATCCCGTGGCACTCACCGCCGTGGTCGACAGCGGCAGTGCTGCGCCGCGCCGTCTGGATCTGACGCCAACCGAATTTTCTCTGCTGGTCACCCTGATGCGCGCCCCGACGCGCCCGTTCACCCGTCTGTTCCTGCTGGAACAGTGCCTGCCGGAGAGCGATGCGCTGGAGCGGGTAGTCGATACCCATGTCTATAACCTGCGCCGCAAGCTGGAAGCTGCGGGCATCTCAGACGTATTACCGGCGGTACGCAGCGTCGGCTACCGGTTCAGACAGCCATGAAGAACGATACCCATACATCGCTGTGGCGCTGGATCTGCCTGCGGGTGCTGTTTCTGGCCATCGGCAGCGTAATCCTGATCGCCATCTGCATGTGGCTGCGCTTTGCGGTGCAGGCCTTCTGGGTGTATCAGCGGATGCCGGCGGCGGTGGCAGAAGAGTTCACCCGGCTGCGCGTCAATCCCGCCAGCGATCCGGCGCGCTTTCACCAGATTGTCGATCGCTGGTGGGGAATTACCTTTTCCGATCCCTCGCTGGCCTCTTCTGACTGGCTGACCGTGCTGGTACTGGTCATGGTGGCCATTCCGTTTATGGTGCTAATCGCGCTGCGGTTTGCCCGACCGCTCTCCGTGCAGTTCAGCCAGCTGGCAGGCGCGGCGCGGGCCGTATCGAAAGGCGAATTTGGCCGGACGGCCGCGGTGGTGAAAGAGGCCCCGCAGGAGCTGGTGCGTTTTACGGAAGACTTTAACCAGATGACGCAGCAGCTGGCCCGTTATGATCGTGAGCTGCGCACCTCGCATGTGGCGATGGCCCACGAACTCCGCTCGCCGCTGACGGCCGCGATGGGCCGTCTGCAGGGCATTCTGGATGGCGTTTTTCCGGCCGAGCCGCAGCAGCTGGCGATGATCATGAAGCAGCTGACGCAGCTCAGTCGCCTGACCGACGAACTGCATCTGCTTTCACTGGCGGATGCGGGGCAGCTGACCCTGAACCGCGAGTGGATCAATCCCGGCGAGCTGCTGCGCGAGCGCAGCGGCTGGCTGCTGCCGCAGGCGGAACAGGCGGGCGTGAGCATCAGCGTGACCTCGCCGGAGGATCTGCTGCTTTACGGTGATGCTTTCCGCCTGGGTCAGGTGGTCACCATCCTCATTGAAAATGCGCTGCGCTACGCGGCAGAGGGTGGCGCACTGCAGATCACGGCCAGCGCGCGCAATGGGGCTATTGTGCTGACTTTCCGGGATTACGGTCAGGGTGTGGAGCCGGCATTTCTGCCCCGTCTGTTTGACCGCTTTACCCGCGCCGACTCCTCCCGCGCCCGTCATTCGGGCGGCAGCGGCCTGGGCCTGTCGATCGCCAAAGCGATTGTCGAGGCGCACGGCGGGGCACTTGAGGCCACGCTGCCTGCCGACGGCGGATTGCTGATTGGGATCACGCTGCCTGTGGAATAAAGCGTTCTGACTTGACCGTTTCTTGATGGTTCATGGAACGTTTCTGGACACAAGCCGGGTTCAATGAGCACAACTCATTAAAGGAACCCGGTTATGACAGACTTCTTATCTGATGCTGCCCGTCAGGTGTGGCGTCATCTCTTCACCGTTCACATCGTTGCGCCCGTGGTGTTTGTCCTGCTCGGCGTGTTCATTCTGGCTGGCTGCCGGGATAATAATCCGCCGCCCGCCGCTGCGCCGATCCGCCCCGTCAGAACCACGATCGCCCCGCCGCCCAGTACCGATGCGTCACAGGTGCTGACCGGCGAAATCCGCGCCCATGAGGAGGTTGCGCTGGCGTTCCGGCTGGATGGCCGGGTAGTCAGCCGCACGGCGGAACTGGGCGATCGCGTCAGCGTCGGCCAGCCGCTGGCAGCCCTGGAAAAGAGTCAGTCGCGTAATCAGCTTAGCAGTGCGCAGGCCGATCTGGACAGCGCCCGCGCCGCCGAACAGGTCGCCGCGCTTAATCTGCACCGCATGACGCTGCTGATGCCCGGCGGTGCCATCGCCCGCAGTCAGCTGGACAGCGCGCGGGCAGACTGGCAGAGCGCGCAGTCGCGCCGTATCAGCAGCGAGGCCGCGCTGAAAAATGCCCGGGATAACCTCAGCTGGACGCAACTCAATGCACCCGCGGCGGGCCGGATCACTGCGGTTTCCGTTCAGCCGGGTCAGGTGGTCAGCGCCGGACAAACGGTGATGACGCTGGCCGCAGATGATGCGCGCGATGCGGTGTTTGATCTGACCACACCTGCCCTGTTACGTCCGGAAGAGGGCGCACCGCTGAAAGTTACGCTGCTCGCCGATCCCAGCGTTCAGGCCAGTGGCACGGTGCGCGACATCAGCCCGCAGGCCGACCCCCAGACCCGCACCTGGCGGCTGCGAATCACCCTGCATCAGCCACCTGAGGCGATGGCGCCCGGATCCACGGTTATCGTCAGCCTGCCCGATGCGCAGCCCCCGGTCATCGCCCTGCCCGCCAGCGCCCTGACCCGCTCAGCGGACCAGCCCGCGCTGCTGGTGGTGGATGCCGCTTCACGCCTGCAGCTCCGGCCTGTGGTGCTGGCGCGCTTCAGCGCCCGGCAGATCTTTGTCGCCTCGGGAGTGCGGCCCGGTGAACGCATCGTTACCGCCGGAATCAGCACGCTGCAGCCCGGTGAAAAAGTGAATGTGATGCAGGAGGCGCAATGAACAGACCGGCTGGCATCAATTTCTCTGGCTGGGCGCTGGCCCATCAGCAGCTGGTGATCTTCTTTATGCTGCTGATCATGGCCGCCGGAGTGCTGAGTTATGAGCATCTGTCTCGCAATGAAGATCCGGCGTTTACCATCAAAACGGCGGTCATCTCGGCGCAGTGGCCGGGTGCGGATGTGAATACCACCGTGCAACTGCTCACGGACGTGCTGGAACAGAAGGTGCAGGAGATCCCCTCACTGGATGCGGTAGAGAGTGAAACCCGCGCCGGACGAACGGTCATTTACGTCAACCTGCGCGATGACACCCCCCCCTCGCAGGTAGCGGGCATCTGGTATCAGTTGCGCAAAAAGATGCAGGATGTCACCCCCTCACTGCCGCAGGGCGTCGTGGGTCCGGCGGTGAACGACGAATTTGATGACACCTTCGGCACGATTTATGGCTTCACGGCTGATGGATTCAGCGACAGAGAGTTACGCGACCGGGTCGATGCAGTGCGCCGGAGCCTTGCCAGCCTGCCCGACATCGGCAAAACCCGGCTGCTTGGCGTACAGGAGCAGCAGGTCGTCATCGCCTTTTCTCCGCGCAGGCTTAACGGCATGGGGCTGGATTTACAGCAGGTCAGCGACGCCATCAAGGCGCAGAACGACGTCGTTCCGGCGGGCAGCCTGCGCACCGATCGCGAGAATATCGCATTGCGGGTCAGCGGCACCCTGACCTCGGTAGAGAGTCTGCGGGCGATAACCCTGCACATCGGCGACCGCTTTATACCGCTCACCGATCTCGCCACCCTCAGCCTGCAACCGGCCGATCCCCCGACACCGACGTTCCGGGTCAACGGCGTGCCCGCTATCGGGCTGGCGATCTCCATGGCGGCCAGCGGCAACATGCTCGATTTCGGCAAACAGCTCAATCAGCGCATGCAGACGCTGGCCGATCAGCTGCCGCACGGCATCACCCTAACCCGCGTGGCCGATCAATCTTCTGTGGTCAGGAGCGCGGTCAGCGGGTTTGTCCGGATCCTGGGCGAAGCGGTGGTCATCGTACTGGCCGTCTCCTTTGTCTCGCTGGGTCTGCGTGCCGGGCTGGTAGTCGCCGCGGCCATTCCGCTGGTGCTGGCAATGACCTTTACCGGCATGTTACTGGCAGGCATCGGCCTGCAGCGGATCTCGCTGGGCGCACTGATTATCGCGCTGGGGCTGCTGGTGGATGATGCCATGATCACCGTCGAGACGATGGTGGCGCGGCTGGAGGCGGGCGACAGCCGATGGCAGGCCGCGACGTATGCCTTTAAAACCACCGCGTTCCCGATGCTGACCGGTACGCTGGTAATGATCGCCGGTTTTATTCCGGTCGGGTTCGCCGCCTCCAGCGCGGGCGAGTACTGCTACTCGCTGTTTGTGGTAATCACCCTGGCGCTGCTCTGCTCCTGGGTCGTCGCGGTGATCTTCTCTCCGCTGACCGGCTGCTGGCTGCTGTCCGCGACGGCAATCAGGACCCAACAGCCGGGCTGGCTGATGCGCGGCTATCATCGCCTGCTGGCGCTGATCCTGCGCCACCGGCTGATGACAATTGGCGCGGCCCTGGCGACGCTGCTGGTCAGCCTTTACGCCACCAGCTTTATGCAGGGTGAATTTTTCCCTGCCTCCGATCGGCCGGAGCTGCTGGTCAGCCTGACGCTGCCTGCCAGCGCGGCCCAGGCGGAAACCACCCGCCGGACTGTCCGGCTGGAACAGATGTTGCGCGATGATCGGGATGTGGCGAACTTCACCAGTTACGTGGGGTCGGGAGCGATACGCTTCTATCTGCCGATGGATGTGCTGCCTGACAATGAAAACATCGCGCAACTGGTGGTGGTGGCGAAGGATCTGGCGGCGCGCGATCGGCTGCGCAACAGGCTGGAACAGGAACTGGCGGCAGATTTCAGCGACATCACCACCCGCGTCTCGCCGCTGGAGCTGGGCCCGCCGGTGGGCTGGCCGCTGAAATATCGCATCACCGGCCCGGACAATGCCAGGGTACGTCAGGCTGCCAGCCAGCTGGCGGCGCAGCTCGCCCGCTCTCCGCTGACCCGCGACGTCAATCTCACCGCGGGCGAACCGGAGCGGGTCATGACGCTGGCGGTCGATCAGACCGCCGCGCGCGCCGCCGGACTCTCCTCCGACACGATAGCCCAGGCGCTGAACACCCTGCTGTCCGGCAGCGTGGTGACCACCCTGCGCGATCGCAACCGGCTGATCGATGTGGTGCTGCGCAGCAATGATGCAGAACGGCAGGACACCGACACGCTGGCCGGATTAATGATCACCAATGCCAGCGGAAAAAAAATCCCGCTGCGGCAGGTGGCGACCCTGAACTGGGGCGTGGATGATCCGGTCATCTGGCGACGCCAGCGGTTGGCCGCCATCACCGTCCAGACGGATATCGCGCCCGGCCTGCGGGCGGAACAGGTTTCACAGCAGCTTGCTCCGGCCATTGCCTCGCTGCGCGCCACGCTGCCCGCCGGATACCGCATCGAAGAAGGCGGCGTGGTGGCGGAGTCGGATAAAGGCAACGGTTCGGTGTTTGCCCTGCTGCCGATCACGCTCTGCGCCATGCTGCTCCTGCTGATGATCCAGCTCCAGCGCTTTTCCGGCATGCTGCTGGCGCTGAGCATGGCCCCGTTTGGCCTGCCCGGCATTGTTCTGGCGATGCTTCCGGCGGGGACGCCGCTGGGATTTGTGGCGCTGCTGGGCATTATCGCGCTGGCAGGCATTATCATCCGCAACGCGGTGATCATGATCAGTGAAGTGGATGCCAACCGTCGGGCCGGGCTGCCCGCCAGTGACGCGATCAGGGAGGCCGCACATCACCGTGCGCGTCCTATTGTGCTGACCGCCTGTGCGGCCATCCTCGGCATGATCCCGATTGCCCATCAGGTGTTCTGGGGACCGATGGCGCTGGCGATCATCGGCGGGCTGATCAGCGCAACGCTGGTTACGCTCACGGTGCTGCCCGCGGCGTTAAGCCTGCTGTTGCAGCGCAGTGCGCGGTAAACCGCCTCCGGCGGAAACGCCGGAGGCAGTCAGTTCATCACCTCGACCAGAATCAGCGGGCACTTTCTGACTTTGCAGGCCTGACTGTAGGCCAGCGAGCAGACCGAACAGAGGTCGCGCACGTCAGACTGGTACTCATACTCCATGAAATAGCGGAAACGGCCGCCGGCAGAGTCTGTTCGCCAGAATCGCTGCGGCTCGAGAATTTCGTCCAGTTGCCTGAATGTCAGGGCTGACGGGTTATGAAACCCGACTCTTACGCGGTATGTTGTCATGCTCCGATTATTGGCTTCCGGGCACCCTGCCGCCAGCTGGTTATTGTTTTCAGTATGATAGCTGCCGCTTATCAACCGGCGTCGCCCGGTGCCGCCGGTGAGTCCGGCAACAGCGCCAGCAGATGCAGAACGGCCTTCGATGGATGATGGCGACGCCAGGCAAAGGCAACATCCGTAAACAGCGTGTTGTTCTCAATGTCGCTGAAGCGGACCTCGGGATTGTCGACGCAGCGCATCGACTCCGGAACCAGCGCGATGCCGCAGCCCGCCGCGACCATCCCCAGCGAAGTGGTGATCTGCGGCGCCTGCTGAAAGGTATGGCGGGAAAAGCCGGCCCGCAGACAGGCCGTAACGATCAGCTCATAGAGGCTGGGTGAGACGTCGCGCGGAAAGATAATCAGGGTCTCGTCCGCCAGTGCAGAGAGCGCCAGCACAGGCGTGCCGCTGAGGGGATGGCTGCGCGGCAGGGCAATCAGCATTTTTTCGGTGGAGATGAGGCGCAGATTAAACGCCTTGCTGCTTTCACACGGCAGCCGGATAAAGGCGGCATCCAGCAGCCCCTCCTGCAGATCCTGCATCAGCAGGGCCATATTCTCTTCCCGCGTCAGCAGCGTCATCGCCGGATAGCGCGCCGTAAACTGACGGATCAGGGTAAAGATGCGCGGATTAAACGCCACCGAACTGGCAAACCCCAGCGAGAGCTGACCGCTGATCCCACGCGCGATACCGCGCGCATTCTCCAGTGCCTGGTCGGCGAGCTGCACGATCTGCAACGCATCCGCCAGAAAGGCTTCCCCCGCTTCCGTCAATTCCACCCCGCGCGTCAGCCGCTTTAACAGCGGTGTGCCAATCTCCTGCTCCAGCCGCAGTATCTGCTGACTCAGGGGCGGCTGCGAAATCCCCAGCATTTCGGCGGCCCGGGTAAAGTGAAGCGTCTCAGCAACGGCAACAAAATAACGCAGATGGCGCAATTCCATATCAAAAACGTCTCAAAGTTAACAGGTTTCGCTATTGGACCCGACAGCGGAATCGGTTCACCATTAGGTTAACACGGCTTAACGGTTATTCGATGAGGCATCAAATGAGCAATTATGTAACTGATTGTTCCTGTGAGGATCAACTCAAACACACCGTCCTGAAACTTTCTCAGGATGCACCAGAAAGCGTTATATATCAGACCTCTCTGATGAGTGCGCTGCTGAGCGGCGTATATGACGGTAATGTCAAAATCGCCGACCTGTTGCGTAAAGGTGACTTCGGTCTGGGCACGTTTAACCGGCTGGATGGCGAAATGATTGCCTTCGACAGCAAGGTCTATCAGCTGCATGCCGATGGCAGCGCTCATCCGGCCGACCCGGCACAGAAAACCCCGTTTGCGGTGATGACCTTTTTCCGACCGCAGCACCGCTATGAGTTTGACCGGCCGCTGTCGCGAGAGGCCATTCATCAGGTGATCGACCGCGAGATCACCTCCGATAACCAGTTCTGCGCGTTGCGCATCAGCGGTCATTTCAGCCGCGTCGACACCCGCACCGTGCCGTGCCAGTGCCGTCCCTATCGCTCAATGCCGGAGGTCCTGGGCGACCAGCCCACCTTTGCTTTTCGCCAGCGCGCGGGCGAGCTGATTGGATTCCGCACGCCCCAGTATATGCAGGGGATCAACGTCGCAGGCTATCACGAACATTTTATTACCGACGATCGCCAGGGAGGGGGGCACATTCTCGACTATGCGCTGGAACGGGGCACCCTCACCTTCGGAGCCATCAGCAAGCTGGTCGTGGATTTACCGCAGGACAGCGATTTTCTGAATGCCGACCTGAACCCCGCCAATCTTGACGCCGCGATTCGTGCGGTCGAAAGCTAATCAGAGGAATGACGATGAAAACTCCAACCGATACCACACTCTGGACCTGCGGCGCTGACCTGGTGGTCGCGCAGCTGGAAGCGCAGGGCGTTCAGCATGTCTTTGGCATTCCCGGCGCAAAAATCGACAAGGTTTTTGACTCGCTGCTGGACTCCTCTATCCGGACCATTCCGGTTCGCCATGAAGCTAACGCCGCGTTTATGGCCGCTGCGGTAGGCCGTCTCACCGGTAATGCGGGCGTGGCGCTGGTCACCTCCGGGCCGGGCTGCTCCAACCTGATCACCGGGATGGCCACAGCCACCAGCGAAGGGGATCCGGTGGTCGCCCTCGGCGGCCAGGTCAAACGCTCCGACAACGCCAAGCAGGTGCATCAGAGCATGGACACGGTGGCGATGTTTCGCCCGGTCACCAAATATGCCGTGGAGGTCACCGATCCCTCGGCGCTCTCTGAGTGTCTGTCGAATGCGTTTCGTCACGCCGAGCATGGCCGGGGCGGGGGCGCCTTTATCAGCCTGCCGCAGGATATTGTGGACCAGCCGGTGACCGGCAAAGCGCTGAGCAGCAAAGGCCGTCCGGTGCTGGGTGCCGCGCCTGATGCGATGATCGACGCGGTCAGCCGGGCGATTGCCGGCGCGAAAAATCCGGTCATCCTGCTGGGCCTGATGGCGAGTCAGCCTGAGAACAGCGAGGCGATCCACGACCTGCTGACCCGCAGTCATATTCCGGTGACCAGCACCTATCAGGCGGCCGGAGCGATCAGACAGGAGCACTTCTCACGTTTCGCCGGGCGCGTCGGCCTGTTTAACAACCAGGCGGGCGATCGGCTGCTGCAACAGGCTGACCTGATCATCACCATCGGCTACAGCCCGGTGGAATATGAACCGGCGATGTGGAACAGCGGCAGCGCCACCCTGATCCATATCGATGTTATCCCGGCAGAGACCGATAACCGTTACCTGCCGGATGCCGAACTGGTGGGCGACATCGCCGCCACGGTGCGCAAGCTGGCAGCACGGATCACCACCCCGCTGCAGCTGACCTCAGAAGCGGCCAGCATCCTGGAGGATCGGCAGCAGCAGCGTAAATTACTGGCGATGCAGGGGGCCAGCCTCAACCAGTTTGCCCTGCATCCCCTGCGCATCGTGCGCGCCATGCAGGACATCATTAACAGCGACGTCAGCCTGACGGTCGATATGGGCAGCTTCCACATCTGGATCGCCCGCTACCTCTACAGCTTCCGCGCCCGTCAGATCATGATCTCCAACGGTCAGCAGACGATGGGCGTGGCGCTGCCGTGGGCGATTGGGGCCTGGCTGGTCGATCCGCAGCGCAAGGTGGTGTCGGTGTCCGGTGACGGTGGCTTCCTGCAGTCCAGCATGGAGCTGGAAACGGCCGTGCGGCTGAAAGCCAATATTCTGCATATCGTCTGGGTGGATAACGCCTACAACATGGTGGCGATGCAGGAAGAGAAAAAGTATCAGCGCGTGTCAGGCGTCAACTTTGGCCCGGTCGATTTCAAAGCCTATGCAGAAGCGTTTGGCGCGGCAGGCTTTGCGGTAACCCGGGCAGCCGAGCTGGAGCCGATGCTGCGTCAGGCGATGGATGTTCAGGGCCCTGCGGTCGTGGCGGTGCCGGTCGATTACGCCGACAACCCGCTCCTGATGGGTCAGCTGCATCTGAGCCAGCTTCTTTAATCTCATGTGAATAAGGAAAGGATGATGAAAAACAGAGTGGCACTGGTAACTGGCGCAGGCCAGGGAATCGGCGAAGCGATCGCCCTGCGTCTGGCGAAAGATGGCCTGGCCGTGGCGGTGGCCGATTTCAACGAGGCGACCGCCCGCCAGGTGGCGGAGAAGATTAACCAGCAGGGCGGCAAAGCGATCGCCCTGAAGGTGGATGTCGCGCAGCGCGATCAGGTCATGGCCGCCGTCGAGGAGGCGCGTCGCACGCTGGGCGGGTTTGATGTCATCGTCAACAATGCCGGTATCGCCCCCTCCACGCCCATCGCGGAGATCACCGAAGCGGTGATCGACAGGGTCTACAACGTCAATGTCAAAGGGGTGATCTGGGGTATGCAGGCTGCGATTCAGGCCTTCGCCGCAGAGGGCCACGGCGGCAAGATCATCAACGCCTGTTCCCAGGCGGGTCACGTCGGTAACCCGGATCTGGCGGTTTACAGCTCCAGTAAGTTTGCGGTGCGCGGCCTGACACAGACCGCTGCCCGCGACCTGGCCCCGGCCGGTATCACGGTCAATGCGTTCTGTCCGGGCATTGTCAGAACGCCCATGTGGGAAGAGATAGACCGGCAGATCTCTGAAGCAGCCGGAAAACCGGCCGGTTATGGCACCGAAGCGTTTGCGAAACGCATTACGCTGGGCCGCCTCTCTGAGCCGGAGGATGTGGCCGCCTGCGTGGCCTATCTCGCCAGTCCCGACTCCGATTACATGACGGGTCAGTCGCTGCTGATCGATGGCGGCATGGTATTTAACTGATGCCTCTTCGCCTGTTGCGCGCTGGCGCAGCAGGCACCCTTTCCGTGCGGGAAAAACGTTAATTTTTTTTATCTTAAAAGCGGTTAATCATCAATGCGTTGCCCTTTTCAGGCGCATTCTGCCGCCACAGCCATTAAAGCTACTTATCACCCTGCCGATAAAACTGAGACTCCTCACCCTGTCCGAAGCGACCATGTTAACTATCAATCATAACGATGCCGCCGCTAAAGTGAGCAATGCGCGGTACAGCACAGAGTCGATTCTGGGACGAACGATTGAACGCTTATCATCAGGGATGCGGATTAACAGTGCGAAAGATGACGCGGCAGGTCAGGCGATTGCCAACCGCATGACAGCCAACGTCAACGCCGATGCGGTGGTGGCCCGGGGCCTTAATGACGCAATCAGCTATTCTCAGACCGCCGATGGCGGCCTGAACAGCATCGTGAATATGCTGGTCCAGGCGCGCGCACTCTCCGTTCAGGCCGCGAACGGCACGCTCTCCGACGCCGATCGGCAGAGCGTGAACGACCAGTATCAGCAGATCCTGGCAGGCATCAACGACATTGCCGATCAGACCGAAATTTTTGGCCGCTATCCGCTGGCGACCAATAATCCCGATCTGCCTCCCGCGAAGCTGGGCAACGTCGATCCGATAAACACAAAATTTCCGGTCGCGGGCAAAAGCTACTCGTTTACCTCCGGCGTGATCCCGCTGGCCTATATTCCGGCAGGATCGACGGGGATTGCCATCACCATCGACTCCCTGGGACAGGATGATGACCTTCAGCTGTTTACCCGTGACGGGAAGCACCTGGCCGGAACGCCGCTGGACGGCGCAGCTCCCGACTACACCTGGAGCAGCAAAGGCATCAGCGATGCGACAACGGCGGATGCCCGGCTGCTGACCAGCAAAAACGGTTTCACCCCCGGCGCGACCTATGACAGCTCACAGCTGGTGGAGGGAGGAGCAAGCTGGGCGCTGGCGGGCAGTAACAGCGGCAGTTACAACGGCATGAACATCACCTACAGCGGTGACGGCGATCGCTATGAAGATGTCGCCAGCGGTGAATTCAATAACGGCACCATCACCGGCACCCGGCTGGAGCGCATTTCGCTGGATACCGTCACTGAAGATCTGATTGTGGTGGTCGTTGGCAACGGCTCCTTCACCGCTAGCCTGACCTGGGGAAATCTGCCGGAGCCCAAAGGCGTGCCCGCGACTCCGCCCCATCAGAGCCGCCCGCTGGAGGTGATCACCAGCGCCGATTACGGTCAGCCGGTGCAGTCGGATAGCATTCCCGCGACGCCGTCAGACACTAAAGCGCTGGGGCTGAACAACACCACGCTGCTGACCAGTGGTGATATCAGTGTCACGATGAAGGCGCTGGATGGCGCGCTGGCGAAGGTCAGCGGATATCAGTCCCTTTATGGCGCTAAGATCAACCGCTACGAGTCGAACCGTAACGTGTTAGCGCAGCAGGGCGTGGATACCGCCGCCGCGCGCAGCCGTATTCAGGATGCCGATTATGCTGAAGAAGCGAGCCAGCTGGCGCGCAGCCAGATCATTCAGCAGGGTCAGACGGCCGTCAGCAAAATGACCAATAAAACGCCGGAGATGATCATTCAATTGTTAGGCAGCTAACCTTCTGAAAGGGCTGAGCATTCTCCTCAGCCCTCTCTTCCCGCACCGGCGCTACCTCTTTCAATCCCACGCTATTCTGGTCCTGACTGCCGGCTCACGCTGTCGTTGCGTTTGATCCCGATCACACAATCTCGTTTAAGAACCGTTTAAGAATGACGGCGATCACCTTTCTTTGTTAAATAAATGCTAAATCCGGATAACTCTTTACTATCAGCTCTCTGAGCAGGGTTAATTAAAACAACAGCTTAATCGTTACCAGGCTAAGCAATTACCTGAATTCTCCTGCCTGAACAACACTTTTCTATAACTTTTACACCATTGCGAGGGCTGTTATTTTGCTGACGATACTGGGTTTTTCCATGGTGGTCTGCTTCATGTATCTGATCATGACCAAGCGCATGTCTGCCCTGATTGCGCTGATCCTGATCCCCACCCTGTTTGCGCTGATCGGCGGGTTCCACGCGGGCCTGGGTGCCATGATGCTGGATGGCGTCAAAAAACTGGCCCCCACCGGTGTGATGCTGACCTTCTCCATTCTCTATTTTGGTCTGATGATCGATGCCGGACTGTTCGATCCACTGGTGCGTTTTATTCTCCGGCTGGTGCGCGGAGACCCGCTCAAAGTGCTGGTCGGCACCGCAGTTTTAACCCTGCTGGTTTCGCTGGATGGTGACAGCTCAACCACCTATATGATCGCCATCGCCGCTTTCCTGCCACTCTATCACCGGCTGGGTATGAACGTGCTGATGATGACCTGCCTGGTCAACCTCGCCAGCGGCATCATGAACCTGTCTCCATGGGGCGGACCGACGGCCCGCGCCGCTGCGGCGCTGCGCATCGATGCCCTCGACATCTTTATTCCGATGCTGCCTGCCATGCTGCTGGCGTGCGTCAGCCTGGTGGCGATGGCGGTGCTGTTTGGCCTGCGTGAGCGTAAGCGTTTAGGCGTGATGAGCATGAAAGAGCATCACCTGGACAGCATCGAGCTGGGCCTGGGCGATGCCGAAGAGTGCGCCGCCAACCGGCGTCCGAAGATGTTCTGGCCAAACTTCATTCTGACCACCGTGCTGCTGGTGCTGCTGGTCATCGGCTTAATGCCGATTCAGATCCTGTTTATGCTGGCGTTTGCGATTGCGGTCATGCTCAACTATCCGACGCTGGAAGAGCAGAAAGCCCGCATCAGCGCGCATGCCGGGAACGTACTGGCGGTGACCTCGCTGATTTTTGCCGCCGGTATCTTCACGGGGATCCTCTCCGGAACCGGTATGGTCGATGCGATGGCGAAGAGCCTGCTGGCGGTGATCCCGCACAGCTTCGGGCCTTATCTGGCGCTCTTTACCGCGCTGGTCAGCCTGCCGTTTACCTTCTTTATGTCGAACGACGCCTTTTACTTCGGCATTCTGCCGGTTATCGCGCAGACGGCGGCCAGCTACGGCATTACCGCAGAAGAGATCGCCCGCGCATCCATCGTTGGACAGCCGTTCCACCTGCTGAGCCCGCTGGTGCCGTCCGTTTACCTGCTGGTGGGCCTGGCGAAGGTCGATATCGGTGACCACCAGCGCTTCGCCATCAAATGGGGCATTCTGGTCAGTCTCGTCCTGATGGCGGGCGGCCTGATCACCGGCGCTTTCCCGCTGTTCCACCGTTAATCGTCGGTTTTATGGCGGATAACCGACACTTTTGCCCGGTTATCCGCCTCACCGCTCCGCCTACTGTTTCAACCCTTTCTACACTCTACAGCCAGACGGAGATCTGCGCGCCGGACGGCGCCAGGCTCTGGTCATATTCCGTTAACGCTGTGGAGCTTCGATGAAAATTCACCATCTCAACTGTGGCTGTATGTGCCCGCTGGGCGGCGCGTTCTACGATGGATTCAGCAGAGGCCTTAAGGCGCATCTTGTCTGCCACTGTCTGCTGATCGAGACCGATCGCGACGGGCTGGTGCTGGTGGATACCGGATTCGGGCGGCAGGATATTCATGCGCCCGGCAGCCGTCTGTCCGGCTTTTTCCGTGCACTGAACAACATTCAGCGACGTGACGAACTCACCGCGCTGTCACAGATCACGGCGCGGGGATTCCGGGCGGAAGACGTGCGCCATATTATTCTGACCCATCTCGATTTCGACCATGCTGGCGGACTGACCGATTTTCCGCAGGCGCGTCTCCATCTGTTACAGCAGGAGGTCGATACCGCTCATCAGCGGCATAGCTGGCTGTCGCGTGAACGTTACCGTCCCGGACAATGGGGCGGGATCAGCCAGTGGGAGACCTATCAGCCGCAGGGGGAAACCTGGTTTGGCTTTGAGGCCGTTAACCGCCTGCGTGATCTGCCGCCAGAGATTCTGCTGGTGCCGCTGGCAGGCCATACGCCGGGACACGCGGGTATCGCCATCCGGCAGCCCGATGGCTGGCTGCTGCACGGCGGCGATGCCTGGTTTTATCGCGGGGAGATGCGTCAGCAGACACGGCACTGTACACCGGGGCTGCGCTTTTATCAGTGGATGATGGGAATGGATAACCGGGCCAGGCGGCATAACCAGCAGCGACTGCGGGCGCTCTCCTGCCAGCACGGCGGCGACATTACCTTTTTCTGCAGTCACGACGCGCGCGAACTGGATGGATTGCAGGGTAATGCCCCGCTGCGCTGATAACCTATCGCTCTTCCCTGAGCCGGGCGGCAGCGTGATCGGGTGACCTATGCCGTCCAGCGGCCTCGTGTTCATCGCCTGAGTGACGGGCTCAGATGCGGACGCCCGAGCCCTGAGGGTCCAGCCGTCTCAGCCGCAGCGGCATCCCGTGCAATCAGCTTACGCCGGATCGCCCGCCCGCTTTTTCAGCTGCGCAGCAAGCCAGGGGGCGGTAAGACTCTGTTCCGCGCGGCTGACCGCTTCCGGTGAACCGGCAGCGACAACCCGTCCGCCCTTCAGCCCGGCACCGGGCCCCAGATCGATCACCCAGTCCGCCTCGGCCACAATCCGCATCGTATGTTCCGCCATCACCACGGTATGGCCGCGTGTGACCAGCTCATCCAGTACGATCAGGAGCTTATCCATGTCCGAGGGATGCAGGCCGGTTGAGGGCTCATCCAGCAAATAAAGCGTAGCGGTTCGCTGCACGCGCTGCAGTTCCCAGGCGAGCTTGATGCGCTGACACTCGCCACCGGAGAGTTCGGTGGCGGGCTGACCCAGCGTCAGATAACCCAGACCCAGCGACGTCAGCGCCTTCAGGGAGCGCTGGATGCCGTCGTACTCCCGGAACCGCTCGGTGGCTTCATCGACGGTGAGCGCCAGCACATCAGCAATCGTGAGGTCATTC
This sequence comes from Pantoea deleyi, assembly GCF_022647325.1. NCBI lineage: Bacteria > Pseudomonadati > Pseudomonadota > Gammaproteobacteria > Enterobacterales > Erwiniaceae > Pantoea > Pantoea deleyi. The sequence continues at coordinate 124,764 of NZ_CP071406.1, forward strand.
CATGTCACCTCAAGCGTTTCGGGATTATAACGGCTTCCCCCACAGACCGAGCAGGTTGCCGTCGCGCTCGGCATAAAGAGCAGCTCGATAGAGATCTGTCCCTGCCCTTCACACGCCGGACAGCGCCCGGCAGGCAGGTTAAATGAGAAGCGGCTGGCGCTGAACCCTCTGGCTTTGGCGGCGGGCGTGTCGGCAAAGAGTCGGCGGATAATGTCGAAAAATCCGGTATAGGTGGCAAGATTTGAGCGTGGCGTCCGACCAATCGGGCGCTGATCGATCCTGACCAGCCGGCCGATGGCGTCACCGCCACTGATAACCTGCCCCGTCACGTCCGGTACTGGCTCCTCCTCCTCGCCCTCTTCGCTGTCAGGCGGGGTATCAAAACGTCCGAGCATTTCGGGCAGCACGCGATTCAGCAGGGTGGATTTCCCCGAGCCGGAAATCCCGGTAACTGCCGTCATTCTCGCCAGCGGGATAGCGATATCAATCCCGTTGATGTTGTTACAGGCGATCTGTTCCAGCCTGAGCCAGTGTTCAGCAGGGTGACGCTGACGCAGCCCGCTGTAGCTGCGGGCAAAGAGGTATTCCGCGGTCGGGGAAGCGCCGACCTCTTCCAGTCCGGCTGGCTCGCCGTTATAGACGACTGCGCCGCCATGACTGCCCGGACCCGGCCCGACCTCCACCAGCCAGTCCGCCTCGGCAATCAGGTCCGTATTATGCTCGACGACAACCAGCGAGTTGCCAGCCCGGACCAGATTTTTCAGGGAGGCCAGCAGCGATCGGACATCGTCGGGATGCAGGCCTGCAGACGGCTCATCCAGCACGTAGAGCACGCCAAACAGACGGGAAATCAGCTGGGTGGCCAGCCGCACGCGCTGCAGTTCGCCAGAGGACAGCAGCGTGGTACGGCGCCCCGGCGCGAGATGCCCCAGCCCCAGCATCTCGAGCTGCCCCAGCCGCGTGCTGATATCGGAGGCCATCCGGATCACTGCCTCGCGCAGCGCCGCCTCAGCGGGCATGTCCGGTGATGTGCCCTGTGCGTAGGGTTTCAGCCGTTCGTTCAGTTCAGAGACCGGGCGTTCACTCAGGCTGGCGATATCCTCACCGGCAAAGGTGACAGAGAGCGCATCCCGGTTAAGCCTTTTGCCGTGGCATTCCGGACAGGGCGCGACCGTCACAAAGCGCGCCAGCCGTTTCTTCGTGGCTTCGCTGCCACCCGCATAGCCCTGCAGCACGATTTTTGCCGCGCTGGTGTAGGTGCCGGTATAGGCGGGCTCTTCGCCCGCCGCCAGCGCTTTTTCCCGCTGCGCCGCGTTCAGCCCGACAAAAATCGGCACTGAGGGTTGTTCATCGGTCAGCAGTATCCACTGCCGATCGCGGGATGAAAGCGTGTGCCAGGGCGCATCGACGTCATAGCCGAGCGTCTCCAGAATGCTGCGCAGATTCTTGTTGTGCCAGCCTCTGGGCCATGAGGCAATCGCGCCTTCGCGGATGCTGAGTGATTCATCCGGCACCATCGCTTCGGTTCTGACGGTATGCACCCGGCCAAGTCCCTGACAATGCGGACAGGCGCCTTTGGGATGGTTGGGGGAAAAATAGTCGGCCGTCATGAAGGGCACGCCCTCTGGCCTTACGCCCGCTCGGGAAAACAGCAGGCGCAGCGTGACGGAAATGCGGGTCAGGCTGCCTACCGTAGAACGTTCCTGCGCTCCGGTACGGCTCTGCTGAAGCGCCACCGCGGGCGGAAGCCCGTCGATATTGTCTACATCCGGCGCAGCTGCCTGATCGATCAGACGGCGGGCATGTGGCGATACCGACTCAATAAACCGGCGCTGCGCTTCCGCGTAGAGGGTATCAAAAGCGAGTGAGGACTTACCCGAGCCGGAGACCCCGGTAAAGACCACCAGCGCATTCCGGGGGAACCGCAGCGACACCTCTTTGAGATTGTGTGTTCTGGCACCCTGAACCGAGACATAAGGGTCAATATGCTCATCAGCGCGGTAAGGATCGGTGGAGCTTTTTTCTCTCATGATGTCCCTGCTTGATCATCTCCGGCAGGCTAAGAGCCGCCTGCCGATAGTTGCTGAAAGTGGTGATGGCCGATTGGGTGTTCAGGCGATGCGGCCCGATCCGGCCTCGGCACCCAGGCAAGGGTAGTCAGGGATCCCGGGATGTACAACGCGGAGGGGGTGTTTGATGGGGGGAGAGGCGGGCAATGCCGCATTAACCGGCACTCACCTCATAAGTCAGGAGATATACACTGACTGGACCCGTAACCGGTAATCTGACAGGTTCACGCACCCGCCACATGGAGAGTCCGGATCATTGCAAGGGCAGCTCGCGCCCTTTGGGCAGCACGTCATAAACGCAATCAGGCTGTTCAGTCGCCGCTAGCGGCTCTCTTGCAGCCAGCCTCGGCTGCTTCATGCAAAATTTGATCGCCGTTGCCGGATCGGATGCCTCGATCGGCGAATCTTCCTGCTCATGTTGTTCAAAAGGCAGAGCCACGTCCGTAAATCCCCCGCTTCACTTGAGTGAGTGCTCATTGTTGAACAAGGGAGAAACAGCCGCCCGCGCTGCCTGATAATCTGCTTTATTGTGAACAGGTTTGACTGACTCAAGCCTCATATCGCCATCATTCCGGCGACTTGGCTGCTGTACCTGGCATGTGTACCAACAAATTCAACAGAGATTGCCAAATCTGTATGTTACCGCGACGACCCGATGGAAGTGGTTTCACACCAAACTGTTACTCATAGGCTTGATTTGCCCAAGCCTCCAGCATCAGGCCAGGCATTCGCTCAAATTCCCGAACAGTGTTTGTTACCAGTACGGCACCACCAGCAGCGATGGCATGACCGGCAATGGCCATGTCGTTTGGCTCGATAAGCGCTGCGGCAAGCTGCAGCGCGACACGAATGTTTGTGATCGCCTCTAATGCAGCATGATCCCAGGGCAGGATGGCATAAAGTCGGGCACAAAACGCGTCAACCAATGGAGTATGATGCGGAGAGGCCTTCGGGCCGGTGGCACCGAAGCGCATTTCAGAGTAGGTAATGGCAAAGACAACAAATACGCTGATTACGAAAGACTGCCTGCTCCAGGCGTCTGAGCAGAGCGTCAGGCTGCTCGCGCATGATGAACGAACTGATACATGTGTCGAACATCCAGACGTTTTTCACAGGTCGGATCGTCCTTTATCACTACATCCTCACGTACTGTCATAAAGACTGGTTCGGCCCTCTCAAATTCGAGCAAGGTCCATGTCGGGCGAACCGGATGCAGAATGATACTGTCCCCTCCCCGGATAATCGCCAGGATGCTGACTCCCTCAAAATCCAGATCGCGGGGCAGACGAATAGCACGGTGATTACCCTTCCTGACAATAGATACGATGCTCATAGTGGATTCCCCTGCGTTCATGTTTCTCAGAATACTTGTCCGTATCAGGTATGGGCTGAGGTTGATTACAGGATAAATTTTAACCTGAACATATCCCTTGCAGATGTGAAGTCCCAGATAACAATTTTTACGATCCCCGCCAGGACACTGGCCTGCTCCGCCTTTTCACCGTGAGCAGGCGGCAGTTTCTTCGATAAGTAGTCAGAAAATCACCGCCCGTCAGCGCGACTCCCCTCGCGCAGACCATCTCACGGGTTGATCCATTCGCTTGCCTGCAATACTCCGTCAGCCGCATAGCGGAACAGCGCGCGCTGGTTGTCGTTCCGCTGGAGCTGATAAGCGTCCAGCGAAACGACCTGCACGATCACCACGCCGAAGCGGGATTCTCCGGCTTCCGGTTCCGTCGATTCATCTGTGAGAGACGCAGTTGCCCGCACCTCGCCCGGCGGTCCACCGTGGTATGTCTGCCGGGTATGCGACGGCAGCGCACGCCAGATGCGCCGGGCAATCTCACTGCCTGCCGCATAACAGTGAACCTGCCCGGCCAGGCGCAGTTGCAGTCGACGCTCATGGCAATATCCCAGCACGGTCACCTGAGGATTTGCTGCCATCTCCTGCCATTTCGGGCTGCGGACATCGGTATGAAATGTCAGCCTCCGGCGCGCATCATCGCATTCGCGCAGAACTACGATCCGCGCCTGAGGCCGCTGCGCGGTATCGGCCGTGCAGAGCGTCACATACCGGAATCCGGCGTGCGGATCGGCGGCCGCGTCCATGAGTTCCGTCCAGGCGGCAGCTTCAAACGATCTCAAATCCATTGGGTTACCCTCATCAGCGTTAACGTCAGCAATCGGCTAAGCGTAGCAACGAAGCGGGAAGATGACCTGCCAGCGCTGTCACGAACGCAGCCCTGCGCCAGTTTATTCAGGCGAACACGGAGACAGAAAAATGTCCTCTGTTGCGGGATGTCTCGCAACGTGACGCGATCGCTTCACGCCCGTCGGCGACACTGTGCTATTTTTGCCGCATCGTCTGACTCAACTGATCCGCAGGAAGTGACCGCATGTCTAGGGACGCATCGCCAGAATCTGAGCCGCAGGTCACTTCACCGCGCCTCACCTACCGTCCGCTGCGTCAGCAGGACTGGCCTTTCTATCTGGCAGTCAGTCAGGACCGATCGGTGATGCAATACATCAGCGACCCGCGCAGCGCCGAAGAGATCAGAACACACTCTTTTGATGTGCGGCTGCCCGCCTGGTACAGGGGCTGTCCGCACTGGCTGTGTCTGGTGATTGAGGAGAAAACCTCCGGGCTTCCGGTGGGCCTGTGCGGGTTTATCGATCGCGGAGACGGGATAGCTGAGGCGGGTTTTCTGCTGGCCGCAGAGGCGCAGGGAAAAGGCTAAGGCAGCGAGTCGCTGCGGGCCACGATCGCCTTCTGCTTTGAGCAGCAGAATTACCGTAAAATGGTCGCCACCGTCACGGCGGGTAACGCGGCATCATGCCGGACCCTGCTGTCGGCCGGTTTTATTCAGGAAGGCACCTTACGGCAGAACTTTTTTCTCGACGGCAGATGGCAGGATGACTGGATCTTCGGCTTGCTGAAAGAGGAATACCGGCCAGCAGCACGCTGATGAGTGGCCAGCGCGCCGCCGTACAGGACGAACCGGTCAGCGTGGCGTGACGCCGTAACCGCTGACAGCAGGCAGCACAGGGGCTTTCTGATCCAGCATCGCCTCAAAGTCCTCTGGCGTGAGTGGCTGACATAACCCATTTCCCTGCATCACGTTGCATCCGGCTGTCGTGACAAAAGCGATCTGATCTTTCTCCTCCACGCCTTCTGCCGCGACCTGAATGCCCAGGCTTTTCCCCAGCGCGGTCATGGCGCGAAACATCATCCGCACCCGCATACTGGAATCCAGTTCCAGCGTCAGCGACTTATCGATCTTGAAGCCCGACACAAAGCTGTAGCGCAGCAGATTAAGCGCCCCCAGCGTCCGACCGTAGTGATCGATAACAAAGGAGGCGCCCGTCCGGCGCACGGCCTCCACCTGCGCGGGCATATCCTGCACCAGCACCGCCAGCAGCGGCTCATCCACCTCCAGCTCGACGAAACCGGCATCGCCTCCGGCGCTTTCACGGATCACCGCTTCCAGCGTCTGTCCGGTCAGCTGACGCGGAAACAGGTTGATGCTGACGCGAAGCGCGGGAAAACGCACCTGCCACTGCCGGACCTGAGCCAGCGCACTGCGGATAATCCACTCCCCGAGCGTGACGGAAAGCGGACTCTTCACCAGCATACCGATGAACTCCGCGGGCAACAGCAAGCCGCGCGTCGGATGCTGCCAGCGCACCAGGGTCTCGCAGCCCACGAGTCTGCCGCTTTCCACGTCGTAGCGGGGCTGATAATAAAGCGTGAACTGCTGCTGCCGTACCGCCGTTTCCAGTTCGCGCTCAAAGCGACGACGCTGCTGTTCGGCATCCCGGAATGCGGGCATAAACAGAATGCTGCACCCTTTGCCCGAAGCCTTGGCGCGATAGAGCGCCAGGTCCGCGGCAGACATCACCGAAGAGGGATCGCGGCCATGCTCAGGATAAGAGGCGATCCCGGTGCTGGCTCCCACCACAACGGGTGAATCGTGATAACGGAACGGCGTCTGCACGGCCGCAATCAGTTTTTCCGCCATGATTGCCGCTTCGGCGCTGCCACCCGCCAGCAGGATCACAAATTCATCACCGCCCAGACGCGCAGCCGTTACGGCGCTGGTACAGACCGCCCGGATCTGTTCGGCGACGTGACACAGCAGCGCATCCCCGGCGGCATGTCCCAGCGTGTCATTGACCTCCTTGAAGCCATCGAGGTCGGTCATCAGTAGCGTATAGGGCACGCCCGCTTTGGTCAGCTGAGCCACCTGCTCCATAAAGGCGCTGCGGCTGGCGAGTCGCGTCAGCATATCCAGCGAGGCCAGTTCACAGAGTCGCGCTTCACTCTCATAGCGGGCCGTGACATCACGGATAATCATTCCCACCAGCCGCTCGCCCTCTTCACACCAGCCGGAAAAAGAGACCTCGGCCGGAAATTCGCGACCGTTCCGGGTCACGCCCCAGATCTGTAACGAGCGCGGCAGAGAGATTGCCGCATCATCCGCGGTGATACGAGCCAGTTCGGTGCGATAATCGGTCTGGCAGCGCGCCGGAATCAGCTCGCTGACATACTGGCCCCGCATCTCTTCGGCGGTGTAGCCAAACAGCGCCGTCGCGGCCGGATTCCAGAAGATGATGCCGCGCCGCAGGTCGGTGCAGACAATGGCGTCAGGCGAGGTCGATGAAATCGCCTGAAGCCGCTGCTGGCTGGTGTAACGCAGCAATTCCAGACGGTGCATCTCCATGCGATCCATCACCAGGGCGGCGATGTCGGCCAGATGCTGCCGATCCTCCGCCGTCAGCGGCTCACGCGGATGGCTGTCGGTCAGGCAGACGGTGCCAATGTGATGACCATCGGGGGTTGAGAGCGGGATCCCGGCGTAAAAGCGGATAAAGGGATAGCCATGCACCAGCGGACTGTCGCAAAAGCGCGGATCCTTCAGCGTATCGGGCACACAGAGGATGTCGCCTTTCGCCAGCGTATGATTGCAGAAGGCGACGTTACGCGCGGTGCCGGAGATATTCAGACCGTAGCGGGAGGCGAAGAATTGCCGCTTCTCATCAATCAGCGACACAAAGGCGACCGGCACCTTAAACAGGCGTGCGGCCAGCGTGGTGAGCCGGTCCAGCGCATCGGTCGGCGGTGTATCCATCAGATGATACTGTTTGAGTGCGTCGAGGCGAGCGGCCTCGGCATCATGATAAACGGGACGTTTCAACGTCATCTCCCCTCTGATGTTATCTGCTGTGGCCGGCATGACACAGCATAAAGAGGACACGTTCAATCAGACAGGACGGACAGATTGCGCTGCCGACCCGCTGCCGGAAGAAAGGCCCGTCAGTGAGCCCGGCAGCAACAGATTGCCGCACAGAGCCCGATAAAGCTGGTGCCGCCAGAAGCGGACGCCAGTTAACACGTTCTGCCCGGCTGAGAGGTCGCGACGCAGCAGCGCCTGTTTGCGGACCGCGCCAGCCAGAACCGGCCGGGGCATATCAGACGAGCGGGATAATGCGCTTCGTTTAGCTATATATCGGCCTGACATAACTTTACTTCAGCGAAAACAGAGGCTGACGATCCTACTTTTTCGGTCTCGGGACCAGCTCATAGTAGGGATGCTCTCCGGCCAGCAGCATCAGCAGCTCATATTCCCCCTGGCTGAGCAGCGCAGGATTTTTCGATGCTTCTTTGGTCTGCCAGACCCGCTGGCTGAGATCAAACCGCTCTGCCGCAATCTCCTGTGAGAGTCCGGCTGCCTTACGCAGTTCACGCACGTTGTGCTGCACAACGACGGGCTGCTGAAAAATCTGATTTCTCATATGAACGCTCCGCATACGGTGCCCCGATCCGATGGCCGGGCAGAAGGATCTGCCTGCAGCCAACACATAAATTTGAGTTAAGTTTTAAATCCCGGGTATTTTTCGCGTCAGGAAAGCGTAAAAAATCAGCAAACGTGCTGGAATTAAGTGAAATTATATTTTCCGTTCTCATCGGACAATTCCTGCCCGGCTTGAATCATTATTTTCATTCTGAATCGCTAAAATGGCTTTGCGATGATCGGCGTCAATAACACTTAAAATAAATGATGCATTTATTCATCTTTAAAATAAGCCGGAAAGCTGGCCGCGATTAATACATATACGGCCAGCCCGGACTTAATGAGAGGGCGTTCAGGCTAGGCCTGACTGAAAGCGGCCCAGCCACCCGGCTGCTCCACGGGCGCTGCGGGCCTGCTGACCGCAGAAGCAGGCTGCTGTGGCAGGGTAAAACGCGTAATCACGCTTCCCAGCGTTTCGGTCTGTCCACTGAGGCTGCCAGCCGTTGCAGAAACCTGCTGAACCAGCGTCGCATTCTGCTGGGTCACGCGGTCCAGTTCAGCCACGGCCACCGTCACCTGGGCAATCCCCTTGCTCTGCTCATCCGATGCCAGCGCAATCTGTCCGATGCGCTCGTTAACACCGCCGACGCCACGCAGCACCGCTTCCATCGTGGTCCCTGCGCTCTCGGCCGCACGCCTGCCGTCATCGACACGCGCGACCGTTTCGGTAATCAGCTCTTCAATCTCTTTAGAGGCGGCCGCGCTGCGCTGCGCCAGTGAACGGACCTCGCTGGCAACCACCGCAAAACCGCGGCCCTGCTCACCCGCACGGGCCGCTTCGACGGCGGCGTTCAGCGCCAGGATATTGGTCTGAAACGCAATGCCGTTGATGGTGGCGGTGAACTGGCGAATTTTTTCTGAGCCCTGCGCGATGCTGGCAATAGCCGTCGCGACTGTCCGGACCAGCGCCACACCCTCGCGGGTGGTATCCGTGGTGCTGACGGCCAGTTCCCGCGCCTCGCGGGCGTTCTGCGCGTTATTGCGTACGGTGACGGTGATCTCCTCCATGCTGGCCGCCGTCTGCTCCAGCGCCGCAGCCTGGGTCGAAGTCCGGTCAGAGAGGTCCGCATTGCCTGCGGCAATGTCACCCGCTTCGCGATGAAGAATCGCCGCGTTATCGTGAATGGCACTGACCGTTTCCAGCAGACTGTGCTGCATCTCTTTCACCAGCGGCACCAGTTGACCAACGCAGTTGCGCCCCAGATCTTCAGGTTCACGGGTCAGATCGCCGTCCGCGATTACTTTCAGGTGCGCGCGGATCTTACCTACCGGACGCACCAGATGAACCACCAGATAGCGGTCACAGAACAGCAGCAATGCCACGGACATCAGCAGCGCGGACAGCAGTGCGCCTTCCAGCTTACGGCGGTCAGCCCTGAGCGGAGCCTGACTTTGTGCCAGCTGCTGCGTCAGCTGATTAAGCTGTTCGCGGGCAGCGGACGGGAAGTCTGCAGGGGCAGCCAGGAGGGTTGTACGCAGACCATCCCATTCAGGGCCGGCCGGCATCGCGGCAATGAGCGCATCTTTCTCGGCCGGGCGGCCGCTCTGCATAACGAGAGCACTCTGCGCCAGCACGCTCAGTTGCTGCGACAGGAGGTCGGCGCGTTCCGTCTGGCGAAAGATATCGCGCACGACCTGGTTGCTGTAGCCGCCCGCCAGCGCGATCACGCCGACGGATACGATCATCATCCACAGCACAACGCGGCGGATGGTGAAATGCCTGAGTGAATTCATGAGGGTTTCCCTGATGTTGTTTTGGTGTAGTTAAAAAAGGCAATAATGAGTTTTGTCATCTACTTTAATGCGTTATTATATAGCGCACTATTTTTATGCTTTCTATCCTGGCAGGGTATTTCAGAAATTAAAAGTTTCTGACGACAAAATAATAGAATCGTGATTAATAAAATATTTCGTTAAAGAAAAAAGCCCTGCTATCCTGGTCAGGAGTGGCGCGCAGTGAACTAAAAAAATAAACTGTCAGGGCTATTCCCTTTTTAAGAAATTGCCTGTAGTGATCACGCTATATCATTAAATTTATCTGTTTAATTTCGCTCCGTAACCAGACGGTGCGGAGGGATCCATGCTTACATGTTCAGGCGGCGACGACGATTGCCGCGCGCGCACGCTGAATGCGCTGTTGAGTTACGACGAAAGCCGTGACCAGGTTTTGCGGCAGTTTGTCCGGCTGGCCAGCCAGGCGCTCGCTATTCCGGGGAGTTTTATCTCCGTGCTGGATGATGAGATGCAGTACGTCAGGGCAGCGCATAATTTCACGCTGACGCACTCTTCCCGTCAGGATTCGCTCTGCCGTCACGCCGTAGACAGTGACAGTATCGTGGTGGTGCCTGATACGCTGCAGGACGCACGCTTTGCGGAACATCCGCTGATCCTGGGCGCGCCGTTTATTCGCTTCTATGCCGGCGTGCCGCTGAAGAGCAGCACCGGCCTCATTCTGGGAACGTTGTGCGTCACCGACGTGGCACCTCATCGCTTCGGTAGCGAGCAGGTGGCGATGCTCACCATGCTGGCGGCGCTGGTAATGTCTTTTCTGGAAGCCTGGTATTCGGCGGGCTTTGCCGATCCGGTTACGGGCCTGCCTAACCGTCAGCGTCTGATCCGCGATCTGCAGTTTCTGGCCGCCTCCGGCGACACCACGCCACGGCGGCTGGTTCTGATTGACTGCATCGATATGCCGCGCGCCTATGAGCTTGCGCGCTCGATGGGAATGGGCCCGGTTGAAAGCCTGCTGAAAGATGTTGCCACCCTGCTGCCGCTGCGTCTGCGGCCCGCGCCGGGTGAAATGCTCTACACGGTGGCAACCGGGCGTTTTGCGCTGCTGACACGTCAGGAGAGCAGGATGACGGCCAGCTGGGTGGCAGATAAGCTGACGGGGATCAGCGCCGATCTCGGCGACGGACTGTCGGTAGCGCTGGTGACTCACACCGGGGAAGCCGGGTTCAACACCGGGGAACTGCCGCCGCAGGAGATCCTGCGACGTGCCGTCAGCGCCCTGCATGAGGCGATTACCCGTGACGTTCCCTCCATGCTTTTCAGCAAGGATACCGATACCCGCCACACCCAGGATTTCACCCTGATGCATGATCTGGCCGCAGCCATCCGCCAGAATAAAGGGCTATGGCTCGCCTATCAGCCTAAAATCTGTCTGCACAGCGGCAAGCCCATCGGCCTGGAAGCGCTTATCCGCTGGAAGCATCCCCAGCACGGCGAACTCTCACCGGCGCAGTTTCTGCCTTTTGCCGGACAAACCGAACTGCTCAGCGAGCTGACAGCCTGGGTGACCGATCAGGCTATCACCCGCCTCGCACGACTGCGCGACAGTTATATTCAGCTGCCGGTCACCATTAACGTCAGCAGCAGCGATTTTTCCCGCGACGGTTTTGCCGACCAACTGGAGGATCAGATGATCAGAGCGAAGCTGCCGGTTTCGCTGCTGGGCATTGAGTGTCTGGAGACCGAACGGATCCTGGAAAGCCCGGCGGCGATGCAGGGGCTTGAGATGCTGAAACTGCGTGGCTTCGGAATTTCGCTGGATGATTTCGGTACGGGCTACAGTAACATCAGCTATCTGCGACGCATGCCGCTGGACGTGATCAAGCTCGACCGCTCGCTGATCAGCGAGATTTCATCGGATACTGCTTCGCGCGTTATTGCCCGCAGCATAATCGCTATGCTCAAGGATCTGGATTACACAGTGCTGGCCGAAGGCGTGGAGAATGCGGAAACCGAAACGGCACTGACCGAGTTTGGCTGCGATCAGGCGCAGGGCTTTTTCTATGCCCGACCGTTGCCGGAAATGGCGCTGGATGAGTGGCTCGGCTGGCGACTTCGCAGCAAGTGCTGAGCCCCCTCATCCCCTGAAGCGTTATCAGGCCGGGGCAAAGGCGATGAACCCTTCAGGCCTCGCCATTATCACCCTGTTGCGTCCGGCGGCTTTGGCCTTGTAGAGCGCTTCATCGGCACGCCGTATCAGAGATTCACGGTCACTCCCCTTCTCTGTCAGCGAGGCGACCCCAGCAGAGATCGTCATTGTGCCGGCAAACGGAAAGGTCGTGGCGCTGACGGTTTCACGGATACGCTCCGCGATACTGGCGGCGTCAGCTAAGGTGGTGTGTGGCAGCAAAAGAATAAACTCCTCGCCGCCGAACCGGCTGACAACATCGCCTGTGCGACAGGCCTGACGCAGTAACGAAGCCAGCCTGACCAGTGCTGCATCGCCGGCATCATGCCCGTAGAGATCGTTAATCTTTTTAAAATGGTCAATATCAATCGCGATCACGCACTGCTCATGCTGGCTGTCTGAGGCTGTCGCCAGCGCCGTAAAACCGCGCCGGTTGCACAAGCCCGTCAGCGGATCGGTCATCGCCTCGTTATTCAGCGCCGCCAGACGCCGGGCAACGATATAGCGGTACTCCTGCGCGGCCTCTTTCAGCCGATCGGCCTCGTAATACCAGGTTTTCACCGCCGAGAGAGCTCCGCTCTGCGGGTCATTGCCCTCGTTGCGAACCTGGTCCGCCAGCTTTTCGAGGGGTAAAGCGATTCGCCCGGCAAGTGACGCAATAATCGCTGCTGTCAGAGCGATGATGATCAGAATGAACCAGAGGGCATTCTCGGCTGACTTGATCTGAATCGTTCTGACCGTTTCAGAGGAGCCGGTGACAAAGATGTTCCAGCCCGTGCTGCGCAGCGTTCCGTAACCGGTCAGAAAGTCCCGTCCGTCTCGTTCCAGCGTGAAATGGCCGTTCTCGGTCGATGCGAGCTGCTTCTGAAGCGCCGGGCTGAGGGGCATCTTTGTGCCCACGCGCGCCGGATCGTGACTGAAAATAACCAGCCCGTCATTGCTGACCACGCTGACTGTCGACCCTTTGGTATAGAAATGCTGGCTCAGGATCTCACTCAGTATGCTGTGTTTTTTGAGGTAGATCGTCCCGCCCACATAGCCAAGATAATGCCCTTCCGGGCTGAAGAGCGGCTGAGACAGGAACACCACATAATTTCCGGAGGCCGAAGTAAAAGGATTGGAAATAAAGGGCTTTTGCGTCGTAATGGCCTGCTGACTGGCGGGTGAATCGAGTCTGACCCCCTTCAGATTCAGGCTTTCGGGGGAGATGGCGGTCACGATGGCATGACTGTTGACCACCAGCACCGAGTTGAAAATGCCCGACTGCATCCGCAGCCGCTCGGTTTCCGCTTTCAGCAGTTGCGTGTCGCTGAGCCCCCTGATCTGGGTGGCGCTCCACGCCAGTTCACGCTGTGCTGTCGCCAGGTAGCGATCGGTGGTATCTGCCAGTTTACTGGCATACGCAATGTTGCCTTCCAGCAGGCTCTCTTCGATGTTGGCCTTCTGAAACAGCAGCAGCGCGCCCAGCAGCAGACCCGAGGTCAGTATAACCCCGCCAATAGAGAGTAAAGTCAGCAGTGAGCGAAGACGGATTTTTTCACGAAACATTAAAGTCGGGACCCGTATTGAGATTAATCTGAGTGTAACAGCTGATGCCCGGGTCAAAGGCAAAAACAGAAAGCGATTTCACTGCCGTTATGAACGATAATAACCGCAGGGATCGCCGGTTCGTGCCGCTGCCCGGCCTGACGGGCCGGGACCGTCAGGCACTGCCGACGCCATAGCGTTTCATTTTGCGCCATAGCGTGGTCGGGCTGATACCCAGCATCACGGCCGCCCTGGCGCGATCGCCCGCGGTCTTTTCTATCACGGCGGTAATCAGTTTCCGCTCCTGCCTGCTGAGTAAATCCACCTCATCGTCCACGCTAAGAGAGCAGGCGTCAGGCTCGCGGGCGATACAGTCGAGGTGGCAGAGCGAGTGCAGCACAGCGGCATCCACGTCACAGGTTTTGTGCAGCACAATCAGGCGGGAAATCACGGTGCTGAGTTCGCGGACATTCCCTGGCCAGGCATGGCGATTGAGGAGCGCGATCGCCTCATCGGTAAAGGTGAGTGTTTTGTTCTGCTTCGCCAGCAGTGAGGCGATGATCAGCAGGATGTCTCCGTGACGATCTTTCAGCGCAGGCAGATGTAACTCAAGGACATTGATGCGATACCAGAGATCCTGACGAAACGTGCCCGCCGCCACCAGCGTACGGAGATCTTTATTGCTGGCGGTTATCAGGCGAAAGCGGGTGCTGATTAGTGTCTCTCCGCCTAACCGGCTGAACCGCTTCTCCTGCAGAACGCGCAGCAGTTTGATCTGCACCATGAGCGGCGCCTCGCTGATTTCATCGATGAAAACCGTGCCGTTGGCCGCCATCTCGAAAATGCCGGGCTTTCCGCCCCGGCGCGCATGCGTAAAGGCGCCGTCGGCATAGCCGAATAGTTCGCTTTCCAGCAGCGTCTCCGGGATCGCGGCGCAGTTGATAGCGATAAACGGCCCGCTGCTGCGTGAGCTGGCACGATGAATACTTTGCGCAAACAGCTCTTTGCCGGTACCGGTCTCGCCCAAAATATTCACCGGCAGATCATGAGCCGCATAGAGTCTGGCCTGTCCGATGGCGGATTCAATGGCAGGCGAACGGCCAATGATGTCTGAGAAAGTGTAAAGGGTGGTGAAGTGAGAGCCCGGATTTTTTCGGGCTGCCGGGGAGCCATATTCTTCCGTCTGCCCTGCCCTGACACCGGACATGAGCGTGTAAAAACTGTGCTGGCCGGGGAAGTGCTTAACGGTCAGGTGAACAAACTCTCCGTTAATCTCAATCAGCTCCTGGGGAACGTCCACCTCGTTGATGATGCTGCTGAAAAGCGGCTTGAAGGCCTCATTTTTAAGGATCTTCTCCCCGACATCGCACTGGAACAGCGATAAGCCCGGCGCGTTGATATTGATGACTTCACCCGACTGGTCGAGCCACATCATCCCTTCTCGGGCCTGATTCAGCGCTGACCAGGCCATCGCCAGTTTTGTACTCTCGCTGTTGAGATATTTCAGCATGCTGGCGGCGACATCCAGCGCCTGTTCGATAGCGATATTATCGGTATCACCCATGATGACGTTCAGATCATACTTTCGGGCCATCTCGGCTACCGTCAGGCCGCCGATAACCAGATCGTAATCGCTGTCCGCCAGATTTTTGACGACATAGTCGATGTCGTAGTGGTTATAAACCTGGCAGATCTTGAACTCTTCATGCGTCATATTCTGGTACTGGCGCAGCACATGGCAGAACTGTGGGAAGCCCACTGCGGCAATCTTCTGCGACTGTTTGCGCGCTTCCTGCAGAATGCGCGAGATACCGTGCAGGTCATGCGCAATTTCGACGACCGGAATGTTCAGGCTGTTCCGCAGAAGTGCCGCTGTGCCGCCCCGGCTGATGAGCACCCGGGTTCCGCTCTGGATCAGCTGCTGCGCTTTTTCAACCACCTCGAAGCAGGGATATTCGTAGACCGGAATATCAATCTTCTTCTCAATCAGCACGTTGGAGATGCGCTGCGTGATGGTTTTTGACACCGAAAGAATCGCGATCTCGTTATTGTTCATCATTCAGATCCGTCCCTGTCCCTGAAAATATGCTCTGTCCACGCAGAACCACTGCCTCATGGTGAAGCGAAAATGCCTGCACGGGCAGGCATTTTTTTGTCTGGCGGTGCGGATTAAAACCGCTGCCGTCGGTAGACTATCTGCCCGTTACTGATCGTCGCACAGTTGTCGATATAGTGATCCCCGACAAGCTGCTCCCCGCGGGTGTCTTCAAACACGATCTTCTCCCTGCGTATCTTCACAATGGCGATATCGGCAAACGCACCGGGCGCCAGCGTGCCGATCTGCCCCTGCATTTTCATCAGGCGCGCGGGCGTGCGGGTGACTGTGCATATCACGTCGAAGAATGACATGCCCATGTTCAGATATTTGGACATGATAAAAGGCAGACTATAAACCCTGTCGGTGCGCAGACTATTACGCAGGGTCAGGTCCGTGCTGATAATATCGGGAGTAAATCCCTGCTCAAGGGCGCGACGGGCCACGCTGAAATCAAAGTGCGCCACGCCGTTAGAGCAATCGAACACCACCCCGCGCTGCCTGGCCGCGACAATTTCCGGGAAGAGATCGCCGTTTTCCTGAAGAAGGGTATGGCCGGTACCGTGGAAACAGTGCGCATAGATATCGTCACGCCGGAAATGATGGATGAGTTCGCTGGCTGGCAGACGCGCGTCGGTGACATGCACACACAGCGTCGTGTTCAGCTTCCGGGCCAGCGCAGCGGTGGCAAGCAAGGGATCGCCGCTGAAGTTGCGTCCACGGGCAATCTCCTGGCTGTACCGCAGTTTGAGTCCCAGAATCGTGTCGCGATGCTCATCCAGAACCTGGCCCATCTTCTCTTCATTAAAATTCGCAGGGTTACTGTTTTCCAGATACCCTGTCGGCCCGCCGCCCAGTGTCGAAAGACCCACGTTCACCACGTTCAGGTAACTTCTGATGCGCGTCTGCGCCGTGCTGATCACGCTGTTGCGAAATAACCGGTAGTTAACCCACCCGCTGCTGCCCGCATCGACGACCGACGTCACGCCGTTGGGCAGGCAGATGACGTCCGGATTCACACTGATGGCCGATCCGCCGTGAAAAACGTGGGTGTGGAAGTCAATCAGGCCGGGTAACACAATGCAGCCTGCCGCATCGATAACGGTTTCCGCCTGCGGCGCTTCGGTCGCCTGCATAGCGACGATGCGGTTACCCGCCACCCCGATGTTCCTGTTCATCAAGCCTGCGCTATCGGGATCGGCGACCTGCCCGTTTTTAATCAGAATATCCAGTTTCATTTCGTCATTTCCCTTATCCAATGCCGATCATTTTCCAGTAGGGGATCCCGATCAGGAAGTAGACCAGTACGTTAATCAGCACCATGATCGAACCCAGCAGCCAGAAGGTTTTCTGCGGAACATATCCGCTTGAGAACGTGAAGACGCCCGCGCCGTTGCCGTAATGCGTCAGGAGCGCGCCGTAACCTGCGGAAAAGGCCAGCGACAGCGCGATATACATGGGATGAGCCTGCGTCGTCATTCCGAGCGTAAACAGGACCGGATAGAAGGAGACCACAAAGGCAGAGTTCGAGACGAAGAAGTAGCGCACCGCGAGACTGATAAAAATCAGTACGCCGATGGCGCTGATTTCACTGAGCTGCGAGAGATCCAGGTAGTTCTTGATGACGCCGACCAGATAGAGATAGAACCCCCCTTTTGAGAGCGCCACGGCGCAGCCGTAAAAGGCGCCATACCAGACAAACGTCTGCCAGGCCGATTTCTCGCTGACGACGTCGTTCCAGCTCAGCACCCTGAAAAGCAACAGAGAGGCCAGAAAGGCCAGGCCTACCGGAATAAAGGCAATCCCGGTCACCGATCCCGTCATCCAGCCCAGAATACCCAGCACAAAGAAGACGATCAGCAGTTTCTCTTCGCGTTTGACCGGGCCAAGCGCATGCAATCCCTTCTGCGCGATCTCATTGACGTTATCGATGCTCTTTAACTCTGGCGCATAGAGTTTATAGAGGATCCAGGGCGCTGACAGCAGCACCAGCCCGGCAGGCAGAACGGCCGCTTTAAACCAGACCATCCAGCTCAGATTGACGTGCATGATCTCATTCGCCAGCGAGACGGTAATAGAGTTCGTCGCCATTCCGGTCAGGAACAGGCTGGAAGTGCCCATCGACACGACATACATCAGAATCGTGAGATAGGCGCCAATTCTGCGGCTGCCGTTCTCCGGTGTTGAGCCCAGGGCTTCGGCAATATTACGGAAAATGGGAAAGGTGATACCGCCCGAGCGCGACATGTTAGACCCGGTGGCGGGTGCCAGAACCGTGTCGGTGACCATCATCAGGTAGCCCAGCGTCAGGGTATTTTTGCCGTAGCGCTTCAGCAGCAGATAGGCGATGCGTTTACCGAGACCGGTGATCACAAAGGCTTTGCAGATGATGAATGCGCTGATAATAAACCACACCATCGGGCTGCCGAATCCGGCGAACAGTGAAACCGGCTCGATCACCAGCGAGGCAAAGCCCAGAATAATCAGCATTATTACGGCGTCGGTAAAGGGCCGCAGCACCAGGCCACACAGCATCGCCAGATAGATGCCGACAATATGCCATGTCTGGGCTGTGAGCGCCTCCGGGTGAGGGATGATCCAGAACAGAACGGGAAAGAAGGTGATGGGTAAGAGTTTAAGATAAAGCATAATTACATTACCTGTATTTGCAGCCGCGCGCCGGGGTCAGCGCGCGGCCTGTCCTTATTATTGCGATTCAGGGGCAGATGCCGTCGATGAACTCAACGCCTTTTTCATCCAGCGATTGTCTTACCCATGCGCGGTTAGCAGTGCCGTTCTTCGCCGCCTCGACCTTTCCTGCATCGAAGCTGGCATAGCGGGTTGCTTCATCGAGCAGCGCCGCGGCGTCACCGAGGGGTACCGCAATGACGCCATCCGCATCGCCCACGATCAGATCGCCGGGCCGGACCGCCACGCCGCCGACGGCAATCGGCGTGTTGACCTCTCCCGGTCCCTCTTTAAACGGACCTGCCGGGTTAGAACCGGTGGCAAAAATCGGGAAATCCAGAACCGACAGCGCGTCAATGTCCCGCACCGGGCCATCCAGCACGATACCGGCGATTTTCCGGGTGTAGTGGGCGTAAGCGATCATGATCTCGCCCATCAGCGCACGAGAGCGATCGCCTTCGTTAGAGACGACGATGACATCGTTTTCCGTGGCCATATCCAGCGCCGCGTGCAGCATCAGATTGTCGCCGGCCCGGACTTTCACCGTAATCGCATAACCCGCCATAATCGGTTTCGCGGGTGACGAGACGCGTCGGATCCCGTTACCAAGGACCGCAATGCGGTTCATGGTGTCTGCAATATTTGCCGTCGGCAGGTGCTGATAAGATTTAAGTAACGCCGGATCGCCTGCGGGACGCTGAATAAAAATACGATTGCCAATAGCCATACTTTTCTCCTTAAAAGCCCGGCACCGGCCAGGATGGTTTTTTACCCGATAACACTTCATCAATCCCGATGGCGGAATGCAGCGATGCGCGGTCGGTCGCTTCCTGCGTCGCAGCACCGATATGAGGCGCAATAACCACGTTGCTCAGTGCAAAAATGGGGTCGGCCGGATCGAACGGCTCTTTTTTCAGGACATCCAGACCAGCGCCCGCAATGCGTGACGTGGAAAGCGCATGGTAAAGCGCCTTTTCATCAACCAGCTTGCCGCGCGCGGTATTAATGAAGTAAGCCGTTGGCTTCATCAGCGAAAACTCTTTCTCGCCAATAAAATCGAACGTTTCCTCTGTTGCCGGGCAGTGCAGCGAAACAAAATCGCTCTCTTTAAATATCCGGTTAAAGTCCTGCGTTAATTCGACCCCTTCCGGCATCTGCTCAGCCGTTTTATAGGGATCATAAGCAATGACTTTCATATTGAAGCCGTGCAGGGCTTTCAGGGCCACACGTGAACCAATATTCCCGAAGCCAATCAGCCCCAGCGTTTTGCCGTCCAGTTCAACTTTTGGCGTCCGGAGTTTTGCGTGGTAGTAATCCTCCAGCATCGTCTGCCTGACCAGCGTGAAATTGCGCGAGCAGTGCAGCATGAAGAAGATCGCCAGTTCGGCCACTGACATGCTGTTGGCCAGAGGCGCGTTGAGGACGGTCACGCCGTGACGTCTGGCAGCCTGCAAATCCACCGTGTCATAGCCTGCGCCGTGGCGGGCAACGACCTTAAGCTTGCTGGCCGCCTCGAACACGCGCGCCGACATTTTTGAGAGCCGAACGATAATGCCATCGCAGTCAGGAATATCCCGGATAATATCGTCCTCTTCCATGCCTGAACCCGTAATGAGTTCATAGCCACGACTTTCCAGATATTCCCGTCCTTCCTGCATAATTTCCTGTGGAAGTAGAATTTTATAACGCATATAACCTGCTCCATGTGGGTTTCCGGAGCAGTAATTGCAGATAGCGTGCCAGCTTTTATTTTTTCAGATTATTTTAACGCCATATCACTGATATAGAATAACTTTTCAATCACACGCCTGAATATCACAGGATATTTACCCGTGATACCGGTCTCACTCTGCCGCACAGGGAGACGACTGCCTCTTTCAAAATGAAACGTGAATATTCACATCTGAAATTAACAGTCGGTTAAATTCAGGTTTATTTTCTGTGAGCGACAGTGGGAGATAATGCTGCCTGGCCGCTTTCCCTGATTCATTCAATCCGGAAGGACAATAAGAATATCACCAAAAAAAAGGGATTAACGATATAAACAGCGGACTATAACATCTGACTTTTTATTAATGACACGGCAAATAAAATGCTTTAAACCTTTAACTGCCAGAGCGTGCGGCAGACGGCTCGCGCATTCGGGTGCGTTGTCTTCGGAAGCATTGAAAATAAATAATGGAGCAAATATCGCTCCATTATTTTAGTGAAGACCGATCCTGATTCGCCTGACAGCCGGCCGGTAAAAGATGCAACCGGCTAATCATTCAGGATGAGGTTAACGCCAGAACGACTTGATATAAGAACGGCTGCTGAGTCTTTTAATAAAATGGTAGGGGCAGGTAAATCGTTGCCCATCCCACTCCAGATTAAACCACTGAAATTCATCATCTTTTATTTTATCTAACAGCGTCATTGCCTGCATAGGTGTCTGAAAAGCATAAGCTTTCATTACGCCCTCTTTGGTACATAAATCAATATGAACCATAAAAACCCCCGGGTGTTAAAAAACAGAACATTTTATAATTATCGGACAGCCCCTAAAGCATAAGCCATTTATTGCTGGCTGATTATCTGATTCCGTCATATTTTCGTAAAAGTTTTGCCACCCCGATACTCTTTATATTTTTGTGCAACTCTGGCTTATATCATCAATTAATTTGACCATGCCGGGTTAATCCGGCCCCCATCGCCAGCGCGGAATGACGGAGTGAGGTTCAGCAGGGTTAGCCTGGAACGCTGGTTGCGACACGTTGCTCATATTTCAATCACAACCTTACGGGCGGAGTGAACCGGACGGCCTGCGGAACCGATGCGTTTGTGATGGTCAAAAAGCAGGCACTTCGTTTACACTCTCAGCAGCCACATCGGCCCCTCTGCGCTCCGGCTGAGCGGCAGAGAAGCGGGCGATCGCTGACGGCGGCCAAATAAGGACTCTTATGCTGAATTATATGGTGTCGCTCTATCGTACCGTTCCGGTCTCTTCTGCATGCCTCAGCGACTGGCTGACCCGCTGGCTGGCACAGGAGACGTTAAGATGTCACGATCATCATTTCTCCGCGGCTTTTCCCTGGCGCGAAACCGGCCTGCCCCAGCACACCTTTCTGCAGCGTGAACTGTCGATTAACGGTCAGCGTTATCTCACCGGTCCCCGTTATCTGGGTGGCGATCTCGCCCAGCCTTTTATTGATATCGTGGCGCGGGACGGAGAGCTGGACCATACCGTTGCCAGCGCCATCATGCAGGCCTGGCAGGCGCTGAGCCCCCTGAAGCTGCGTATCCTGTTGCCTGCCTCTGCGCCTGATATTGGCGTCACCGATCAGCTGGTTTTCGTCAGCGATCCCGCATCATCCTGCGGACCGGACGATCCGCCGCTTTCGCTGGTGACGGCCAGCCGCAGGGATTATCCGGTCTGTATGGCGGCGATTAACCGCGCCTATCGCACCAGCTGGCACAAGCTGCCTCACCTGCGCGGCCAGCTGCTGGCAACCAGCAGTCAGGAGCTGCGTGACGATATTGCCGGTGGCCATGTCTGTCTGATCGTCTGGCAGGGCCGCGTGGCCGGGCTGATGATTTGCGTGCCGCGGCGGCTGGCCTTTATGGAGGGATTCCAGATTATGGATGAGGTGATTACGCCTGCGTTTCAGGGCCGCGGGCTGGCCGCACGCGCACAGCGCTGTCTGCAGCAGCAGCTCAGTCAGCGCTACGGTCCGGCGGCACTCCTGACCGGCACGATTCTGCCTGGCAATCTTCCCTCTCTGCGCAGCGCGCAGAATGCCGGGCGGCGCTGTCTGCTGAAATATCACTTTTTTACGCCTGCAGATCTGCGCACCGCCCGACGCGCTATTTAACTGCACGCCGGTTTCGCCCGCGATCTCACCCGCTTTTGTTCCCCCTGCCCTTTTTCTCTCCGGTTAACGGCCCTAACACCCTTCTGACACCGGACCTGTTTATCTGCGCAGCGATTGAAGACCAGAGAGCATACGGCCCGGAAAGTGGCCCGATCCGGCGTCAGATTGCGCTGAAAACAATCTGCCATTCTGGCATTCACAGATGAATGTTTAATGAAAGAATGGCAGGAAAACACAACCTGTTTAACAACATAGAACAATATGTTGTCTCAGGGCAGTTGTTCACATTTTGAAAACAAAATAATCACACTGAGTTATTTTTTCATGCCTAAATCAGTGCCAGTTTTCATTAACGGAGCAGGCAGATGACGCAATTTGTGGCAGTTTTTCTCTCTTCACTGTTTATATGCAGCAACGCTTTCGCGGGATCGGTGTCATCCGATGCCATCTCAGCAGCACTGAATGAACGCATGCAGATTATGAAGGCCGTTGCCGGTTATAAAGCCCGGCAGCATCTGCCTGTGGAAGATCTGCCTCGCGAGCAGGTCGTGCTGGATAAGATGCTGAGCAACGCGCAGCAGGCAGGGCTGGAACCGCAGTCGGTGGCACCGTTCATTCATGCGCTGATGAACGCCAGTAAAGCAATTCAGTATCGCTATCTGGCAGACTGGCTCTCCACGCCTGAACATTCCCGCGCGCCCGCCGACCTGGCGGAAACCCGGCAACAGATCGAGCGGCTGGATACCGAACTGCTTACCGCGATCGGCCAGCGTCTGGAGGCAGGCCCGCTGACGGCGTCGGATCGACGCGGGCTGATCGCGGCGCTGGCAGCGCCTCACCTCAGTGAGGCCGATAAAGCGAGCCTGGTGACCGCGCTTGCCCGCATTCAGCGCAAAGCGTAGTGGCGCCGGTGGCCGGACAAGAATCTGGCCACTATCCGCGCAGACGCAGCGTGGCGGGCAGCACCAGCTGACTTCCGGATGGCTCCTCACCCGCAATCATGGTGGTCAGCAGAGAAAAACAGGCCTGCGCCAGTTCCGGGACATTCTGCTCTACGGTATCAATGGGAATCGAGAGCGAATCATAGAGATAGTGATCGTCGAAGCTGGCGATACGAATGTCGCTGTTCAGCAGGTTATGCTCGCTCATGTAGCGCAGCACCCCCTCAAGCAGGCCACAGGCGGCGGTGAACATCGCTTTCGGCGGGCGACCCAGCCGGCTGCAGAGCGCGGCAAACATCTCATAGCCGCTGCCGGGATGATAGTTGCCCTGGATTATCCACTCCGGCTGCGCGGTGACGCCTGCCCGCGCCAGGCCCTGCCTGAATCCGGCCAGACGATCCTGCGTCGGGGAGAGCGCTGACTGACCGCCCAGAAAGTAGATCTCTTCCGGGCAGGCGCGAGCCAGCTTTTCAACCAGCTCAGCGGTCGGCGTAACGGAGTCGGTAATGACCCAGGGCAGCTTCGTATTATTCATGTGGCGGTCAAACAGCAGCACCGGCAACTGTTCGCTGAGGCTCAGATAGTCGCTGTCGCTCAGCATGCTGGAGGCGACGATCAGCCCGTCGACCTGGCGCGACACCAGATTACTGACCACAACGCGCTCCTGGGTGGCATTCTCGTCGGTACAGGAGATCAGCAGCTGCAGGCCCGCCGCGCGGCAGAGATTTTCCAGCGCGTGAGAAAAGGCGGCAAAACCGTGGTTGGTGATCTCCGGCACTACCAGCCCCAGCGTATGGCTGCGGGCATCGTGCAGCATCCGCGCATGGATACTGGGCTGATAGTGATGTTCGCGGGCCAGAGCCAGAACCCGCTCACGCGTCTCCTTCGCGACCCGTAACTCTTCACCACGGCCGTTGAGCACCAGGCTGGCGGTGGCTTTTGAAACCCCGGCCAGCCCGGCGATGTCACTGATGGTAACGCGTTTTGTTTTTCTCACGACAAGGCATCGGTTAATGAAACAGGCACTTATTCTACCATGCAGCGACGTAACGACCAGTAGCGCACCTGCAGTTCTGCGTCGCCGCGCAGTGTCAGTCGCGCCGGATGCGCCGGGAAATAGCGGCTGCTCATCACCCCTTCCCCGTCATTGATGAAGATCTCAACGCTGGAGTGGTCGCATAGGATCTGCAACCGGCGGGCAGCTCCGGTCCAGTAGCGGGTCAGCCACTCGCCCGTCACCAGACTTCGACGCGTCAGCCGCAGTTCATCCTGCTGCCACGTCAGGATTAACGTATCCGCGAAGCTGAGTTCGATGCCGCCCTCACTCTCCAGTATCAGCTCCAGTCGCCGCGCAGGGATCGCGGGCGCATCACTGGCACGGCCCAGATAGTGTTGCTCCTTTTCACGCAGCGCCTGCAGTTCGGCAATCGGCTGCTGACAGAGCCAGCCATTGCGCACGCTCAGCTCGCGTATGCAGGTCATCTGATGTATCCACCCCTGCGCGACGGTTGGCTGAGCCATCTCCTCCCCGTCCGGGGTGCCCATCCAGCCCACCAGCAGACGCCGGCCGTCAGCAGTCAGCGTGGTCTGCGGGGCATAAAATTCGAATCCGGCATCCATCTCGTTCAGCGGCCCGTGCGAAAAGGCAGGCTGCGCATAATCCAGCGAACCGCTCAGCCAGGCGCAGGCGTGACTGTTGAGATAGCGCTTCTCTTCGCTCGGCACGCCCTGCGGACAGCAAATCAGGAAGGTGCTGTCGCCCAGCGTGAACATATCCGGGCATTCCCACATGTAGCCTGCGGCCGCCAGGCCTCCCCGTTCGCTGCCCGCGATCTCACCGAGATTCTGCCACGTCCGCAGATCCTCAGAACGCAGCAGCAGCACCCTGCCCTGCCGTGCCATCGTCTGCGCGGCCAGTACCATGTACCAGTGATCGTCATGCCGCCACACTTTCGGATCGCGGACGTGGCCGGTGTAGCCCTCGGGCAGCGCGACGACCGGCCCGAGCTTGTCGAAGCCGCCTGCGCGGTTCTGCTGTGCCAGACACTGCCATGCGGTGCGCGAGCCATCTTCAAACTTCACGTTGCCGGTGTAGATCAGCGTCAGGATCCCTGCATCCTCCACCGCGCTGCCGGAATAGCAGCCGCTGCGGTCATACTTCTCATCCGGCATCAGGGCGATGGGCTGATGTTCCCAGTGCAGCAGATCGGCTGAGCGCCAGTGTCCCCAGCATTTGTGCTGATGCGCACAGTCCAGCGCGTTCCACTGGTAAAAGAGATGATATTCACCGCCGGAGTGGATGAAGCCATTCGGGTCATTCAGCAGACCCGTTACCGGTGCCAGATGCCAGCCGGGATAGTGGCTGTCGCTGAGCGCCTTTGGCATTCCCTGCATGACCGCCTGCAGGATGGCGGCCAGATGAGATGATGAAACCATTATTCCGCCTCCGTTTTGTATTTCAGCAGACAGGAGAGCACGAACGCGGTCGTGAACGCGATAACGATACCGATAATATAGTTCAGCAGAGAACCCGCCTGGACAATCGCCATGCCCGGCAGACCGGTCAGCCCTACCGCCGTCATATAAACATGCACCGACACGACCCAGGCTCCGCCCAGCGCCCCGCCCACTAATCCGGCGATAAAGGGCTTCACAAAGCGCAGGTTAATACCAAAAATGGCCGCCTCGGTGATCCCCAGCAGCGCCGAAAACGCCGAGGGCAGCGAGATCGCTTTGATTTTTGCATCGCGGGTTTTAAACCAGACGGCCAGACAGGCGCCGCCCTGGGCGACGTTCGCCATCGCCCAGATCGGCAGCAGGAAATTCACGCCAATCGAAGGATTGCCCAGCAGCCCCGCTTCGATAGCGTGAAAGCTGTGATGCACACCGGTAATCACAATCACCGAATAGAGTCCGCCGAACACCAGTCCGGCCAGCCAGCCCGCGTGCGCAATCAGCGTGCTGAGGACAAATGAGATCCCATCGCCCAGCATACGGCCGGCCGGGCCGATAATCAGCAGCGCGATAAAGCCGGAGATGATGACCGTCAGGAACGGCGTGAGGATTAGATCCAGCGCATCCGGAATAATCCGGCGCAGCTGCTTTTCCAGCAGGCTCATAAACCACACCGCCAGCAGCACCGGGAACACCGTGCCCTGATAGCCAATCATTGCCACTTCGAAGCCGAAGAAGTTCATGGTGTGGAAACCGGCGGCCACGCCCCAGGCGTTGGTCAGCGCCGGATGCGTAAGGATGCCGCCCAGCGTCGCGCCCAGAAACGGGTTACCGCCAAACTCACGGGCCGCCGTAAAACCAATCAGGATCGGCAGAATGATAAAGGCTGCCGAGCTGCACATGTCCAGCATGATGTAGAGCGCATTTTCCGGATTGACCCAGCCGTAGGTTTTGACCATCCCCAGCAGGCCCATCAGCAGGCCCGATGCCACAATCGCCGGGATAATTGGCACGAAGATATTGGATAACAGGCGGGCGATGCGCTGGAAAGGGTTGAGCTTGCGGGCGGCTATGTCGGCGGCTTCAGACTTGCTCGATTCACTGATCCCCGCCTCGGCGATAAAGGCCGCGTAGACCTTGTTCACCACGCCGGTGCCGAAGATAACCTGCAGCTGACCGGCGTTGCGGAAGCAGCCTTTGACGCCTTCAACACGGCCAATCGCGGCGGTGTCCGCCTTCTCATCGTCTGCCAGCACCAGCCGCAGGCGCGTGGCACAGTGGGCGGCGCTGGCGATGTTCTCCCTGCCTCCCATCAGCGGCAGGAGTGCCCGGGCGATTTTTACGTAATCCATAGATACCTCAGTTTTGTTATGTTTTTATCCGCATGGCGTGATGGCCCCGAATGCCGGGGCCGCCTGTTCAGAACCAGGTTTCCATCTGAACGCCGAAGTTCCATTCGCCGCCGGCATCGAAGCCTTTGCTGCCGAAAGCGTCGTCACTGGCGTAGTTATCCAGCCGGTGATCCCAGTCCATCCAGGTGGCGAAGAGACGGATTTCCGGCCGTTTAAGGAAGTCACCCACATCCCCCGCTTTCAGGGTCGGGGCGACGGTCAGTTTGGTAAAGCTGCCGCTGACTGCGTTACGGTTGTTGTAACCCGCCGGGCGCAGATCCATGTACTGATACGATCCCTCATACTGCATCTCAAAGTTCTGCGTGATCTCCTGAATCAGGCGCAGGTTGGCCGTCGCCCAATCATAGCGGTCACCTTTGACATACCGGTCGTCACTGCGCTGTGCCAGCAGCGCAGGCGCAATGTGCCAGCCGCCGCCCAGCGGCGTGATGCCATAGCTGGCCAGACGCCAGGTGTTTGCCTCCGGCAGCAGTGCTCCGTCGGCGCCAATGGATTTCACTTCCGCACCGAGTCCGTGACCATAGAGCAGCGCGGTTTTTGCGGTGCCGTCTGTCAGTCCGTAAAAGCTGTCGTTGTGCAGCCCCAGCAGGGCATGAACACCGGTTTCTGCCGCATCGCTTTTCACTCTGCGACCATCAATGTCGCGACGGTCGTCGTTATCTTTCGCCCGCATGCCGCTGACCATCAGCTGCACCGGCCCGGCGAAGTTATTGAGCGACAGGATGTAGTTCTGCGCGGTGTTCTCATTGTTTTCGATATCGCCGAAGGTCCGCCCATACAGCGAGACATTACTGTGCGCCTGATCGCTCCATTTCATGTCGTAGATCCCTGCGCCGGTTCCGGCCAGGAACACCACGTCGGAGTCGATCCAGTGGATATCGAAGTTATCACGGTCAAAGCGTTTACCGGCCCAGACCGTGGCGTTGTCGAACGCGCCGCTGAAGGTGGGGAACTGCCCGAGTTCGACAAACGCCTGCCGCAGGTTGAGATCGCTGCTGGCAGCGGTCCAGTCATTGTAGGTGCGCTGCCCGTCTGCCAGCATCGCTTTGAAGCGGGTGGTCGCCCCGTTATCCAGCGTCTGCTTATGCTCCAGGTTGAGTTCGACATAGGTGTCCGGTTCGTTACCCAGGCGCCCGACGTGACCGCCGGTTTCCCCGGCTGGGGTGACGGTCGGCCCGCCCTGCGTCCGGGCAGCCGAACTGTTCATCAGCAGGCCGGAGCGGGCATACCCGTGAAATTCAAAGCCGCCGTTATCCGCAGGCTGCGGCTCCGGTTTCGCGCTGTTTCTGGCGACCTGCGCGGCCGCCGCCTGATTCTGCTGCTGAACCGCCGCCAGCTGCTGAGCCTGCTTTTCGGCATTCTGTGCGCGGGTTTCAGCGGCACTCGCCCGCTGTTCGGCGGCCTGAAGTCGCTGTTCCATGGCCGCCAGCCGGGCTTCGATGCTGCTCATGCTGGGATCGGCCCAGACGGGGGTGGCAAGGAGAAGGGTAGAGAGGGTCAGTGCCAGCGTGCTTTTTTTCATTTTTATGTCCCTGAGGAGAGAGGCTATCATCACCGGATTTTTGCTAAACCGGTTTAGTTGCAAATCATAGCTACGGGTAATTTCCCTTCGCAACGAAAATAGCTAAACCGGTTTAGTGATTGTGAGACAGCTCGCAAAACAGGGGGTAAATGACCGTCAGCCAGGCAAATCGCCCAGCTGATGGCGCCAGGGAAGCGCCGTCATCGCGCCCTTAGCCGTGGTTGCCAGTGCGCCACAGCGCTGAGCGCTGGCAAGAGAGAGGGCTAACTGCGATTCGTCGGCAGGCAGGCCGTGCTGCGCCAGCTTCCAGAGCAGCCCCGCCACAAAGGCATCGCCTGCGCCTGTGGTATCGACGCTGGTAACCGGCGAGGTCGCATACTGTTTTATCTGGCCCTGGAAACAGGCGATGACCCCTTCCCTGCCCCGCGTGACCAGCAGTAATTCAATGCTGAACTCTGCCGCCAGCTGCGGCATGCTGATCAACGGCTCCTGATCCGGGCAGAGAAACGCAAGCTCATCGTCCGACAGCTTCACTACGTCGGCAAGGCTCAGCGCCTCGTTCACCACCGTTTGTAACTGTGCCGTATCGGGCCAGAGATCCTGGCGCAGGTTTAAATCGAAGCTGACATGCCCCCCTGCGGCCCGCATCTGCTGCATCGCCGTCAGCGTCGTGGTACGCGAAGGCTCAGCGGCCAGGGCGATGGAGCAGCAGTGCAGCCACTCGCCGGGACGGAAGTCAGGCAGATCCGCGACAGACAGAAACAGGTCGGCACTGGGCCGCACCATAAAGGTAAAGGAGCGTTCACCCTGCTCATCCAGACCCACCACGACAGTGGAGGTACGGTGCTCCGGATCGGCCACCATGTAGCGGGTATCGACCTGCTCTTCACTGAGCGTCTGCCGCATGAACGCACCAAAGGGATCGGCCCCTACCCTGCCGATGAAACCGCTGTTTCCCTGAAGACGGGCGATACCCACCGCCACATTGGCGGGTGCACCGCCCGGACACTGCATCAGCCGACCCGGCGTTTCGGGCAGCAAATCCACCACGGCATCCCCGAGGCACCATACGCGAACAGACATAAAACACTCCTCTGATTGAATCTGATAGCTAAACCGTTTTAGCTATAGCGCTAAACCGCCATGACTTCAAGCTAAACCCTACTGATCTGGAGCGCGGTTAACAGAGATTCTGCAGATGCCCCCTGGAGAGGCAGACGCGTGATGACCGGGATTATTAGCCGGAAAAAAAACCGGCGCCGGGCCGGTTTCTGTTCTTCGTAAGCTGATACGCGATTATTTGATGGTGGAGAGTATCTGTCTGATCGAGGCATCGATCTGCTCGGCTATCTCTTTAGGCAGGCGGCTGAACTCATACTGTATGGTGCGCTTTTCGTCATTGGTTTTGCGACGCGCATAGGTATTGGCTGTGCTGAACGTGGCCAGTTTTTCCGTCACCGTTTTGCTGGCGGGAGCCGGTTTCTTTAACTGACGACGGGCACTCCTGAACCCGTTCAGGATGACGCTTTTTTTCTCATCCAGGCTGGCACTCTGCAGCGCCGCATCTTCATCCAGTCTGTGACGGATCTCACCGGCCAGTTCACTGACATCCACCGCCTCGGCTTTCGCCTCTTCCCAGACATCAAGCAGCAGCTGATAGTCCTGCAGGGTCAGTTCGGAGACGACCGGAAACAGTTCAATAAATTCGGCAGGAACCGCAGCCGCCTGGAAGGCGCGGGAAACCTTGGCATTGGAAATCCCCTCTGCTCTGGCGATCTCGGTTTTGCTCATGCCATTCTCGTTCATCAGCTTAAAGCGCAGCCCCAGTTCACGCAGGTTATGCTCTTTCGCCGTCTGAATATCTGCGGCCAGCTGACGTGCATCACTGAGACTCAGTTCATCTGCGGTCACCAGCACTTCCAGACTTGCCCCGGAAAGTATGCAGGCGGCGCGGCGGCGCGAGCCGTCCATGATCTCAATCTGGTTTCCGTTCACGCGACCAATGGCCGGAAAAAACTGCTGCAGCGTAATGGTGCGGGTGATCTCCTGAAGCGACTCAGGCGTCAGCGTGCTCTGATCGCGTCCGTTGATACCGGGGTCAACGCTGGTCCGGGTTGCAATATCATCATGCGGGATCAGCTGACGGACAAAGGTGGCCTTTGCCCCCGACTTCAGCGTAAAGGTGCGTGACTGGCTGCTGCTGTCTATCATGCTGGCGATAGCCGAGTCGCCGAATTTGCGGCCGATACGCTGTATAGGTTTGCTCACAGGGTACTCCTGATATATTCGATTCGGTCAAAAACAGCCCTGGAGAACTGCTCGGCTTCATGTTTGGCTTTGCGCAGCGCGTCGGCACTCCCCGGATAAGAGGCCGGGTTAGCACTGATAACAGTGTCAAATGATTCGCCGCATCGCTCAAAGCCATCCAGCCGCGGCAACCCGCAATCCAGCATCGATTTGGTAAAAACTTCACGCGCGTAGCTCTGGGAAGTCAGATGATCGTGCTTGGAAGTCATCTTGGACATGAAGCCGATATTCGCTTTGAGCCGTGGCTCGACGCCTTCTGATTCGATCCGCTCCAGCATTTCCGGCAGGCGGGTCAGATACTTCATGGTGGAATGGAAATCGACCTGCGCCGGAGGCGTTGGCGTCAGCAGGACATCGCTGGCCGCAATCGCATTCAGCATAAAGGAATCAAGGTGGGGACCGGTGTCCAGGAAGATGAAGTCATAGTCACCTGCCAGACGGTCGATCACATTACGCCGCAGGACCTCTGAAGGCGCCACGCCAGGCAGATGTTCAGCCACCAGCTCTTCCCAGTCGCTGGCAACAAAACCGTCGTCGATTGACGCCGGGATCACGTCCACACCGGGCATCACGGTTGGCTTGATAAACTGCTCTCGCAGCTGATCGGCATCCAGGTCGTTAAGCATCGCCTGCGCAGCGGTTTCGAGCACCGAACCGACGCTGTTGGTGTGGCTCAGGAACATGGTGCTCGAAGCCTGAGGATCGAGGTCGATAACCAGGATACGCAGATCGTTGTGCAACATAGAAGGGTGCGCGCGCATGCCATGTGCAAGGGTGACCGTGCTGACGGTTTTGGAGACGCCGCCTTTCAGGCTGACAACAAATACGACAAAGGGGCCATCATGACGATCGCGATATTTAGGGACTTTACGATGCTGATAAATGTCGACCACGTTCTGAATGGTCAGTGCGTACTGTGACGTGCTGCCGGTCTGTTTTTTGCCAAACTGATAGCCTGCGGCTTCCATATCGCTGATCGCGGCAACCACAGCATGTTTGCTCAGCAGCGGCATGTTGGCGACCGCATTGCGGGAGAAGGTCTGATAAAAGCCGGTCTGGTTAAATTCCTGACGTTGCTGTTCAATATGATCGCTGAGTCCATGCAACATGGAGTTGGCACGCGTGGCCATCTCCAGCACTCCACCATAATCACGCTTCATAAGCCCCTCTTTATTAATGTTTTTGGCATACTACACAAAAAGCAGCGACCTGCCAATTTTTTAGAAAAATGCTAAAAACCTGGATTTTTCATTACGGAGTGATGTGAAGTCGGGGCGGCAGTGGCGGGGTGTATGTGTCTTGTATGGCTTTATAACGTAAAGCGGAATGATGACTGTAGAAGGGCGTAAAGGGTATATGCAGGAAAATGGGCTCATGCCTTCTCATTATGCCGTCTGAGCTTCCGGTCAGGATAATGAAGGTTATTTAATGGTGTTTTCAGCATGAAAATTTCATTAAATTTCATTTAAATCAGTAATTTATAAGAGAAAATGCCTGGTGAAAAATTCCCTTTTGGCTTTTGTGCCACAGATTTCAGAGGGGTTATTCGTTTAACGTGCATATGACCTCTGAGTCTGCTCTTAAGATACCGTTTCACAAGATACTAAATTACGTACCGGCATCCGCGAGAGGTAAATTACCTGACAGATAAAGTGTAATGGGCCTGTTCAGATGATTTATTAAAAAGCCTGAGGCTGATATCGGTTGTTGTCACAATCCGCAATCCCTCGCCACCTTCGCCATGCATACCTGTTCCATATATGTAACGTTACATCAGTAGTACAAATCGTGGCTTTACTCAGCCAGACCCGTGTTCACTATAGTGGCTGCTGAATTTCATTCACCGTTCTGTAAGCAGGGCAGGGTAATTTACAAAAACCGTTCAGTCAGTAACAAAGATCCAAGTACAACTTCGTCAGGTTGCTGTTAATCAGTGCAGAGGTTTAATGAAAGTGCGGCTCATAAAGATGTTCGTATTTTCGTTCAAGAGCTAACTCTCTGCTGTGCTGATGGTGGTGTCAGTTATTTTTGCGGCTACTTTCTGTCAGAAAGTCAGAAGCCTTTCTCTCATCATCTTTAATAGCGCGATGCCCGTTTATGCGCGACGCTGTAAAGTTCTGCGGATGTTCAGATACGATGTCATGGTTAATGCCGTTGTTGTTAAGTCTGACTTATCAACAGCAGTCCCTAAGTCAGCTATTCGAAATGCTGCTTAAGTCTGCATCTGCATAGATTCTGATTGTCATTTTTTGCTCCTCAACTCCTTTGTTCTTCTGTCAGGGTTAAACTACTGTCCCTGTAGCATTTCTCATTTATGCCCGATAACCGTTATAAAAGCGCTGACAGAACATTTCCGGATGGTGTTTTCATCATGAAAATAAAGTAAATTAACTTTTAAAATCAATAATTTACTATTAATTTTTTATGGTGAAACGTTTCCGGAGCACTCTTCTGGTCTGACGGCCTGACGCCAGTCTCCTGTTTAGCCAGCATGTTGCGGCAGATGCCCGCACATTCTTCTTTATCGCCCATTTTAGACTGTTTCAACATTGTATGACCCTCTCCTGTCTGACCGGTTTCTGTACGAACGGTAAAACAGGCTGCGCTTTGACCTCAGTCCATGCGTCTTTTTTTATCCCCGTTATCCACAGGCCAGATCCAATTGTTCGATCCTTAATAGATCAAACTGAGATCCTAAACAGATCCCCGCAGCCCTCCAGGCCTTGTCACACAACGCCTGAACGGGGATCAGTAACCACTATAGCGAGAAGAATAACCACTGTAGCGAGTACAACAACCACTATAGCGAGGAAAGCAACCGCGCTGGCGAGTGACGGATAACCACTGTAGCGAGTAAATGGCCTTTCAGCGTGTGGATAAGCTGCTGCCAGGAGCTACTGAGGTACTTTTATGGGGTCAGGTAAGCGAAACGCCTACAGAAAGTGATCGGCGGGTCAGAGAGTTGCATAGTTTTCAGTCAGAACAGATGAATTATCCACTGGGTCGATCCAATAACAGATCCTCATAAGATCCGTGAGAGTTCCAAAGAGATCCCGCCATCCCGCGAGGCGCTGGTGTGCCTGCCTTCCGGCTGTGTCACTAACCACTATAGCGAGTAAAACATCCACTGTAGCGAGACAATTAACCACTATGGCAAGTAGATTAACCGCTATAGTGAGTGATAGTATCCACTGTATCGAGTAGCGGCGGCTTTTGCCTGTTCACATCACGGATCTTCCC
>NZ_CP071407.1:300000-450383 GCF_022647325.1 Pantoea deleyi
AACCTATCTGGCCCGTCAGGCTGAATTTGAATCAAACGTTCGAAGTTATCCGCGCAAACTGCCGTTCGCGATCGCGAAGGCACAGGGTGTCTGGATCACCGACGTCGAGAACAACAACTATCTCGACTGTCTTGCCGGTGCCGGAACGCTGGCACTGGGTCATAACCATCCAGACGTTCTGCAGAGCATTCAACATGTCATTACCAGCGGCTTGCCGTTACATACTCTGGATTTAACCACACCGTTAAAAGATGAGTTCTCTGAGTACCTGCTCTCCGTTTTACCAGGTCAGGGCAAAGAGTACTGCCTGCAGTTCACCGGCCCTTCGGGCGCGGATGCGGTTGAAGCCGCGCTGAAAC
This sequence comes from Pantoea deleyi, assembly GCF_022647325.1. Taxonomy (NCBI): domain Bacteria; kingdom Pseudomonadati; phylum Pseudomonadota; class Gammaproteobacteria; order Enterobacterales; family Erwiniaceae; genus Pantoea; species Pantoea deleyi. Next base: position 300,360 of record NZ_CP071407.1, read on the forward strand.
TGGCGAAAAAAGTCACCGGCCGCAGCGGCGTCATCAGTTTCTCTGGTGGATACCACGGCATGACCCACGGTGCGCTCTCCGTGACCGGCAACCTTTCACCGAAAGAAGCGGTCGACGGCATGATGCCGGAAGTGCAGTTCATGCCTTACCCGCACGAATACCGCTGCCCGCTGGGCCTCGGTGGCGAAGCGGGCGTGAAAGCGCTGACCTACTACTTCGATAACCTGATTAACGACGTGGAAAGCGGCGTGCGTAAACCTGCGGCGGTGATCCTGGAAGCCGTTCAGGGTGAAGGCGGCGTTAACCCGGCGCCGGCTGGGTGGCTGCAGCGCATCCGTAAGGTCACCAAAGAGCACGGCATTCTGCTGATCCTGGACGAAGTTCAGGCAGGCTTTGCCCGTACCGGTAAGTTCTTCGCGTTTGAACACGCAGGTATCGAGCCAGACATCATCGTAATGTCAAAAGCGGTCGGCGGTGGTCTGCCCCTGGCGGTTCTGGGTATTAAGAAAGAGTTCGACGCCTGGTCTCCGGGTCATCACACCGGCACCTTCCGTGGCAACCAGCTGGCGATGGCGACCGGTCTGACCACGCTGAAACTGCTGAAAGACAACAACATTGCTGACAAAGTGGCGGCGCAGGGTGAAATGCTGAAAGGCAAACTGCGTGAACTGCAGCAGCGCTATCCGGTCATCGGCAACGTGCGTGGTCTGGGCCTGATGCTCGGCATTGAGATGGTCAAGCCGCACGAGCCTGCCGATCACATGGGCAGCTTCCCGGCAGATGGCGACCTCTCAGCGCTGGTGCAGAAGAAATGTTTTGAGAACGGCCTGATTCTGGAGCGTGGCGGACGTCACGGCAGCGTATTGCGTCTGCTGCCTTCCCTGCTGATCACGGATGCAGAACTGGACGTGTTTATGGATAAATTTGAAAACGCCCTGCTGTCAGCTGGCGTACAACCAGTTTGAGTGGAGTGAATGCAATGTCCCGGTTAAACCCGATTCTGGCGGCCTCAGCGCAGAGCACCGAGGCCTACCAGCAGGCGATCGCCCAGAGCAGTGCGGCCGTCGTTAAGTGGCTGGAACAACCTGAGATGTATCAGGGAAAAACCGTCGCGGAGCTGCGTGAGCGCATCACACTGGACTTCAATCCTCAGGGCCTGGGTAACCAGGCCGCGATTGAACGCGCCATTGAGTACTTCCTCAAGGACAGCCTGTCGGTGCATCACCCGCAGTGCGTAGCGCATCTGCACTGCCCGAGCCTGGTCATCAGCCAGGCGGCGGAAGTGCTGATCAACGCCACCAACCAGAGCATGGATTCCTGGGACCAGGCACCCTCTGCCACCCTGATTGAGATGAAGCTGATTGAGTGGCTGCGTACCCAGGTGGGGTATCAGGCGGGCGATGCCGGTGTCTTCACCAGCGGCGGCACCCAGAGCAACCTGATGGGTCTGATGCTGGCGCGTGACGCCTGGTACGCCCGTCAGGGTCACTCTGTCCAGCAGGATGGCTTAACCGGCGATCTGAAGAAGATGAAGGTCTTCTGTTCAGAGAACGCGCACTTCTCCGTGCAGAAGAACATGGCGCTGCTCGGTCTGGGTTACCAGTCCGTGACCCAGGTGAAGTGCGATCGCTTCGCCCGCATGGATATGGACGATCTGCGCCTGAAACTGGCGGCGGCCAAAGCCAACGGTGAAAACATTCTGGCGATCGTCGCCACGGCCGGCACCACCGACGCCGGTGCGATCGATCCGCTGCGCGAAATCACGGCGCTGGCGGCAGAAGAGAACATCTGGGTGCACGTCGATGCGGCCTGGGGTGGCGCGCTGCTGCTCTCGGAGAAGTATCGTCACTATCTGGACGGCATTGAGCAGGTGGATTCCATTACCCTGGACTTCCACAAGCAGTTCTTCCAGACCATCAGCTGCGGCGCCTTCCTGCTGAAGGAAGCGCGTCACTATGAGCTGATGCGCTACCAGGCGGCTTATCTGAACTCAGAGTTCGATGAAGCGCAGGGCGTGCCGAATCTGGTGTCGAAGTCACTGCAGACGACCCGCCGTTTTGATGCGCTGAAGCTGTGGATGGGCCTGGAAGCGCTGGGTCAGAAGCAGTATGCCGACATCATCGATCACGGCGTGACGCTGGCGCAGCAGGTGGCGCAGTATGTGGATGCGCAGCCTGCGCTGGAACTGGTCATGACCCCGCAGCTCGCCAGCGTGCTGTTCCGCTATCGTCCGGCGCACCTGGCGCATCTGAGCAGTGCCGATATTGCCCTGCTTAATCAGCGTATCGGTGATGCGCTGCTGGAGTCGGGCCGCGCTAACGTCGGCGTGACCGAGCACGAGGGCGTGACCTGCCTGAAGATGACCCTGCTGAACCCGACGGTGACACTGGACGATATTAAAGTCTTGCTGACGCTGGTGGAGACCACCGCACAGCAGCTGGTGTAACGTTCCTGTTCCCCGACTAAAAACCAGCCACCCGGCTGGTTTTTTTTATTTTTCTGCGTCTTCCAGACCCGGCTTTTCCGCGAGTCGATGTCGCGCTGTCTGTGAAAGATAGTCCTCTGTTGCCTCTGCGAATGCTGTCCAGTGCTGACTGAGAAACCAGGCGACGATTTCGCGTTCCTCTTCTGATAATTCCATATCCTCTCCTCTCATAATCAGGAAACAGGGCAGATGAAATAGCCCTGCACTTCAGGAGGATATAGCCTGCCTGCAGACAAAATCGCGTCTCAAATGAGAATCGAATAGGCTGGGTGTCAGTGATCGCGCACTCCAGGATCCGTTTTCAGCGCTCCGGTGGCTCGTCGAGCTGCCGCAGGTGATCGTCCCGGTTCAGCGTCATCAGCGCCACAATGCTGACCAGCGCCGTCGCCATCACATACCAGGCGGGAATGTCAGGATTGCCGGTCTCTTTAATCAGCCCGGTGATGATTAATCCGGCGCAGCCTGAGAAGACCGCATTCGAGAGCGAATAGGCCAGCCCCAGCCCGGTGTAGCGCACCTGCGTCGGAAACATCTCCGCCAGCATCGCAGGCCCCGGCCCGGCCAGCAGGCCGACCACCCCGCCCGCCAGAAAGACCACCAGCGCTTTCAGCAGCAGCCCGGTTTCAGGGGATTGCAGGAGATGCAGCAGCGGCAGCGAGAGCACCAGCAGCAAGACTGCCGCCGTGACCATCACCGTCCGGCGCCCTATTCTGTCGCTCAGCATCCCGGCGGGAATAATGGTGCTGGCAAAGCCTAGGTTTGAGATCACCGCGATCAGCAGCGCCTGGTTAAAGCCGGTATGCAGTGAGGCCTGCAGATAGGTCGGCATGATCACCAGCCAGGTGTACCCGGCCGCCGACCAGACCATCAGCCGGCAGATGCCGAGCAGGATGGTTTTCAGCGTGTCGCCCAGGCTGGCCTGCACTTTCCGGACGGGCTGTGCCTGCTGTTGGATAAAGGCCGGGGTCTCCTCCATCTGTACCCGCAGCCAGAGCGCCAGCACGCCCATCGGCAGCGCCAAAAAGAACGGGATACGCCAGCCCCAGCTCAGCATCTGTTCCGGGGTCAGCAGCACGGAGAGCAGCGCGACGATACCGGCGCCGGCCAGCAGCCCCAGCGCCACGGTAAAGGATTGCCAGGCACCATAGAGCCCCCGCCGGCCGCGCGGCGCAAACTCCGTCATCAGGGAGACCGCCCCGCCATACTCGCCCCCGGCGAACAGCCCCTGCAGAATACGCAGCGCGGTGACGATCAGCGGAGCCAGCACGCCGAGTTGTGCGTAAGGGGGCACCAGGCCAATGGCGGCGGTTGCCAGCGTCATCATTATCAACACAAAGATCAGCGTGGGCTTGCGGCCGATGCGATCCCCCATCCTCCCGAAGAGGACGGCGCCGAGTGGCCGGAAGAAGAAGGCGATGGCGAAGGAGGCGTAGGTCAGCAGAAGCCCGGTCAGCGCAGACTCGCCCTCCAGCCGGAAAAAGTTCTGCGCGATCACGGTGGCGAGGAAGCCGTACACCGCGAACTCATACCACTCGATGAAATTACCCACGGAACCGGCAATTAACGCACGTCTGCGTCGGGCAGCACTCAGCAGATCATTTACGGGTTCATGCATAACAGCGCCTTTTTCAGTGTCATCACCGGGTTATGATTAGCATAATCGCCGGACACCTGCGCGCCCGCCTGCGCGCGGCGTTATCGCGGACACATAAAAAGCTCCAATGTCCCCCTTTTTCGTCTCTGCGCCTTGCACTACGCCGCAACGATCGTCAGGATGTGCGGCATTATGTGAACGGAACGGACAGATGATGAACGCACACACCTCAAAGGATCCTCTGCATGGCGTAACGCTGGAGATGCAGATCAACAGTTTAGTCGCGCAGTATGGCTGGGCAGAACTGGCAAAGCGGATCACTATCAACTGCTTTAAGAGCGACCCCAGCGTGAAGTCGAGCCTGAAGTTTCTACGCCGCACGCCCTGGGCGCGGGCCGAGGTCGAGGCGCTCTACCTTGCGTCATTAGCGGGAAAAACCGTCCCCCGCGCCGCCCCTGCAGAGAAAGCGGATACGCCTGCCGACGGGGATCCCTGGGGGAACTGGCGCGGCGGCAAGCCAGCGTAACAGGCCGCAACCGCAGGCAATAAAAAAGCCCGCACAGGTTAACTGTGCGGGCTTTTTTTACGTCAGGTCGCGATTACAGCGCCATGTCGTGTTTCGCGGATGGGGCAGCGGGCTGAGCCTGCGCGGCAGGTGCCTCGGCAGTTTTGCCATCCATGTTGATTACCGGCGGCGTGGTCAGCTGCAGGGTCGCGGCGGTGTCATTCCACACCTGCTGCAGCAGCGGCACGTTGTCATTCAGTTTCTGACCGTAGCCTGGGATCATCTTGTGAATTTTGGCCTGCCATTCTGCGGATTTAAACTCTTCCGGGAACAGTTTCTGCATCACGCTTAATGCGATAGGTGCAGCGGTAGACGCACCCGGTGACGCACCCAGCAGGGCTGCCACGGTTTTCTGCTGATCGGTCACGATTTCGGTGCCCAGTTTCAGCACGCCACCTTTATCGGCATCTTTCTTGATGATCTGCACACGCTGACCGGCCTGGATCAGTTTCCAGTCCTCTTTCTTCGCGTCCGGATAGTACTCTTTCAGTGATTCGAAGCGATCTTCATCATTCAGCATCACCTGGCCGATCAGGTATTTCACCAGATCGAAGTTATCCATGCCAACATCGGTCATCGGACCGATGTTGTGGGCAGTGGTGGTGCTCAGCAGATCGAACAGCGAACCGTTTTTCAGGAACTTAGTTGAGAAGGTCGCAAACGGCCCGAACAGTACAACACGTTTGCCATCCAGGTAGCGGGTGTCCAGATGCGGAACCGACATCGGTGGTGCACCGGTTGACGCCTGACCGTAGACTTTCGCCAGGTGACGATCGGCAATCGCGCTGTTCTCGGTCACCAGGAAGGAGCCGCCGACCGGGAAGCCTGCATAGTTGTCTGCTTCCGGAATACCGGTCTTCTGCAGTAATTTCAGCGCGCCGCCGCCTGCACCGATAAAGACATATTTCGCGTCAACCGCACGCTCGTTGCCGTTTTTGGCATCTTTGATGGTGACGTGCCAGGAGTTGTCGTCGTTACGCTTGAAATCGGTGACTTCAGACGAGGTTTCCAGACGGAAGTTATCGTTCTTCTTCAGGCTGCCGATCAGCTGACGGGTGATTTCACCGTAGTTGACGTCGGTACCGACCGGGGTCCAGGTCGCGGCCACTTTCTGCTGCGGATCGCGGCCTTCCATCACCAGCGGAGCCCACTGTTCAATCTGCTTGTGATCGGTAGAGAACTTCATGCCCTGGAACAGCGCGGTTTTCTGCAGTGCCGCGTAGCGCTTGGTCAGGAAGTCCACGTTGTCGCCCCAGACGAAGCTCATGTGCGGCGTTGAGTTGATGAAAGAGCGAGGATCGTGCATCACGCCCTCTTTAATCTGTGCGGTCCAGAACTGGCGTGAAACCATGAAGGCTTCATTGATTTCCAGCGCTTTGGTCACGTCGATGGAGCCGTCTTTACGCTCAGGCGTATAGTTCAGTTCCATGTTGGCAGAGTGACCGGTACCGGCGTTATTCCAGCCGTTGGAAGATTCCAGCGCCACGCCATCCAGTTTCTCAACCATGATCTGTTTCCAGCCAGGCTGCAGCTCTTCCAGCATCGTGCCCATTGAGGCGCTCATGATGCCGCCGCCGATTAACAGGACGTCGGTTTTTTCTGGTGAAGTTTCAGCGTGAAGCGCTGAAGAAACTAACAAGGCCGCGAGGGAAAGGGTAGGAATAACTTTCTTTGAATTCATCATTTAATCTACAGCTCAGACGGTACTGGTTAAAAAAAGTCCTCAAATTTTAAAAGAATGTTATTTATGAGTTAATTCGAAAATAATTATAAAATTAAAAATAGCAATTTAGCCTTAATTTAATTACAAAAGGCTTACCATACCGATCACATATTTTAACCACACATTAAGGGTGTCCTTTGAATTATACAATCCCCTAACACAAATATTGTTCTCTGGCGACCGCCCGTCTGCAGACCGCTAAAACTGTACGGATGCGCAGAGTTCGCGTATGTTTCCCGGCGATCCTCTCTCCGTGCTGAGCGCCAATGAAAAGCCAACCACAGAACCGACATGCCGTGACGAAACGACCCATGAAACTCAGTACCCTGACTACCCTGATGATGACCGCGGTTATCCTCACCGTGCTGGTCGCGGTCCATCTGCTCTATTTTGTGCAGATTGATAACTTTGCGCAGTCGCATCTCAAGGACAAGGCGATGGCGGTGGCCCGCACGCTGGCAGACAGCCCGGAGATCCAGCGCGGTTTAGGGTCGCCGGACGGCAGCCAGCAGATCCAGCCGCTGGCGGAGGCCGCGCGCAAACGTAACGGCCTGCTGTTCGTGGTGGTGACCGATATGCAGGGCATCCGCTATTCCCATCCCAACGCGGCGGTTATTGGTAAACATTTCGTCGGCAACGACATCTATCCGACGCTGGCCGGCCGGGAGAATGTGGCCGTGAATCACGGTGTGCTGGTGGAGGCGCTGCGGGTCTTTACCCCGATCTTTAACGCACAGCATCAGCAGATTGGCGTGGTGGCGATCGGGATCGCGCTGAACGATGTGGCGGCGCAGATTGCCAAAAGCCGCTGGAATATCGTCTGGACCGGTCTGTTCGGCGGGCTGGTGGCGCTGGTCGGCATATTTATTCTGGTCCGGCGACTGAAGAGCATCCTGCTGGGGCTGGAGCCGCACGAGATTTCCAGCCTGTTTGAGCAGCGCCAGGCGATTCTCAATTCTATTAAAGAGGGCGTGATTGCGGTCGATGATCAGTCACGGATCAGCCTGATTAACCATGCGGCGCAGCAGCTGCTGCACGATACCACCCGTAAAATGCCCACCAGCGGCGATCTGATTGCCGAAGAGAGCGTGATGCATCGTCATCAGCAGGATGCGCTGCATGCGGGCAAAGCCTGGTACGATCAGGAGCTGACGCTGGGAAACCGTATCCTGATCAGCAACACCGTGCCGGTGCGCAGCCGCGAGCGCATTATCGGCGCGGTGACCACCTTCAGGGATAAGACCGAGATCAGCCAGCTGATGCAGCGTCTGGACGGCATGGTAAACTATGTGGATGCGTTGCGTGAGCGGTCCCATGAGTTTATGAACAAGCTGCATGTGATTCTGGGCCTGCTGCATATGAAAAACTATGCGCAGATGGAAGAGTACATCCTGAAAACCGCGAACGCTTATCAGACCGAGATTGGTTCTCTGCTGCAGAAGATCAAATCGCCGATTATCGCGGGCTTCCTGCTGAGTAAGATCAACCGGGTGACCGATGAGGGTCATCAGCTGATCATCGACGAGGCGAGTTTCCTGCCCGACTGCGGCAGCGAGGAGCAGAGCGCGGTGTTAATCACGGTGCTGGGCAATTTAATTGAAAATGCCCTTGAGGCGCTGGACCCGGAGGCTGAAGGTGAAATTCACCTCATGCTGCATTATCAGAACGGCTGGTTAGCCTGCGAAGTAAGCGATGACGGCCCCGGTATCGACGGCACGCAGCTCAGCGCCATCTTCGAGCGAGGCGTCTCGTCCAAAGGTGACGATCGCGGCGTCGGGCTGTTCCTGGTGAAGCAGCAGACCGAAAGCCTGGGCGGTAGCGTCAGCGTGGAGTCGGAACCGGGTGTATTTACCCAATTCTTAGTGCAACTTCCGTGGGAGAGAGGAATGATTACCCAATGATCAATGTGTTAGTTGTCGATGATGACGCGATGGTAGCCGAGCTGAACCGCTGCTATATCGGGCAGATACCGGGCTTTACCTGCTGCGGCACCGCCTCTACCCTGCAGCAGGCCAAAGAGCTTCTGGCGCAGGCTGAGCCTCAGGTTGATCTGATCCTGCTGGATATCTATATGCAGCAGGAGAACGGTCTCGACCTGCTGCCGGAGCTGCGCAGCGCCGGACGGCCGGTTGACGTCATCATCATCTCGTCGGCTGCCGATGCCGCGACCATCAAAACCTCCCTCAACTACGGAGTGGTGGATTACCTGATTAAGCCTTTCCAGTTTGCCCGCTTCGAAGAGGCGCTCACCGGCTGGCGGCAGAAAAAATCGCTGATGGACAATCATCAGTTCTATCAGCAGTCGGACGTGGATCAGCTCCTGCATGGCAATCCGCCCGGTGCCAGCGAACAGAAGCGCCTGCCAAAAGGGCTGACGCCGCAGACGCTGCGCACGCTCTGCCTCTGGATCGACGCGCATCCGGGCACCGAGTTCTCCACCGATGAGCTGGCGACCGAGGTCAATATCTCCCGCGTCTCCTGCCGCAAATATCTGATCTGGCTGGCGCAGATCAATATCCTGTTTACCAGCATTCATTACGGCGTCACGGGCCGTCCGGTCTATCGCTATCGTCTGCAGCCGGAGTATCACACGCTGCTGAAGCAGTATTGTCAGTGAACCAGCCGGTAGTCGGTGTCCAGTAACCGGAACGAAAAGTGACGTTGTGACGAGCAGATCACCTGCCTGTCACGGGTCACGAAAATCGCCTCAATGCCCGGCTTATCGGCCAGACAGGCGATGCCTTTCTCCACGCCCAGGCCATACAGCAGTGTGGTGTAGATGTCGCCATCCAGCGAACGGTCCGCGATCACGGTGACGCTCAGCAGCGCGTTATCCAGCGGATAACCGCTGCGCGGATCGAGAATATGGTGGTAAAGGACGCCCTCCTGCTCGAAGTAGCGCTCGTAGATCCCGGAGGTGACCACCGAGCGGTTGCAGACCTCGATCACCCCGATCAGCGCGCCCTCTTCACCAAAGGGTTTTTTCAGGCCGATGGCCCAGCCCGCTTCATCGGGCGGCGCCCCCACCGTCTGGACGTTGCCGCCCAGGTTAATCAGGGCGCGGCTGACCTGCTGCTGACGCAGAAAGGCCTGCACGACATCGGCAATATACCCCTTGGCGATGGCACCCAGGTCAATCTCCATGCCTGGCCGGGCCAGCATCACGCTGCGGGCGTCGGCATCCAGGATCACCTCATGTGGATTAGTCAGCGCCAGACGCGCCTGCAGCGCCGCGTCGGAGGGCACGCTGTGGCCCTGAAATCCAATCTTCCAGCACTTCACCAGCGGGCCGATAGCCAGGTTAAACAGGCTGCCGGGCAGCAGGCTCACCGCGTGTGCACAGGCGATCAAATCGAACACGGGCTGACTCACCACCACCGGATGCTGCCCCGCCGCATGGTTAATCGCCATCACTTCTGACGCGGCACGGTTGACCGTGAAGAGATTCTCCTGCTGTTTGATCAGGCGAAACACCTGACCGGCCAGGGTCTGATTATCGTCGAAGAGTTTCAGCAGAATGGGTGACCCCATTAATACGGCGGAGTAAGCATAGACACGCGCATCGTTTAACATAGGCGACTCTGCTCTGAAGAGGAAAAAACGGCACCCGCCAGAGGCGGATGCCGGGGCGGGTGATTAACGGCGGGCATAGGCCGCGGCGTTACCTCCCGCCAGGATACCGAAGATGATGATATCAGCGACAGCGTTACCGCCGATACGGTTCGCGCCGTGGATACCGCCAACCACCTCGCCACAGGCCCAGGCACCGTTGATCACCTGTTTCTGACTGTCCAGCACGGCGGTCGTGGTGTCGATGGTAACGCCGCCCATGGTGTGATGCACCCCCGGTGCGATACGAATCGCATAGAACGGACCTTCACTCAGCGGGTGACGCAGCGCGGTCTGACGACCGAAATCTTCATCTTTCTGCATTCTGACAAAGTTGTTGTAACGGGCCAGCGTCGCTTCCAGCGTCTGAGACTCGCTCATGTTCAGTTTCACGGCCAGCTCCGCCACAGTCGGCGCGCTGATGACAAAGCCTTTGGCAATATATTCGTCCGCGGCCTTGTTGTTCATCCGTACCTGCTCATCGAACACGATCCAGGCACTTTTCTCTGGCAGGGCGATAATCTGAGCGGAAACTTTGTCGCGGGTCTCCATTTCGTTGTAGAAACGCTGACCGGCCTGACTGACCAGGATGGCGCCCCCGCCGCGAATGGACTCCGACACCAGATAAGAGGTGGTCTGTTCCACCGTCGGGTGGATCTGGATTTCGCCCATATCCACGGTTCCGGCACCAATTTTCTCCAGCATCGCGATGCCGCTGCCGGTCGCGCCTTTGTGGTTGGTGGTCACGAAGCCATCGAGTTCCGGACGGTATTTCACCACCAGCTCGCGGTTGGCGCTGAATCCGCCGGTGGCCACAATCACGCTTTTCGCGTTCAGGATGCGGCTGTCGTTGTACTCATCCACCACTTTGACACCGGTGACCGCGCCATTCTCATAGAGGATCTCTTCGACGGAGGTCTCCAGCAGCACTTCGATGTTGCGGCTATTGATATTTTTCACCAGGCCGCTGATCAGGAAGCCGCCGACCGCTGAGCGGTCCGCCGGGCGGTGTGTACGATCGATGCTCATCCCGCCGGTGATGGTGATGTCATTCAGCTCAATGCCATGTTCCGCCAGCCACTCAATCGCTTCCGGTGCCAGGTCAACAAACTCACGCAGCAGCACCGGATTGTTTTTAAACTGGCCCCCTTTCAGGGTCTCTTCATAGAACAACTCTTTGCTGTCCTCGATGCCTTTGAGTTTCTGGAAGCGGGTCTCTGCGGCGTTCATCCCCACAGAGGCTTTGATGGTGTTGCCGCCAATGGTCGGCATCTTCTCAATAATCACCACGCGCGCGCCCTGATCGTGCGCCTGAATCGCCGCTGCCAGACCGGCACCGCCGCTGCCCACAACCACCACGTCGAAGTTCTGCGGCGCGTCAGGGTTGCCGCCCTCTTCGATAACGTGTTCTTTGCTGGAGGTGGTCATGGCGCGTGAAACCGCTTTTTTCAGCGCCTCACTCTGCGTGGTGGCACCGGTAATCGCATCGACGTGTGGACTGTTGGCGACCAGGATGCGGTTACGCAGGCTTTCAAAGGTGGTGGTGAAGTCCACGTCCAGGGTGTCATCCGGCACCAGCGTGATGTCGGTGATACGGTCGGTATCCAGCGTCACATTGATTTTCAGCTTCAGCGCTTCGGCTTCCACTTTTTCCTGATAGACGCCCGCTTTATATTTGCGGCCCGATTCGCTCATGTCGCGGATCATCGCATCGACCAGTGAGAAGCGCCACAGCGGTTCCGGGATCTGCAGCGCTTCGCGTTTGTTGCTGTCGATATAGAGTTCGAGATGCTCGTTATTGAGAATGCGGTCGGCCCAGTTCGGATAGGCGATGCAGGCTTTACCAATCGCCACCAGATCGTAGCCTTTCTCCAGCGCCAGCTCCGCATCCGCTTTGTTCACCACGCCACCGACACCAATCACCGGCACTTTCGCCAGTTCAGGCGAACGCATCGCGATGTACTTCTCGATCAGCGGCGTAGGGTCCTGGATATCGACAATCGACGGACGCAGCAGCTGACCCACGGAGAAGTGCACGTAGTCCAGGCCACGCGCGGCCAGTTTCTCCAGCAGGTAGAGGGTGTCATCAAACCGGATGCCGGGCACTTCGATCTCTTCGGGTGAGAAACGGTAGCCGATGATGAAGGAGTTATGCGCGAAGCGTGCCGCCATCTTGTGGGTGATCTCCAGCACTTCCAGCGGGAAACGCGCGCGGTTATCTCGGCTGCCGCCCCATTTGTCATCACGCTGGTTGGAGTTCGGTGAATAGAACTGCTGGATGAGGTAGGTATTGGCACCGTGGATTTCCACACCGTCGAACCCCGCCTTGATGGCACGGTTCACGGCATCACCGAATTTGGTGATCATGGTCTCGACTTCCTCGGCGGTCAGCGCCAGCGGTTTGGTCGCCCCTTCACGCGGTGCGGCAATCGCACTGGGCGCAACCGGGGTTTTCCCGCCGATCAGTTCCGGCTCGACCATGCGGCCACCGTGATAGATCTGCAGGATTGCAGTAGAACCTTCAGATTTAATCGCGTCCGCAATGCGTTTCAGACCGGGAATCTTGTTATCGCTGTCGATGGCAATGGCACCCGGAAACGCCGGGCCACGGTTATCGATAAAACAGCACTCGACGATCACCGTACCGATGCTGCCTGCACGCGCGCGGTAGTATTCAACCAGCTCGCTGGTGACCGTACCGTCATAAAAACCGGTACAGGTGGTCATGGGTGCCATCACCAGCCGGTTTTTCAGCACGGCGCCGCCAGGGAGCGTCAGGGGATTCAGGATGGGAGTGAGAGTATTCATTGCGATAAACTCCAAGATTTAAAAGTCTGGAAATTTTTTAGCGGACGCAAATTATCGCCTAATTAAGTGGTCCGATGTCATGACGTTAATATACGCCTTTCTTTGCTTTCATAAGTAATAAATTTACTTTTTTAACTTTTAAACGATTTGGAAATTTAATTTGCTGATTTACCAGAGTAAAGTTATATTGATTGTTAACTAATGGAAACCGAAAAGCAACACATCGTTTACATAAAAAATAAAACAATCTCTATCAGAGAGTTAGATGAGACATCACGCCGCGCCGTCGCTGATAATCTGGCGACCTCCATCACAAAAAGGCCGAAACTCTGCGCACCGGAAAATAGAGAGAAAATAAATGTTAAAATCCGGGGATAATAACTAAATTTCTTTGATCCAGATCAAAATTCATATTTCAGAAAATCGCATCATATTTACATGGCGTTAAAATCAGTGCTCAACACACCGTCAGCAGATTATCCTAAATCCGTGCATCGCGGTTTATTCATACACTCAAGAATAAAAAAGAAAGTCATTCATGAAGGTCCGGGGCGCACATCGTATTCTTCTTAACTTGCAGATAAAACACTATGAAAACACTCTCAGCTGTAACCGAACCGCCAAAAGCCTCACCTGCGGCGGCGGCCAGAAAGAAAGCGCTTATGCTTGCCTTACCGGTGATTGTGGCCGTGCTGCTGTTACTGGTGCCCACCCCCGCCGGGCTCGAACCCTACGCCTGGCACTTCTTCGCCATCTTCGTCGGGGTCATCGTCGGTCTGATCTTCGAACCGCTGCCGGGTGCCGTGATTGGCCTGACCGGGGTCGTGGTCATCGCCCTCTTCAGTCAGTTCCTGCTTTTCAGTCCGGCAGAGCTGGCCAACCCGAAATTCAAAGCCGCCAGCGAATCCTTTAAGTGGGCGGTGAGCGGTTTCGGTAACTCCACCGTCTGGCTGATCTTCGGTGCCTTTATGTTCGCCGCCGGTTATGACAAAACGCAGTTCGGTCGTCGGCTGGCCCTGATTCTGGTGAAGTATCTGGGTCGTCGCAGCCTGACGCTGGGTTACGCCATTACCTTCGCTGACCTGCTGCTGGCGCCGTTTACGCCGTCGAATACCGCGCGCAGTGGCGGCACCATCTATCCGATTATTGCCAACCTGCCACCGCTGTATGGCTCTAAACCCAACGATCCGAGCGCCCGTAAAATCGGCTCTTACCTGATGTGGGTTGCGATTACCGCCGCCTGTATTACCAGCTCAATGTTCCTCTCTGCGCTGGCTCCTAACCTGCTGGCGCTGGCGCTGGTGAAAAGCATCATCGGTTTTGATATCTCATGGGGCATGTGGTTCCTGGCCTTCCTGCCGCTGGGCCTGCTGCTGATTCTGACCATGCCGCTGCTGGCCTACTGGTTCTATCCGCCTGAAGTCAAAATCAACGACGAAGTGCCAAAATGGGCTATCGCCGAACTGGAGAAACTGGGCCGTCTGACCCGCAATGAGATCCTGCTGCTGGTATTTGTGGTCTGTGCGCTGCTGATGTGGATTTTCGCCACCTCCTGGATTGAACCGGCGCTGGCAGCCCTGCTGGTTGTGGTGCTGATGCTGTGGACCGGCGTGCTGAACTGGAACGACATTACCAGTAACAAACCGGCCTGGAACACCTTCGCCTGGTTCGCCACCCTGGTGGCTCTGGCCGATGGTCTGGCCCGTGTAGGGTTCATCACCTGGTTAGGTAAAGAGGGGGGGATGCTGCTGCAGGGTTACGACCCGCAGGTGTCAGCCGTGGTTCTGCTGATCGCCTTCTTCCTGCTGCACTACCTGTTCGCCAGTACTACCGCGCACACCACCGCGCTGTTACCGGCCATGCTGACCATCGCCGCCTCTATCCCGGGCATTAACATGCCGGTCTTCTGCCTGATGTTATGTACCTCTCTGGGTGTGATGGGCATCATCACCCCTTACGGTACCGGCCCAAGTCCGATTTACTACGGCAGCGGCTATCTGCCGACCAAAGACTACTGGCGCCTGGGCACCATCTTCGGTGCCATCTTCCTGGTCTCTATGATGCTGATTGCCTATCCGTGGATGGTGTGGATGTTCTGACGGATACCAAATGCAGATCAACGCGTTATAAGATACCATTCCTGCACTTCCCCGTCGTACCCACGGCGGGGAAGCATAATAAACACTACATTCGCCTATGATGTTGCTCCCCCGCCGCCTGCACGCGAGGGTTCAGCCAGTCAGTAAGTGAGAAAAAATGTCGAACAAACCTTTTGTCTATCAGAACCCCTTTCCACTGTCCCACGACGAAACCGAATACTATCTGCTGAGTCGCGAGCATGTCTCTGTCGCTGAATTTGAGGGCCAGGAGATCCTGAAAGTCGCGCCTCGGGCCCTGACCTTACTCGCTCAGCAGGCGTTCCACGATGCCTCCTTCATGCTGCGTCCGGCCCACCAGCAGCAGGTTGCCTCTATCCTTAGCGACCCGGAAGCCAGCGACAATGACAGATATGTCGCCCTGCAGTTTCTGAGAAACTCCGAAATTGCCGCCCGAGGCGTGCTGCCGACCTGTCAGGATACCGGCACCGCGATCATCATGGGTAAAAAGGGTCAGCGCGTCTGGACCGGCGGCGGAGATGAAGCCGCACTGTCAGAGGGTATCTACAATACCTATATCGAAGAAAACCTGCGTTACTCGCAGAACGCTGCGCTGGATATGTACAAAGAGGTGAATACCGGCACCAACCTGCCTGCGCAGATTGATCTCTACAGCGTGGATGGCGATGAGTACAAGTTCCTCTGTGTCGCCAAGGGTGGCGGCTCCGCCAACAAAACCTATCTCTATCAGGAAACCAAAGCGCTGCTCAGCCCGGGCAAGCTGAAGAATTACCTGGTGGATAAGATGCGGACCCTCGGCACCGCCGCCTGCCCGCCTTACCATATCGCCTTTGTCATCGGCGGCACCTCGGCAGAGAGCACGCTGAAAACGGTTAAACTCGCCTCGACGCACTACTACGACGGGCTGCCCACCGAAGGCAACGAGCACGGTCAGGCTTTCCGCGACATTCAGCTGGAGCAGGAACTGCTGGAAGCGGCGCAGCAGCTCGGCCTGGGCGCGCAGTTTGGCGGTAAATATTTCGCCCACGACATCCGCGTGGTTCGGCTGCCGCGTCACGGCGCGTCCTGCCCGGTCGGAATGGGCGTCTCCTGCTCGGCTGACCGTAACATCAAAGCGAAGATCAACCGTGAAGGCATCTGGATTGAGAAGCTGGAATCCAATCCAGGCCGTCTGATCCCGGAAGCGCTGCGTCAGCAGGGTGAAGGCGAAGTGTTGCAGGTTAATCTTAATCGTCCGATGGAGGAGATTCTGGCGCAGCTCTCCGCCTATCCGGTCTCGACCCGTCTTTCCCTGACCGGCACCATCATCGTGGCGCGTGATATCGCCCATGCCAAACTCAAAGAGCGCATCGATAACGGCGAAGGCTTACCGCAGTACATCAAAGATCACCCGGTCTATTACGCCGGTCCGGCTAAGACGCCGGAAGGGTACGCCTCCGGTTCGCTCGGCCCGACCACCGCAGGACGTATGGACTCCTACGTTGATCTGCTGCAGGCCCACGGCGGCAGCAAGATCATGCTCGCCAAGGGTAACCGCAGCCAGCAGGTGACAGATGCCTGTCAGAAACATGGCGGCTTCTACCTGGGCAGCATCGGCGGTCCGGCCGCCGTCCTGGCACAGCAGAGCATCAAGAGCCTGGAGTGTGTGGAGTATCCTGAGCTGGGCATGGAAGCGATCTGGAAAATCGAGGTGGAGAACTTCCCTGCGTTTATCCTGGTCGATGACAAAGGCAATGACTTCTTCCAGCACATCGAGCGCGCGCACTGCGCCAGATGCGTCAAGTAACGCTGACGGCCAGACAGAAAAAAAGCCCCGGTTTCGGGGCTTTTTTATGGAAAGGCTCTGGCCGTTGAGCGGCAGCCAGACTCACGCCGTTCTGGCTTCTCTTTTAGCCGCGCTGCAACCGCTGCAACGCCGCTTCGATCTGCCTGTCGCCTTTCGTCAGTTCGATGATCTGATACGTAATCGCCGGGTGTTCAATTATCCCGACCAGCGTTGCCGCCACATCTTCACGCGGGATCTCACCATAGGGAATCGCCAGATCGGCATGAACCCGTCCCGTTCCGGCGTCATCGGTCAGCGTGCCGGGCCGCAGGATCACCCACGCCAGGCTGCTCGCCACCAGTGCTGCATCCGCCAGACGTTTAACACGCATGTAGTTTTCGAAACCCTCTGACGGGGTTTTGCCCCGCCCCGCATCCGGGAAAGCGGAAACCAGTATAAAACGCGGGACGCCCGCCTGCGTAGCGGCTGCTACGGCCAGCTTCAGCCCTTCACCGTCGATGGCATTGGTCAGCGCGATGCCCGCGCCGCCTGCACCCGCCGTAAAGACGGCAACATCGTGCCCGGCCATCATCGCGGCCAGCGCGGTGACGTCCAGCTGCTGAATATCGCCTGCCACCGGCTTCGCGCCCGCCGCCTGCAGCATTTCAGCCTGTTCCGGTTTACGATGCAGCGCCGTGACCACATGGTTACGACGGCTGAGCTGACGGGTGAGCTGTCGGCCAACTTTGCCCGCCGCGCCGATGATGAAACACGTTGCCATAGGTTCCTCCCTTTTCTGATCGCGTGCCTGAGTATAGCCTCTGCCGGAAGCAAAACAGGCGCCGGTGTCGGCGCCTGTGGGGGAATTATTCCGGGATCACTTTTTCCGCTTTCAGCTTGTCGAACAGCTGAGTAAAGGCGTCGAGCGTACTGCGATAGCCGGTAAAGCCCGCCTTACGGCTCTTGCTCATATCGGTGAAGGCTTCCATCGGACGCCCCAGGTCGGCGTCTGTGTGCCACCAGGAGACCAGCTTAGTGACGTCAGCCTCACGCAGCTGATGCTGTGCGGCAATCGCCTTCCACGCTGCGGGTGCCTCCTCCATCCGGTTTTCCAGCGGCATCATCTGCGCCGGAAGTGCGGCGGCCTCAAGACCGAAGTACTCCGCCAGTTTCGGCCACATCCAGTTCCAGCGGAACACGTCGCCATTCACGGCGTTGAAATCGTGATTGGCACCGTTAGGTGAGGTGGCCGCCCAGTGCAGCTGCTCAGCCAGCAGACCGGCATCGGTCATATCCACCACGCCGTTCCACTGCTCCGGTGAGCCAGGGAAGATAAAGGGCCAGCCCTTCTCTTTACACAGCGTCGCGTAGACCGCCAGCGTCTGCCCCATGTTCATCGCATTACCCACCGCATAGCCGATGATGGTGTGAGGACGATGCACGCTCCAGCGATAGTCATATTTCTCTGCACCGGCAAACAGCTCATCTTCCTGCGCGTAGTAGAAGTTATCGACCGGCTGACGGCCCTGCTCTTCACGGAACGGCGTCACCGGCACCGCGCCCTTTCCGTATGCTTCGAACGGCCCCAGGTAGTGTTTCAGCCCGGTCACCAGCGCAACGTGCGAACCTTTGAGTCGATCGCCCAGCGCGTCGATCACGTTGCGCACCATTCCGCCGTTGACGCGAATATTCTCTTTTTCCGTCTCCTGACGGGCCCAGACGCTGAAGAACAGCGCATCCGGTTTCTCCGATTTCAGGACCTCGCGCACGGCGTCGGCGTCCGTCAGATCCGCGGTCAGGCTGGTCACGCCCTCAGGCACCGCACCGCGTCCGCGGGACAGGCCGCTGACTTCCCAGCCCTCCTGCTGAAGTTTTTCTGCCAGTGCGCGACCGATAACGCCGCTGATGCCCACAATCAAAGCGTGCTTTTTCATTTGATTTCTCCTCGTTTTGCGTAATTCTAAGCCTAATAGAGAATTCAGTTCTTATCTCTGGCATTTATTCACAGCATTCTTAACCTGAGTTCATTAATCGATGCACGACCACCGCCTTAAGGATATTCTGCCGTTTGTTGCCAGCGTCGAATGTGGCAGCTTTACCGCCGCCGCTCAGCGCCTGCATGTGACCGGCTCGGCAATCAGTAAAAGCGTCAGCCGCCTGGAGACGCGCCTGAGCTCGAAGCTGCTGGAGCGCACTACCCGCAGCCTGAGCCTGACCGATGCGGGCAGCGCCTACTATCAGACCTGTCTGCGTATTCTGGAGGATCTGGCGGAAGCGGAAGCGGTGCTGGCGGCGCAGCGCACCATTCCATCCGGCCGATTGAAACTGGCCGTGCCGACGACCTATGGCCGCCTCAACGTCATGCCGCTGCTGGTACCCTTTTGCCAGCAGCATCCGGAACTGGCGATAAGCCTGAGCCTGTCGGACCGGTTTGTTGACCTGTTTGAAGAGGGTGTTGATGTGGCGGTACGGATCGGCGGCGCGCCGGATCTGCCTGCGTCGCTGGGCTGGCGTAACATGGGGCGTGAACAGATGCAGTTCTGTGCCTCCCCCGCCTATCTGGCCCGCAGCGGCCGCCCGCAGAGTGAGGCAGAATTATTAAAACATCCCGCCATCCTCTATGAGCGGGTGGATGGCAGCACCAAGCCCTGGCTGTTTACTACCGAGGATGGACAGCCGCACTGGCGCGAGATGCCTTACCGGCTGGCGCTGGGCGATGTGGATGCCCAGCTACAGGCGGTGCTGGCGGGGCTGGGGGTGGCGCAGATGCCCTCCTGGCTGATTCAGCGCGCCGTGGAGGCGGGCGATCTGGAGATCCTTCTGCCGCATCTGCAGCCTGATGGCCTGACCCTGAGCGTGGTGTGGCCACGCCGCAAACAGTTTCTGCCCAAAGTCGATGCGCTGCTGTCGGCACTGAACGAACTCGCTATTCGCTGAGACCCGCCCCCTCGCGCAGGGCGACCCTGCGCGTCCCGGTTAACCGACGCTGAGCGGAGAGTATCAGGCGATCGGCGCGCTACATGAGGCGGCGGCCAGGCCTCAGGGGGCGGTGATGACGATGGCGACGCGGCGGTTCTGCGCGCGCCCCTGTGCTGTGTTATTGCTGCTGACCGGCGCACTCATGCCCAGTCCACGGGTGACAATATTTCCAGGCGGTATCGCCGCACCTGCCGCCCACTGCGCGGCAACCGCGTCCGCACGTTTCAGCGACAGCTGCTGGTTGTAATCGGGTTTGCCGTAATTGTCGGTGTGCCCGTCGATACGGACATGCGTAATACCGGTCACGGCCAGGTTTTTCGCCATCCCCTGAATCGTCTGTTTACTGGCGGGCGTCAGTTCTGATTCATTGACCCCAAACAGGATTTTATCGGATAAGCCTAATCCCCAGCCTTCCATATTCTGGGTGAACCCGGCACTTCTCATTGCGGCGATTTGCGCCTCGCTGAAACGTTCTTTCGACTGACAGCCCGCCAGCGTCAGGGCAAGCAACAGCAGGGAAAGGTTTTTCTTCATATTTACGCCCTATTTTTCCGCTTGTTTTTGTACATATCCCTGTCGGCACGCTCAAGAATCGACGCCACCGTTTCACCCGGTTGTGACCAGGCGTAGCCAATGGTCACCGAGGTCGTCATCGGCATGCCTTCGATAATCAGAATCTTTTGCTGAGTGACGTCATGAATGCGCTGCATCAGCGCCTGCAGTTCCGCTTCGCCTGTCCGGCTGCAGACCAGCATGGCAAATTCGTCCCCGCCTAATCGCGCAACCAGATCCGGCTCTGCGGCCAGCGACTGGAGCCGCGATCCGGTCGCTTTTAAAACCTCATCCCCGGCGGCATGGCCCCAGTTGTCGTTAATGCTTTTAAAGCGATCGCCATCCAGAAACAGCAGCGCGAAGCGCGCACGATCCGGCGACGCAAGGAGCTGGGTCAGGCGCGCGGTGAAGGCGCTGCGATTGGCGAGCCCGGTCAGCGGATCGGTCAGCGCCTGCGCAGCCAGCGACCGGTTGTCACGGATCAGCGAAGCCTTGAGCGATTGCATCTCCCTCAGCAGCGAATTGAGGTCGTCTGAAAAGAGCTGAAACTCCCTGATCGGGCCGCCCGGAATGCGCCATGAGAAATCGCCGGAGTTAATCACATAGTGAATCGAGCTGGTGATGGTTCGCAGAGTCGCGATCATCCCCCGATGCAGAAACTCACTCAGCAGCAGCGAGATGATCAGCACGCAGAGCATCCCGATGGAGAGGATCATAAAGGAGTACTGTATGAAACTCTTCGCACCGGTGACGGTGCCTTCCAGCGTCAGGGTGCCCACGGCAACGTCAGCATGAATAATGTCAACGTTAAGCGGCTGGCGATAAATCCAGTCGCGCAGCAGCCGCGAATACCAGCCCGCCTCTTCCTGCTGTGCCTGCCACCGGGCCAGCACGGTATGATCCCGGGTGACCAGCGTCGCAGAAGCATAGAGGCCCTCATTCCCAAAGCGTTCTATTTTACTGCGCGCATCGTAGCTGTCGGCAAAAACGGTGGCCGCCGTTAAAGTGGTGCTTAAGGTTGAGCCGATCAGCTCGAGATTACACTTCTCGTAATTCTTAATAAAAAAGAGCGACGTTGATGAGAGCAGCAGCCAGCAGAGCAGTAATATTACCGCTGAATTGATGGTGCTTATTTTCCGCAGTTTATTGCGGATAGATGATTTATCGTGCCGGGATTCATCGAATTTCATCTTATTTTTTTCCCTCGCGGGAGAGCAGAAGAACATCCGGACTCACTCTGACCCCGCTGCGGGCCAGAGAGTCGAGATTAACGGCAAAGTGCGTATGGTCTGGCTGAAAGATCAGACAGAAAGCGGCGCCCAGCGTGCATTCCGCATTATTCTCGGCAAGGGTTAACACCCCTCGCCCCGTTAACTGCGCAATAAGCTCCACCTGCTGTTGCGGCGTCTCATCGCCGAAATAGAGGGCGTCGCATCGGTGCCTGGCAACATCACCGGCCGCCGCAAGATAAACGGTGGTAAATCCCGCGGGTGCAGAGCGGCTGTTTTCCGGCAATGAGAGATGGCGTGCCGACGGAAAAACACATAATTCTGGCGGATGCGTTAAACCGTTCCAGTGCGTGAAACTGATTATGCCGCTGACGATACGATTCGCCTGGTCATCTTTTAGTCCGGCGCGGGCCGCAGGCGGATGAAAGGCGAGCAGAATAAGGAGCGTAACGAAGATCTGGCAGATGCGGCGTAGCAGAAGCGGCAGTCCGGCTTCAGGATGAATTACATAGTTATCGGTCATACTGCATTCCAGTAATACTACGCACGGCAGAAACGCTGAATAAGCGCGAAAATATTACCATAGTGACAGTTACCCGTGCACACAGAATTTTCTTAGCAATCAGTTACCCTGCTTATACTTTCAGGCTGTTTTTATCACGGTATAAACAGGGATTTGCATTGCTTTCAGCGCGAGCGCCTGCGTCGTGCTGCCCTACTTCACAGGCGGTGTCGGGGCGGTCGGCTGCTGTTCAGAAAGGACGTAACACGGGTAAAAGGAGACTGCCGGATAAGTGATGGGACCGACGCATCGCGGTCCCCGCCGCCACCCCCTGCAGTCGGCTATCCCTAGACGTAGCCCATCATTTTCAGCAGCGACTGCACCTGATTCATCGCTTCGCTGCGATGGGTGACCCCCAGCTTCTGATAGAGGTTACGGATATGGGTTTTAATCGTGGTCGAGGCCACCGCCAGCTCACCGGCGATCTGATCGTTACTGTAGCCCGAATAGATCAGCCCCAGCACCTGCCACTCACGCTGCGTCAGCGGACTGGTGCGGATCAGCTCCGGCACGTCAGGATGGTTGAGTAACCGGCTGACAAAGCCCTCATCGAAATGGGCAAACTTGTGGCGGTGATATTTGTTGATCTCCAGCAGAATGCGTCGCGCGCGATGGCTGTCCAGTTCGTTCAGGGTATTAAGCTGAATCAGCTGCCGCAGCTGCTGCGCCATCATCTCCCCTTCGATGACGAAATGGCTGATAAAGCCCGTGCTGCGCGCCAGCTTCAGCGCCTCAATCAGGACACGCTGCGCCTCCGCCTTACGATCGGTCTGCCAGTAGATCTGATTCAGCAGCAGCAGATTGCGGTTCATATCGCTCATCAGGCGCAGCGCGCGGGCGTTCTCATTCAGCTCCTCCAGCACCACCTCCGCCTGACTGACGTCACCCAGCAGGATCTGGGCGCGGGCGATGTTACGCCACTGGCCCTGCAGGAAGTGGTTGTTGGCAAAGGCCGGTTTAGGCGTCTGGCGCATCCAGTCACGGGCATTCTGGCTGTCGCCGGTCATCTGCCAGTAGATCACCCGCACTTTATCCGCGTTGGCGATCCAGTCGCTGTGCCAGTTGCCATTGTTCAGCAGGTTCTCCAACCGGTTCAGGTAGCTGCGGGCGTTATCCAGATTGCCGCGCGCCAGCGAACACTGCACCAGTAGCCCCAGACACTGGATCTGCTGCTGCGGCTGGAAACCGTTCAGGACTTTAATCCCTTCGCGCGCCGCCTGCTCCGCCTCCTCCAGTCGCCCCCACGCCCACAGCAGCTGCGCGCGGATACGCAGCAGAAACTCATGCAGCGGAAACTGCCCCAGATGCTGCTCGTCGACCAGCACAAAGGCACGGCTCTGGATCTCATAGGCGGCCTGCAGGAAGCCCTGAGCAAACAGGATCTCGCTCTGCTGGATCAGGCTCCAGAGCGCGTAGTGCCAGACTTCATCGCGCCGTGCCATCTGTTCGGTCTGGCGCATCAGCTTCAGGGAATCATCCAGCTCGCCTTTACAGTGCATCACTTCACCGTGTACCGAGGTCGCCACGATGCGACTGTAGTGACGGCTGGCGGGCAGCGTATCGAGCGCCACTTTCGCCAGCCGCTCGGCCTCTTCCGTATTGCCGTCGTTGATCGCCACCTGGGCGCGCAACGCATTGAACTCACCGCGCAGGGCCGCATCAATTTCGCAGCGGCTCGCCTGTTCAAACCGCGCCAGCAGGCTGTCGACTTCAGAGAAGCGATGCTGACTCTGCATCAGCCACGCCTGCAACAGCACCAGCATCGGGTTCTCCAGCAGCATCTCCCACGGCAGGGCTTTCAGGGAGTTCTCCAGCAGCGGCAGTTCGCTCTGATTAAACAGCGTCCAGGCGTGTTTCAGCAGGACATCCCGCAGCATTGTGGCATCGCCGGAGGCGAGCGCATGGTGAATCGCCTCGCCCGGAAAGCCCTGCGCCATCCAGCTCTCGGCGGCGGCACGATGCAGCGCGGGCAGCTCCGCCGTCAGCTCCCACTGACAGCGCTGACGCAGGAAATTGCCAAACAGCGGATGGTAGCTGAACCAGCAGCCGGAATCGTCCATGCGCTGCAGAAACAGCCCCTGACGTTCAATCTCCTCCAGCCGCATCTGCCCGTTCTCTTCGCCGGTGACGCAGGCGATCAGCTCATCATTCATCGAGCGCAGCAGGGCAGTTTTCAGTAAGAAATGGCGGGTGGGCAGATCCACATTATCCAGCACCTCCTCCACCAGATAATCGGCCAGGTGGCTGGCGTTGATGCCGGAGAGACGCCGGGCGGAGTGCTGGGCCGAACAGGCCCCCTGCCGGGCCGACAGCACGATCAGTTGCAGCGCCGTAGCCCAGCCCGCCACATCATCGCACAACCGGCCGCTCTCTTCGCTTTCCAGCGGAGCCGCCAGGCGGCAGTCAAAAAACTGCTGCGCCTCCTGATGGGTAAAGGCCAGCTGCTGGCTGCCCAGCTCGATCAACTGCTCACGCACGCGCAGGTTGGCAATCCCCAGCTGCGGCAGATTACGCGACATCAGGATCAGGGTCAGATTGTCGGGCTGATGGCGCAGGAAGAAGCGCATCGCATCATGAATAACCGGATTGGTGATCAGATGATAATCATCCACAATCAGCCACAGCGGCTGCTGCCACTCCACCAGCTCGATAAACAGTTGCGAAAACAGGGCGTTAAGATTGACGTACTGGCGCTTCTGCGCCAGCAGTTCACTGCGCGGACAGCCGCCGTGAGTGGCCTGCTGCAGCGCAGCGATCAGGTAGTCGGCAAAGCGCTCCGGCTGATTGTCGCCCTCATCTAAAGAAACCCAGCCCAGATCGCGTTTCCCCGCCGCCCACTGTGACACCAGTGTGGTCTTGCCGTAGCCTGCCGGGCTGGTGACCAATACCAGCCGGTAGTTGCCGGCCGCGGTGAGTTTTTGCAGCAGTCTCTCACGGATCACGGTGCCTTCAAGACGCACCGGACGGCTGAGTTTGGCGGGTATTAACATGGGCGCGCGTTTCTCCATTTGTCGAGCGCATCATTATTTTACGCTTCGTAATTATTCCTTACACAGGTTCAGCATTTCGTCCGATGAATGCAAGCAAACCCATTATTTAAACTTTACAAAAGCGCCCCTTATCACACTCCTTAAACGATTTAGGAAAAGCCTCATCCTCTCCACCCTCCCCATCCTCCTGCGCTTATTCTCTGCAGGAGGAGGCCCCCCCTTTTTCAGCCGGGCAAACTGTCACCACACTGACCCATTTTTCGTTATAAAGGACGTCTGCGATGACACAGCCCGATTTTAATCCCACTCAGTTTCATGCTGCTCTGACCCGCCAGTGGCAGCGTTTTGGCCTGCGCGATGCGCAGGCGATGACCCCGGCACAGTGGTGGCAGGCCCTGAGCGGTGCGCTCGCCGATATGCTGGCGGCTCAGCCCGTCCAGACCGCCACGACCCCGCTGCGCCATGTGAACTACCTGTCGATGGAGTTTTTGATCGGTCGCCTGACCGGCAACAACCTGCTGAATCTGGGCTGGTATGACGCAGTGAATGAGGCGCTTTCGGCCTGGCATATTTCACTGAGCGACGTGCTGGAAAATGAGACTGACCCGGCGCTGGGCAACGGCGGTCTGGGCCGGCTGGCCGCCTGCTTTCTCGATTCGATGGCGAATGTGGGCCAGCCCGCGACAGGCTACGGCCTGAACTATCAGTACGGGCTGTTTCGTCAGCACTTTGAGGCGGGCGCGCAGATTGAAGAGCCGGATGACTGGCAGCGCGATCGCTATCCCTGGTTCAACCACAACGCCGCGCTGAATGTGCGGGTCGGACTCGGCGGCAAAGTCGTGACCCACGCGGGACAGACTCACTGGCAACCGGCGTTTGAGCTGGTGGGCGAAGCCTGGGATCTGCCGGTGGTCGGCTATCAGAATGGCCTCAGTCAGCCTCTGCGCCTGTGGCAGGCGAAACATGCGCAGCCTTTTAACCTCGGCCGCTTCAACGACGGTGACTTTCTGCGGGCGGAGCAACAGGGCATCGATGCCGAAAAACTGACCAAAGTGCTCTACCCCAATGACCACCATCAGAACGGGAAGAAACTGCGTCTGATGCAGCAATATTTTCAGTGCGCCTGTGCGCTGGCTGACATCCTGCGCCGCCACCATCAGGCCGGACGCAGCATCGAATCTCTGGCCGATCACGAAGTGATCCAGCTGAATGATACCCATCCGACGCTGGCCATTCCGGAGCTGATGCGCCTGCTGCTGGATGAGCATCAGCTGAGCTGGGATCGCGCATGGCAGATCACGCAGCGGACCTTTGCCTACACCAACCATACGCTGATGCCTGAAGCGCTGGAGTGCTGGGATGTGCGGCTGGTGCGCAGCCTGCTGCCGCGCCATATGATGATTATAAATACCCTCAATGCGCAGCTGAAAACCACCGTGATGGCGCGCTGGCCGGATGATGAGGCGAAATGGGCGAAGCTGGCGCTGGTCCACAATAACCAGCTGCGGATGGCGAACCTCTGCGTCACCAGCGGCTTCGCGGTTAACGGTGTGGCGGCGCTCCATTCAAAACTGGTGGTGCAGGATCTCTTCCCGGAATATCACCAGCTGTGGCCGGAGAAATTCCATAACGTGACCAACGGCATCACCCCGCGCCGCTGGATCAATCAGTGTAACCCGGCGCTGAGTGCGCTGATCACCCGCACGCTGCAACAGCCCTGGCTTAACGATCTGACGGCGCTGCAGGGACTGGAAGCCTTTGCGGACGACGCCGCCTTCCGCGCTGAATACCGCGCCATCAAGCAGCAGAATAAGGCGGCGCTGGTGGAGTGGGTTAAGCAGCGCACCGGCATCGCGATCGACCCTGCCGCGCTGTTTGATGTCCAGATCAAACGCCTGCATGAGTACAAACGTCAGCATCTGAGCCTGCTGCACATCATTGCGCTCTGGCAGACGCTGGTAACCGATCCGCAGGCAAATCGCGCGCCGCGCGTGGTGCTGTTTGGGGCCAAAGCCGCGCCGGGCTATGCGCTGGCGAAAAATATCATCTATGCCATCAACAAAGTGGCAGAGGTGATCAATCAGGACCCGCGCACTGGCGACCGCTTAAAAGTGGTGTTCATTCCCGACTACAACGTCTCCGTCGCTGAACGGCTGATTCCGGCCGCCGATCTCTCCGAGCAGATCTCCACCGCCGGGAAAGAGGCCTCCGGCACCGGCAATATGAAGCTGGCGCTGAACGGTGCGCTGACCATCGGCACACTTGACGGCGCGAACGTCGAAATCGCGGAGCAGGTGGGCAGTGAAAACATCTTTATCTTCGGCCATACCGTGGAGCAGGTGGTGGCGCTGAAAGAGAGCGGCTACGACCCTACGCTGTGGCGCAGCAAAGATCCGCAGCTTGATCAGGTGCTGCAGGCGCTGGAAGATGGCACCTTCAGCCAGGGCGATCGCGGTGCTTTTGACGCGATGCTGCACAGTCTCGGCCCGGAGGGTGGCGACCCCTATCTGGTGCTGGCCGACTTCCAGCCCTATCTGGCCGCCCAGGCGCAGGCTGAGGCGCTGTGGAGCGATCCGGACGCCTGGACGCGAGCCGCTATCCTCAATACCGCCCGCTGTGGCATGTTCAGCTCCGATCGCGCCATCCGCGATTATCAGCAGCGCATCTGGCAAGCGAAACGCTAAGGAACGCCATGAAAACAGATTCCATGCTGGATGCGTTCTCCAGGGCGGGCATCGCCGCAGAGTATATTAATGCGCACGGCAAGCCGCAGGCGATCCCGGCCCAGACCCGTCAGCGCCTGCTGGCGGTGATGCAGCCGCCGGGCCAGCCCGGCACGCCGCTGCCGCCGGCGGTGATTTTTCGCCGCGACGACCCGCTGCGCCTGTCGCCGCAGTTACAGGGGGATGCCCACTGGCATCTCACCAGCGAAGCGGGCGGGATCAGTTCCGGGCGCTGCCAGCCCGGCCAGCCGCTGCATTTGCCGCCGCTGCCCGAAGGTTATCATCAGCTGACGCTGCAGCAGGATGCACAGCAGTGGTCGTGCCGGATCATCATCGCCCCGACCCGCTGCTATGAGCCACCCGCGCTGCAAGCGGGCGACTCACTGTGGGGCGCCTGCGTCCAGCTCTACACCCTGCGTTCGGCGGAGAACTGGGGCATCGGTGACTTTGGCGATCTGCGCCGGATGCTGCCGGAGGTCGTCGCGCGGGGCGGGGCCTTTATCGGCCTGAATCCGATCCATGCGCTGTTCCCCTCCAGCCCGGAGAGTGCCAGTCCTTACAGCCCCTCGTCCCGCCGCTGGCTTAACGTTCTCTATATTGATGTGAACGCCGTGACAGACTTCCGGCAGAGCCCCGCCGCGCAGGCCTGGTGGGCGCAGACGGAGACGCAGCAGGCGCTGGCAGAGGCACGCGCGGCGGCGTGGGTCGATCATGCCGCAGTCACCCGGCTGAAGCTGGCGGCGCTGCGCCTGGCGTGGCCGCACTTCACCGGGCGCGCCGTGAGCGACCCCGACGTAGAGGCGTTTAATGCGTTTATCCGCGAGGGCGGCGAAAGCCTGCAGCATCAGGCGCTGTTTGATGCGCTGCACGCCGACCAGATGGCGCAGGACAGCCAGCGCTGGGGCTGGCCAGCCTGGCCGAAAGAGATGCAGCACCCCGGCAGTCCGGCGGTGCAGCGCTTCCTGCGGGTGAATGAGGATCAGGTTCGCTTCTGGCTCTGGCTGCAGTGGCTGGCCGCACAGCAGTTCGCGGCGTGCTGGCAGGATTGCCAGCAGCAGCAGATGACGCCGGGACTCTATCGCGATCTGGCCGTCGGCGTCGCACGCGGCGGTGCAGAAACCTGGAGCGAACGCGATCTCTACTGCCTGGACGCCAGCATCGGCGCACCGCCCGATATTCTCGGCCCGCGCGGCCAGGACTGGGGATTGCCGCCGATGGATCCGCAGGTGATGCGCCAGCGCGCCTGGGAGCCGTGGATCGCCCTGCTGCGCGCCAACATGCGTCACTGCGGCGCGCTGCGCATCGATCATGTGATGGCGCTGATGCGGTTGTGGTGGATCCCGGCCGGGGAAAGCGCAATGCACGGCGCCTACGTAAACTATCCCCTCGACGACCTGCTGGCGATTCTGGCGCTGGAAAGTCAGCGTCATCGCTGTATGGTGATTGGCGAAGACCTCGGCACCGTGCCGGAGGCGATTGTCGATAAGCTGCGGGATGGCGGGGTTTACTCCTACAAAGTGCTCTGGTTTGAACAGTGCAGCGACGATGGCTTCCGCGCGCCCGCGAGCTGGCCGCGACAGGCGATGGCCGTCGCCACCACGCACGATCTGCCGACCCTGCGCGGCTGGTGGCAGAGTGATGACCTGACCACTGGCGCTCAGCTCGGGCTCTATCCGGATAAAGGGGTGCTGGCCGGGCTGTATGAGGATCGTCTGCGGGCAAAACAGGCGCTGCTGAACAGCCTGCATCGGGTCGGTGCGCTGCCGAAACGGGCCGGACGCGAGGCGCGCCGCACCGGGATGAGCAAGGCGCTGAACCGGGCGATGCAGCGTTATCTGGCTGACAGTCACAGCGCCCTGCTGGGGCTGCAGCCGGAAGACTGGCTGGATATGGCCGCGCCGGTCAACATCCCCGGCACCAGCGACGAATATCCCAACTGGCGGCGGAAACTGAGCGTGACGATTGAGGAGATGTTCAGCGATCCCAAAACCCATTCGCTGTTGCGGGATCTGACGGCGAGGCGGAAGCGGTCGGTGCAACGCTGAAGTAAATAAGGAGGGCGGCAAGCCTGGCGTCGCCCGCCACCGGTTAACGGGTTTCACCGGCGGCGGCGGGTAAGCCTGGCGGGCCGCTCTCCCATCATGCTATTGCGCCGATAGCCTGCCAATCTTCTGTCGCCCTATCCCGGCGCCCTGCCTGTTCTGCCCTTAAAAAAAAGGTGCGCCGGAGCGCACCAGATGGGTCAGCATCAATAGTATCGGGGCCGCTTCACCCCTTGCCTTTAACACTACTGATAAAGGTTTGCCGTGCGGAGGTGGAACCCACCCGCTCAGCTTCATCCAGCAGTTTCAGCGCTTTATCGATATTGCCGCTGTTAACCGCCTGTGTGATCTGCTGATTAAAGTAACGCTCGGTGTCGTGCATGATCGGTTCCGCACGCGGTTTTGCCGCAGGCGCGGCGGCCGGAGCGGGTGCCGGCGCTGCAGCGTAGGCCGGTGCAGGTGCGGCGGTATTGCCAACGGTGACCGCGCCCGGGCCGGATGAGCCAAACAATGGGCCGACCAGGATAGACGAACCGGAACTGGTCTGCATTTTCAGCTTAATTGTGCCTTCACGGCTGTGGCTGGCGACGGGATCGGGAATATCCGGCACGGCGTGGCCCGTGCCCAGCGCATAGGCTTTCGCCGGGTCGAGTAAGGTCGTGGTCTGGGTCAGATCGCTGTCGGTGGTGAACACCAGCAGATAAATTTTCTGCTGCCCCAGCGCAGGGGTCAGTTTCATCACGCCTTCCAGCCGATCGGCCGTCATCACGCCCGGCTTCTGATAGGTGAAATAGCGGCTCGGGAACCAGGCGGCGGGACGCAGATTTTCATCCAGCACCAGCACGTTAGGGGCAAAGACCTGGCCGTTCGCCACCTCGCTGCTCAGCGTCAGAGTCAGTTCGCCGATGTTAGCGGGCAGGCTGTAGGCCGCCACCGGCCCGGCGATGGTGGGCGCATTCAGCGTCTGTCCGCTGTTCGCCAGTTTTGTGGTCTGCGTCTGCGCGGCCGCCACTGGCTGCCAGCTCAGGCGCTGAAGATTTTCGGGCGCGACAGCGGGCGCAGCAGAGAGATCCTGTGGCACCAGATTGACCTCAGCCAGCACGGGCCGCACGGCGCCTGTCAGTAACGCCGCACTCAGGCAGAGCGCAGCCAGTTTTTTCATTTTCATTATGCTTACCTTATTGCGGGCAGCGGTGTGAACCAGGCAATGGCACACCGCCACCAAAGCGATCCATCAGGCGCAGGGTTGCGCCTGTCAGAACAGGGGCTGGCTTACCACCAGATTTCCATCTGCGCGCCGAAAGTCACTTCATCATCTTTACCACGGCTGTTGGTCAGGATGCCGTTGCCGCTGCTGTCAGCGGAGGCGAACGTGGTGAGATCGCCAGCGCTGTCTTTGTTGTAGCCCCACTTCTCATCCCATTTGGCGTAGGTCGCGAACAGACGCAGCGCCGGACGTGACCAGATGCTGTCGCCCGCCTGCCACTGCTGTGCCAGCGTCACTTTGTACTGGCCGTTACGCTCGTTCGCCTGCTGCGACTTCACGTTGTCGTAGCCCAGCTCCAGCAGGGTGCTCATGATGGGGGTCCATTTGTACATCGGGCGCACGCCCACGGTGTACCACTGGGTGCCGCGGTTGTTATCCAGATCGATGTTCTGGTACATCGCCACATACATCAGATCCCAGCGTTCGGCCAGCGAGATGGCACCGTGGTCGAGCACGCGGTACATATCCCCGTTGTTGTTCAGGCTGGTGCCCTGCGGCACGCCTTTGCCCTGCGAGGTCAACGCGTCGGTGGCGTACTGCAGCACAAACTTGTTGTAGCCTTTCAGCATGCTCTGGGTATGTTCGGCGGTGAACATCCAGCCATCCCTCGACGCGCCATCTTCGATGCGGTAGCCGTCGCGGGCATTGGCGCGGCCATAGTCCACACCCAGCTCCAGCACGCCGTCCGGGTTGGTTTCCAGACCCGCCAGGCGCACATCAAACACGTCGTTGGCGGTGCGCGTGGCAAAATCACGGATACGATCGCTGGAGAAGGTGTAAGAACCGCCCGCTTCCGAGGAGCGGGTCGCGGCGAAGGAGAGCTTACCAAAGCCGAGATCCACATCTTCCAGACCGGCACCCGGACCGGAGATGTCCCAGTAGTAGAAGTCGATCATGTGTACGTCATGACGCTGATAGAAGCGTTTACCGGCCCAGATGGTTGAGCCTGGCAGCGCGTCGATCAGGTTTTTACCCTTGACGTTGGCTTCACGGAAGGCGGGCGAGGTCGCCTCCCAGTCATTCTGCTGCGCCACGGAGTAGGCCACGTTGGTGTCGAAATAGAAGCTCTTATCGCCCTCTTTCCACACTTCCTGGCCTAATTTCAGTTCGGCGTAGGTTTCGCACTCGTTACCCAGACGGTATTTACTTTGCGCGCCGGTCGCCTGGAAACATTGCTGTTCGCCCCCGCTGCCGGTCCAGCCGATGCCGGAACGGGCATAGCCGGTAAAGTCGACCGCCATCGTCGGGGCGGAGAGAATTCCTGCCGCGACGGCAACGGCAAGGGGAAGTTTGCGCAGAGTTAACATTTTCTATCTCCTGAGGTCATTGCTTTTATTGTTTTGGCAGGGCTATACGCCCGGCTCCTGATAGAGCCTGCGACACGCACTCCCGTCCTCACGGAACAGGTGACAACGCTCGGGCGGCAGGCCAATGCCGAGGATGGTGCCCTCTTTTACCAGCACGACGTCCTCCTGGCGGTAGACCAGGTTCTGACGGATAGCGGGAATCTCGATGTGGATTTGTGTTTCATGCCCCAGCTGTTCCACCACCTGCACCTCACCCTCCAGGGTGACGTCGGCGATGTCGCTGGAGAGCAGGTGCTCCGGCCGGATGCCGAGCGACATATTGCTGCCCACCTGAACGCCGGCACTGTCCACCGGCAGCCAGACCAGCTGCTGATTGGGCAGCCGCACCTGCACCTGGTCGATGGCGGTGGCGGTCACTTTGACCGGCAGGAAATTCATTTTGGGTGAGCCGATAAACCCGGCGACAAAGCGATTCGCAGGGTAGTGGTAGAGTTCAAGCGGCTTGCCGACCTGCGCGATGCGTCCGGCGTCCAGCACCACGATCCTGTCGGCCAGCGTCATCGCTTCAATCTGATCGTGGGTCACGTAGATCATGGTGCGCTTCAGGCGCTTGTGCAGACGGGAGATCTCAATCCGCATCTGGACGCGCAGCGCCGCGTCGAGGTTCGACAGCGGTTCATCCAGCAGGAAAACGCGCGGCTCGGCCACCAGCGTACGGCCAATCGCCACGCGCTGACGCTGCCCGCCCGACAGGGCTTTGGGCCGCCGATCCAGCAGATGCGCCAGTTGCAGGATCTCTGCCACCTGGTTTACCCGCTGCTGAATGTCAGCTTTCCTGACGCCCGCCAGTTTCAGGCCAAACGACATGTTCTCCGCCACCGACAGATGCGGATAGAGCGCATAGGACTGAAACACCATGCCGATGCCGCGTTCGGCAGGCGGCACCTCATTCATGCGGCGGTCGCCGATTAACAGCTCGCCGCGGGTGATGGTTTCCAGTCCGGCAATCATGCGCAGCAGCGTCGATTTGCCGCAGCCCGATGGGCCCACGAAAACAACAAATTCCCCTTCGCCGATAGTGAGATCGATATCTTTCGACACCACCGTATCGCCCCAGGCTTTTGTGACATTGCGTAGCACAACGCTCGCCATGATCCCTTCCCTCTTAGCTGCTCATTGGTGTCTGCTCCGCGGCAGACGGGTTCCGGGGCTCACTATGCGAGAGGAGATAATCGGTAACATCCTCCGCCGCCCGGCAATCTGCTGGGGGAGGAGACGGGAGGAGGAGAAACGCGGCCACAAACGGCGCGCCGCACGCCGCCACGCTTTTTTGTGATCGCCCGCGCAGACCCGCATCGATTTTTATCGCTTAAGCGCGCGCTTAACGGGCTTTTTGCCAGCGCGATCACAGCGATTGCCTGCGGGGCGTAGAGGCGGGGAGGATGAGAAGCCCCGACGGATACGCACAATGATGCCGGTAGAGCATTCCCCACTTCCGCAAACAGGATGGATTTATGACGATGAAAACCGGAGCAAGAATTCTGGCCCTCTCTGCCCTCTCTGCCGTGCTCTTTTCGGCAAGTGCCCTGGCAAAAATCGAGGAAGGTAAACTGGTCATCTGGATCAACGGTGACAAGGGCTACAACGGCCTGGCCGAAGTGGGCAAGAAATTTGAGCAGGAGACCGGTATCAAGGTCACGGTCGAGCATCCTGACAAGATGGAAGAGAAGTATCCGCAGGTAGCGGCGACCGGCGATGGCCCGGACATCATCTTCTGGGCGCACGATCGCTTTGGTGGCTACGCGCAGTCGGGCCTGCTGGCGGAGATCACCCCGGACGCCAGCTTCCGTGAGAAGATTTTTCCGTTCACCTGGGACGCCGTTCGCTTCGACGGCAAGCTGATCGGCTACCCGATCTCGGTGGAGTCGTTATCCCTCATCTACAACAAAAAACTGCTGCCGGACGCACCGAAAACCTGGGAGGAGATCGCCGCGCTCGACAAACAGCTCCGGGCTAAGGGCAAAAGCGCCATCATGTTCAACCTGCAGGAGCCCTACTTCACCTGGCCGCTGCTGGCCGCTGGCGGCGCCTACGCGTTTAAGCTGAAGGACGGCCACTACGATGTGAAGGATGTAGGCGTGGACAACGCCGGTGCGAAAGCGGGCATGCAGTTCCTGGTCGACCAGGTTAAAGCCAAAGTGCTGAATGCGGACACCGACTACTCCATCGCCGAGGCCGCCTTTAATAAAGGCGAAACCGCCATGACCATCAACGGCCCCTGGGCCTGGGGCAACCTTGACAAGAGCGGTATCGACTATGGCGTTACGGCGCTGCCGACCCTGAAAGGTCAGCCGTCGAAAGCCTTTGTGGGCGTGCTGAGCGCCGGGATCAACGCAGCCAGCCCCAACAAAGAGCTGGCGAAGGAGTTCCTGGAAAACTATCTGCTGACCGACGCCGGACTGGATGCGGTTAACAAAGATAAACCGCTGGGCGCCGTCGCGCTGAAGTCGTTCCAGCAGACCCTGGAGAAGGATTCACGGATCGCCGCCACCATGAGCAACGCTCAGCAGGGTGACATCATGCCGAACATTCCGCAGATGGCCGCTTTCTGGTACGCCATGCGCACCGCCACCCTGAACGCGCTGGGCGGTCGTCAGAGCGTTGACGCAGCGCTGAAAGATGCCCAGGCCCGCCTGAAAAAGTAATTCCCCTTTTGCAGCCGGGCTTCTGCCCGGCCTGAGTGACCGTTAAGGAAAACCGCATCATGTCAGGAAAACCGAAAACGCGCAGTCTGCTGCTTAAGAGCGTTCTCATCGGGATTGGCTGTCTGCTGGTCGGCTATCTGCTGGTGCTGATGTACGCGCAGGGTGAATATCTGTTTGCGCTGCTGACGCTGATCCTCAGCGCGCTGGGCCTCTGGATTTATGGTAACCGTCGCGCCTATGCGTGGCGTTATGTCTATCCGGGCGTGGCGGGCATGGCGCTGTTTGTGCTGTTCCCGCTCGCCTGCACCATCGCCATTGCCTTTACTA
Organism: Pantoea deleyi; assembly: GCF_022647325.1. Classification (NCBI taxonomy): domain Bacteria; kingdom Pseudomonadati; phylum Pseudomonadota; class Gammaproteobacteria; order Enterobacterales; family Erwiniaceae; genus Pantoea; species Pantoea deleyi. The sequence continues at coordinate 335,709 of NZ_CP071407.1, forward strand.
ACTACAGCAGCAGCAACCAGCTTACCTTTGAGCGGGCGCAGCAGGTGCTGCTGAGCCGCGCCTTTCAGTCGGGTGAAGCGGTCAGTTTCTCGCTCTTCCCGGCGGGCGATCGCTGGCAGCTGGCGCTGAGCGACGGCAGTGAGCACTATCTTTCGCCGCCTTTTCAGTTCGGCGCGGAGCAGACGCTGAAAATGACGCCCGCGCCGCCGCCTGCGGGTGAACGCGCAACCCTGCGCGTCATTACCACTCACCGTCAGGCACTGAGCCAGATTCAGGCCACGCTGCCCGATGGCCGCACGTTGCGCATGAGTTCGCTGCGCCAGTTCTCCGGCACTCAGCCGCTCTATCGGCTGGACGCAGAGAAGGGACTCATCAACCAGCAAACCGGTGCCCGCTACCGTGCCAATCCAGAGACGGGTTTTTATCAGGTGGTGGATGCGCAGAACCACTGGGGCAACGAAACGTTAAGCCCCGGTTTCACCGTCAACACTGGCTGGAAAAACTTTGTGCGGGTCTTCACCGATGAAGGCATTCAGAAGCCGTTCCTGGCGATATTTGGCTGGACGCTCTTTTTCTCGCTGATCACCGTCGTTCTGACGGTCGCCGTGGGGATGGTGCTGGCCTGTCTGGTCCAGTGGGAGGCGCTGCGCGGCAAGGCGATCTATCGGGTCATGCTGATCCTGCCCTATGCCGTTCCGGCGTTTATCTCGATCCTGATTTTCAAAGGGCTGTTCAACCAGAGCTTCGGTGAGATCAACGTCATGCTCAGCGGGCTGTTTGGTGTTAAGCCCGCCTGGTTCAGCGATCCGACGCTGGCGCGCACCATGCTGATTATCGTCAATACCTGGCTGGGCTACCCCTACATGATGATCCTCTGCATGGGACTGCTGAAGGCCATTCCGGACGATCTCTATGAAGCCTCGGCGATGGACGGTGCCGGTCCGCTGCAGAACTTCTTCCTGATTACGCTGCCGCTGCTGCTCAAGCCGCTGATGCCGCTGATGATCGCCAGCTTCGCCTTCAACTTTAACAACTTCGTGCTGGTGCAGTTGCTGACCAACGGCGGACCGGATCGTCTGGGGACGACCACCCCGGCCGGTTATACCGACCTGCTGGTCAACTACACCTGGCGTATCGCCTTCGAAGGCGGCGGCGGGCAGGACTTTGGCCTGGCGGCGGCCATCGCCACGCTGATCTTCCTGCTGGTGGGGGCGCTGGCGGTAATCAACCTGAAAGCCTCGCGGATGAAGTTCGACTAACGCTCTGGCCCGGCAGGCGCAACAGGTGCCCGTAAACGGGTATGCGCTGCCGGGTGCTGACCAACAAGAGAGCCCGGGGATCGGGCGATGAGGAGTGCTTATGGCTATGGTCCAACCCAAATCTCAACGGCTGCGTTTGCTGTTCACGCATCTGCTGCTGCTGTTATTTATCGCGGCGATCCTCTTTCCGCTGCTGATGGTGATCGCGATTTCGCTGCGTGCCGGTAACTTCGCCACCGGCAGCCTGATACCGGAACAGATTTCCTGGGAGCACTGGCGGCTGGCGCTGGGTTTCAGCGTGGAACATGCGGATGGGCGGGTCACGCCGCCGCCCTTCCCGGTGCTGCTCTGGTTGTGGAACTCCGTCAAGATTGCCGCCATCAGCGCGCTGGGCATCGTGGCGCTCTCCACCACCTGCGCCTACGCTTTCGCCCGGATGCGCTTCGCCGGTCGTGCCAGCCTGCTGAAGGGGATGCTGATCTTCCAGATGTTTCCGGCGGTGCTGTCGCTGGTGGCGCTCTATGCCCTGTTTGACCGGCTGGGTCAGTATCTGCCTTTTATCGGGCTGAATACGCACGGAGGCGTGATCTTCGCCTATCTGGGCGGTATCGCGCTGCATGTCTGGACGATTAAGGGCTATTTCGAAACGATCGATGGATCGCTGGAAGAGGCCGCCGCGCTCGATGGCGCGACGCCGTGGCAGGCGTTCCGGCTGGTTCTGCTGCCGTTATCGGTGCCGATTCTGGCGGTGGTGTTTATTCTGGCCTTTATCGCCGCGGTAACGGAGGTGCCGGTTGCCTCGCTGCTGCTGCGCGATGTGAACAGCTACACGCTGGCGGTCGGAATGCAGCAGTATCTGAATCCGCAGAACTATCTGTGGGGCGACTTTGCCGCGGCGGCCGTGCTCTCCGCGATCCCGATAACCCTGGTGTTCCTGCTGGCGCAGCGCTGGCTGGTAAGCGGTCTGACCGCTGGCGGGGTGAAAGGCTAAACGATCATCATTGTGCGTTGCCACTGCTTACACAACGTCTGTTGTGGTTGAATGTTTCGGCGGCCTGCGGGCCGCCATTTTTCATTTATGGCGCTTCCGGCCGAGGGTCGCCCGCCACCAGCGCCACGATCAGGGCCGTCAGCGCCTGCTGACCTTCTGCCTGCCCGATATCGCCGCGGGCAACCGCCCCCGCGATGCCATCCGCAGCCCCCAGCAAGCCCCACATGCCGGCTTCCGGGATCCCCGCGCGGCCGGTAAAAGGCGCAAACCAGTGCTGACAGCGGCGGATAAAATCGAGCTGATAGTGGCGCCTGACCGCAGCCAGTTCCGGCGAAGTGCTGAGGGCGGAGAGCAGGTCCGGGATTTCTCTGCCCTCCGTCATCACGCAGTCCACATAGCAGGCCGCCAGCACTTCCGCTTTCGCCTGCACGCGCATTGGCGCGGCACGCATGGCGGCGTCCATTCGCTCAGTCTGACGGCGGTCGAAATCGTCATACAGCGCGGCCAGCAGCCCGTGACGGGTGGTGAAGTGATCGTAAACCACCGGCTTGCTGACGCCCGCCGCCTCGCCAACCCGTGCCAGCGTCAGCGCCTCACTTCCTTCAGCCCGCATGATCTGCCATGCGACATCGGCTAACTGTCTGCGCCGGGCCTCGCGGGAAAGGCGTTTACGGGCCGGTTTTTCAGCGGTCATCGGGGTTCCTGCGGGCTAAAAATTTGCTGGCCCCACTGCCGGGCCTGGCGGTAATGGGCGTCAGGATACCCCTCATCGCCCGTCAGTAACAGTTCGCTGGTTACCACCGGCGCGCCACAGTAGCCGAAGATACCCTGCTCGATCTGATTTCGCATGCTGGTGAAATAGCCGCGCCGCAGATATGTGCGGGTGTCGGCCGCGCCGATAGCGAACAGATGCACCGGCAGGTGCCCGAGCCGTTTCACGATCCGGCCCTCCTGTTCGCTGAAGGCCCACTCCTGAATAAAGACCCGATCAATCCACCCTTTCAGCTGCGCCGGAAAAGACCACCAGTAAACCGGATAGACCAGCACCAGCGCATCCGCCCGATCGAGACGCTGCTGCTCCGCCAGCACATCGGCGGGAACGCCAGTCTCGCCGTTGAAACGGCGATGGTCATCGAGGGTAAAACGGGGGTCGAAACCCTCTGCCGCCAGATCCGCGCGTTCCACGGTATGCTGCCCGGTCGCCATAATGCCCTGCGCCAGCTGGTCCGCCACGCGGTGGGTATGCGCCTCATGATGAGGATGAGAAGTTACCAATAATGCCTGCATCGTCGTCACCTTACCTGCTTCACCATTAAGTTACTAAAGGTAAGTTACTAATGGCAGGTTATCAAGTGGCGGTGATTATTGATCCTGCAAAACGCATCTGCTGTTAAAGATTGGCGGGGGCATACAACTGAGGACAGCGGAAAAGCGGAGCGGCCGGATTCACCCCCTTGCGGATCACCCTTCCGGCCGTTGTATTACGCGTCACGGGTCTGCCCGCATCACGGGGCGGTCAGCGGCGATAAGCCAGCGAACGGACCAGCCGGTCGCCGAGTTTCTGGATCAGCATCACCAGCGCCAGCAGCACGACAATGGTGGCCGCCATGATCTGATTGTCGAAGCGCTGGTAGCCGTAGCGAATCGCCAGATCGCCCAGCCCCCCGCCACCGACCACGCCCGCCATCGCCGAGAAGCCAATCAGCATCACGATTGTCAGGGTGATCCCCGCCACCAGCGCGGGCAGCGCTTCCGGCAGCAGCACGCGGCTGACGATATGCCACAGCGTGCCGCCCATCGACACCACCGCCTCTATGCGGCCACGATCGACCTCATCCAGCGCGTTCTCGACGATGCGGGCAAAAAAGGGAAAGGCGCCCAGCGTAATCGGCACGATCGCCGCGGTACTGCCCAGCGTGGTGCCGACCAGCAGTCGGGTAACGGGGATCAGTGCGATCAGCAGCACCACAAACGGCAGGGCGCGGCCGGTGTTGACCAGGGTGTTCAGCAGCAGCGCGATCGCGCGATTCGGCAGCAGGCCCTGCGGCCGGGTCAGAAACAGCAGCACACCCACCGGCAGCCCTATCGCGACCGTGAACAGCGCCGCCATCAGCACCATGTAGAGCGTCTCGCCTGTGGCGTTGAGCAGCAGTGCCTGGAACCGATCAAGACTCATGCTACGCATCGGGTCATCGCCTCTCGCTGATATTTTTCGATAAACGCCCGATCCGCTTCGCCATCCTTCAGCAGCATTGCGCGCAGGCGTCCCTCCTGGCGGCCCATGATCTGGCTCAGGCTGCCGCTCTCCACCAGCCGGCCATGCTCCAGCAGCGCCGCGCCGTGACAGATGCGCTTCACCACCGCCATCTCATGCGTGATCATCACAATCGTGATGTTGAGCTGCTGCTGAATATCGGCCAGCAGATCGAGAATCGCGGTGGTGGTTTCAGGATCCAGTGCGCTGGTCGCCTCGTCGCACAGCAGATAGCGGGGACGGGCAGCCAGCGCGCGGGCGATGCCGACACGCTGCTTCTGTCCACCGGAGAGCTGCGACGGCCAGGCTGCCGCAAAGTCATCCAGCCCCACCCGCGTCAGTAACGCGGCGACCCGATCACGACGCTGCCTGACCGGCACCCCGGCGATTTCCAGTGCCAGGTCGATGTTGTCATGGACGTTGCGGGAATGGAGCAGGTTGAAGTGCTGAAAGATCATGCCCATCTGCTGCCGCTGCTGGCGCAGCTGCGCCAGGTCCATCGCCGCAAGATCCTGCCCGTCAATCTCGATCCGGCCCGAAGAGGGATGCTCCAGCCGGTTCAGACAGCGCAGCAGGGTACTTTTGCCCGCACCGCTCCGGCCCAGAATGCCGAAGATGGTGCCCTCTTCGATGGTCAGCGAGATGTCGTCCAGGGCTGGCGCAGGCGCGCCAGCATACTGTTTATGCAGATGACAGATGTTAATCATGCTGCGGGTCCGCAACCGGGATCACAGAGCCCTGGTAGGTTTTGCGGATAAACGCCGCCACCTGCGGGGAACGCAGATCGTTCGCCAGCTGAACCACACGCGGATCTTTCTCCAGCGCCGGCGTGGTCACCAGCAGGTTGGCGTAAGGGTTATGGGCCGCGGATTCCAGCCCCAGCGCATCTTTGGCCGGGTTCAGCCCCGCCTCCAGCGCGTAGTTGCCGTTGATGACGGCGGCGTCCACATCATCCAGCGAACGGGGTATCTGGGGAGACTCGATCTCAACGATCTTCACCTTTTTCGGGTTGTCGCTGATATCTTTCGGCGTGACCAGCGTCGAACCCGCCTCGCCTTTGGCGTTGAGCTTAATCACCCCTTTGTCCTGCAGCAGCCAGAGCGCGCGGCTCAGGTTAGTGGTGTTATTCGGAACGGCGATGCTCGCCCCTTCAGGCAGCGCTGCCAGCGATTTTACCTTGTGCGAATAGATGCCCAGCGGCTCGATGTGGACGCTGGCCACCACGGCAAAGGTTTTGCCCAGCGCCTTTTCCTGATCTTTCAGGTAAGGCAGATGCTGGAAGTAGTTGGCATCCACATCACCGGCAGCCAGCAGTTCATTGGCGTTCACGCCGTTGCTCAGCTCGACAATCTTTATATCCAGTTTCGGGTCCAGGGTTTTGACATACTCCAGGATCTCCGCGTGCGGCAGCGGGTCGGCGGCGACGCGCAGCGGTGCGGCCTGTAAATTCTGTGCAATCAGCAGGGAAAGACCGGCCAGCACCAGTAAGGGCTTTTTCATCATCATTTATCTCTTATCGTTATGGGAAGTAGGTTAGTGCGTGTGCTGTTCAGCATAAAAGCGCCGGGCGACGTCGGGATGCGAACGCAGACGGCCTTTAAGGTAGTTCCAGCCCACTTCGCGCAGCAGCGGATTAAGCGGATCGCTGGTCGGACCCTGCGCCAGGGCCGCCAGCTGCGGCGGAAGCTGATAGACTGGCACCACGGTGTCGAGCTGGGCGCCCAGGAAGAAGGCGATGGATAAGCGCTCACTGTTCTGCTGCGGCGACACCACGCGATGCACGGTGGCACGCAGATAGCCGTTGGTCGCCAGCTCCAGCAGCTCGCCGATGTTGACCACAAACGCGCCGGGACGCGGTGACGCATCGATCCAGCGATCCGGCGTCACCTCAACCTGTAAACCCGGCTGGTCATCCTGCAGTAACATCGTCAGGAAGCCCGAATCTTTATGCGCGCCGACCCCCTGGCGCGATTCGCCCTCTGTGCGGCCCGGATAGCGGATCAGCTTGATATGTTCATTGGGATAGTCGCCGTAGAGGTTATCGAAGGCGTTGCGCGGCAGATCCAGCGCATCGGCAAACGCGCGCAGCAGCTCCAGCGCTACCGCGGTCATCTGCTCCTGCCAGCGTGTCACGACGCTCTGCAGTGCCGGCAACGCCTGCGGCCACTGGTTCGGCCCCTGCATCCGTTGCCAGGCGGGTGAATCAGCGGTTACCGGCAGGGCTTCGCGCTCGGCGCCGATATCAAACTGTTCGCGAAAGTCGGGCTGGCTGCGGGTGATTTCCACGCCCGCCAGGTTGTAGCCGCGAAAATGCGGGGAGTTCGCCATCGCCACAGCGTCTTTATCCGCCTGTGGCAGGGCAAAGAACTGCCGCGAGACCTGCTGCACCGCATCGGACAGCTGGCGGTCAACGCCGTGATTGATCAGATAGAAGAAGCCGACATCACGCGCGGCCTGGCTTAATGTTTTCAGAACCTGCTGCTTCTGCTGCTGACTTCCCGACAATAAGGCGAAATCGATGACCGGCAATGCGGCCGGGGTTAATGTGCTCATGATTAACACTCTGCTGGCATGGAATAGGTTTACATTGCCATTTCAGTTACGCGTTAACTACCAACTAATCCTGCTATGGATATGCGGCGGATGAATATATCCCACCCTCTCTTTCGCTCTCACCCGCAGATTACTCTGTCTGGCAGCGTCGCCACGCGCCCGATGGTGACGTTGTCACATCAGACTCCTGCGTGTTCCCGAAACGCGAAAAAAGCCCGCCTCTTCGGCCAGTTTTTTTCAGCAGCAAAGTGAATCCGACTAAGCAGAGCCTGCTGCTTTTGTCAGCAAATGTAGCTTTTCCGGCTGAAAACTTGCAAAACCTTACAATCGTGGTCTATGGTTTAGCGGCTGCGGTTTCTGCCGCTGCACGGATCTTTTTCGGCTTCTTATAGCTTTCTTTTCCACATTTTCTGAACACCGTTTGCGGCTGCGAAAGCTATAAGACTCCTTCACTGAAGTACCTGAGGAGAATATGGACACCAGAAACTCATCGTCTGAACACCCTAAGAAACATTTCTGGAACAGGAAGCCTAAAGAGCTGACTGTGGATGACATTACCGTTATTGATAATGACATGCTGAAGCGTGCGGTTGGCGCGGCGGCATTAGGTAATGCGATGGAATGGTTCGACTTCGGGGTGTACAGCTATCTCGCCGTCATTATCGGCAAAGTCTTTTTCCCCGACGCCAACAACGCGGTGCAGCTGATCGCCACTTTCGGTACCTTTGCGGCGGCCTTCCTGGTGCGCCCGATCGGCGGACTGGTATTTGGTCCGCTGGGGGATCGCATCGGCCGACAGAAAGTGCTGGCAATGACGATGATCATGATGTCGATCGGGACATTCTGTATCGGGCTGATCCCGGCTTACTCGTCAATTGGCATCATGGCACCGATTCTGCTGCTGGTGGCGCGCCTGGTTCAGGGCTTCTCCACCGGCGGTGAGTATGGCGGCGCAGCGACCTTTATCGCGGAGTACTCCACCGATAAACGCCGTGGCTTCATGGGCAGCTTCCTGGAGTTCGGCACCATCGGCGGCTACCTGCTGGGTGCCAGCCTGGTGACGGTCATGACGACCCTGATGTCGAACGAAGCGATGATGTCCTGGGGCTGGCGCGTGCCGTTCTTCATCGCCGCGCCGCTGGGCCTGTTCGGTCTCTATGTGCGACTGAAGCTGGAAGAGACCCCGGCATTCCAGCAGCACATGGAAAAGCAGGAGGCGCTGGAGCAAAGTAAACCGCGTCTGACGCTGATGCAGATGCTGAGCAAATACCGTGCGCCGATGCTGAAATGTATTGGTCTGGTGCTGCTGTTTAACGTCTCCAACTATATGCTGACCTCCTACATGCCGAGCTACCTGACCGGCGTGCTGGGCCTGCCGGAGCTGAGCGGTCTGCTGCTGGTGATGGTCGCCATGTTTGTGATGATGCCGCTGACGCTGCTGTGGGGTCGCTGGACCGACCGCATCGGCCGTCGTCCGGTCATCGGTTTCGGCGCGGTGGGTCTGATCCTGCTGGCTATCCCGAGCTTTATGCTGATCGGTTCCGGTAATATGTGGGCCGTCTTTGGCGGTCTGCTGATTCTGGGTGTGCTGCACACCTGCTTCAGTGGCACCATGCCTTCGACGCTGCCTGCGCTGTTTACCACTGACATCCGTTACAGCGCCCTGGCGATCGGCTTTAACCTCTCGGTGTCGCTGTTTGGCGGCACGACGCCGCTGATTACCGCCTGGCTGGTGGATACCACCCAAAATACCATGATGCCGGCCTACTATATGATGGGCGCGGGCATTATCGGTCTGCTGACCATCCTCACAGTGCGTGAGACGGCCCGCCAGCCGCTGACCGGATCATCCCCGGCGGTAGCGACCAAAGCGGAGGCGCATCGTCTGATCGACAAGCTGCGCAAGCGCAACAAGCCCGCCGCCACACCGGCAAAATAACGCTTCCGACACCCTGCGCTGCAGGGTGTTTTTTTATCACTTAATCCCCCGATCGGGTGACCGCATTTAACTGCCGGAAACGCGCCACTTTCGCCCGATTGCCACACAGCGCCATGCTGCACCAGCGTCGGCGATGCGCTTTCGTCCGGTCATAAAACCAGAGCGTGCAGGCAGGATGCTCACAGGCACGCACCCTGCTGAAATCCTCCTGCGTCAGCAGCAGCGCGGCCTGCTCCGCCACCTTACCCAGCCGCTGCTCTGCATTCTGACCCGCGTAGATTCGCCTGATCTGCCAGACACCCTGCTCTTCAGTGAGCTGCAGATGACTGGTGGCCTGATTCAGCCAGCCATTCAGCGCCTGCCAGTCCACGCGCTTACCCGCTTTCTGCTGCTGCACGCTGTCGCGAATAAGCTGGCGCAACTGCCGCGCGGCCTGCAACAGCGCACCTTCGGCCCCGTCTGACGCCGGTTCATCGGATGCCAGTCCGGCCTGCGTCAGCCAGGCGTCCACGTCCCGATCGGTTTGCCAGAAATCGTGCGGCGCGCCCTCGACGATGGCCTCGGTGTTGATGAAATCCAGCGCCGGATGATCGGCCAGAAACCACGGCCCCTGGCCGCTGTGTACCTGTGTGTCACTCATGCTACTGCCTCCTCTCATAATGCGGTTTCGCCCCGGCGCCTGCTTTCAACCCCGATTTTAGCAGGTACCTCGGGTGATGTAACCCTTATAAATTCATTTGACAGGTTACAGCCTGGCGACCTACCCTGATTATGTAACCATATAAATCCCAATTTACCAGTTACAGGAATCTCCTATGAGCGCACACTCTGTTTCATACCGCTATCAGCAGGCGGACGGCGTTAACGTTTTCTACCGCGAAGCGGGCGATCCCTCCCTGCCGGTGTTGCTGCTGCTGCACGGCTTTCCCGCCTCATCACATCAGTTCCGGAATCTGATCCCGCTTCTGGCCGATAAGTTTCACCTCATCGCCCCCGATTTACCGGGTTTTGGATTTACAGAGGTCCCGGCTGAACGCCACTATTCGTGGACATTTGATGCACTCGGCCAGACGCTGACCGCGTTTGTCGATGCGCTGGGGCTGACGCGTTATGCGATGTATCTCTTTGACTATGGCGCACCGGCGGGCCTGCGGCTGGCGCTGGCCTATCCCGATCGCGTCACCGGATTAATTTCGCAGAACGGCAACGCCTATCTGGAAGGACTGGGGGAAGCCTGGGCGCCGGTGCGTGCGATGTGGGCGGACCCCAGCGAAGCGAACCGTCAGGTGGTCCGCGACAATGTGCTGACGGCGGAAGGGGTGAAATGGCAGTATCTGCATGGCGTCAGTGATCCACAGCAGGTCGCGCCGGAAACTTACACGCTGGACACGCTGCTGATGGCGCGCCCCGGCAACAAAGCGATTCAGCTGGCCCTGTTTCTGGATTACGCCAGCAATCTGGAACGCTATCCTGCGTTTCAGGCGTTCTTCCGCCAGCATCAGGTGCCCACACTGGTGATCTGGGGCAGGCACGATCCCTTCTTTATTCCACCGGGCGCAGCCGCCTGGCAGCGTGATAATCCGCAGGCGGAAGTAGAACTGCTCGACAGCGGGCATTTTGCGCTGGAGACGCATACCGACTATATCGCGTCGCGGATACGGGCTCGGTTCAGCGCAGAGTAGGCGATGTGCAGAGGCAGGTGGCTGCCTCTGCGGGGGCGTTGCTATTCGTTGCTGAAACGGCCGACCGTGCTGGCCGCGCCCAGCGCGTGGCCTTTAAGCTCGGCGACCAGCTCTGTCTGGGTCAGGCCCGCTTTCAGCTGGCCCACCGGCAGATCGGTGGCGATGAGGACGAAGTTGTAGTGATGCAGGCCGCTGCCCGCCGGCGGACAGGGCCCATAGTAGTGCAGCGTGCCGGGGCTGTTTTTACCGCCGGTATAGCCCTTGCCCTGCGTCAGTGCCCCCTGAGCGAATGAAGAGCGGCTGGCGGGAATGTTATAGGCCACCATGTGCGTGACGCCCAGCCCTTTCGCCCCGACCGGATCGGTCATCAGCAGCGCCAGGCTGCGGGTGCCGGACGGAACGGCAGACCAGTTGAGTTCAGGAGAAACGTTCTCACCGGTACAGGAAGGATTACTTTTATTGGCACCGGCAAATTTCTTATCCAGTAGCGCATTGTCACTGAAGTCTTTCGATTGCAGCGTAAATACCGACGCCGCCAGTGTGGTCACGGGCAACGCTGCCAGTATCGTCGCGCAGAGTAATTTTTTCACCAGCCACTCCTTATCAGATTAACCCGGACACGCATGCCCGTGCAGATTGCGTTGCAACCTGCTTACTATAACGGCTTTCGCGCCGTTGGCCCGGCGACCCGCCCGTTTCCTGCGAACGAAACGCCAGATCTATGATCGTCGTCGCGCTCAGCCGGGCGCCCGGCTGCATGACCCGCTGCCGCCGGGCGCGTCGGCGCGGACAGGAAAATGGGTGCTGTCTGGCCGGTAAAGGAGGGCTGACCGGCCCATTGCCTGCCTGGCCGCGGCTGAAACTCACTGCTGCTTCAGTGCCGCGAAGACCCGGGCAACCGCGACCGCGCCCGGATCCGGCACGCCGTTGAGATTCGCGCTGTTGAGATAAGACGACCGCCCCGCATTGGCTTTCCCCATCCCGGCGGTGGCGTCACTGCCCTGCTGCGCCGCGTCCGCCGCCGCCGCCAGCGATTTGCCCGCCACCAGCGCTTCGATAGCGGGCTGCAGTGCATCGATCATCGTGCGATCGCCCGGTCGTGCGCCGCCATACTGCTTCATCTTTTCCAGCCCCTGCTGTAACGCCTGCGGCAGCGTATCCCCTTCAGCCAGCTGCTGCGCCGCTGCGGTAAAGAAGATCGCCATCAGCACGCCGCTGGAGCCGCCCATCACCGTCGCCAGGCGTTCACCGGTCACTGCCAGCAGGTCGGGCAGCGCATTCAGGGGCAGTTGATGATCGGCGCATTCCCGCTGGATCTGGCGTGCGCCGACCGCAAAGGTGGAGCCTGTGTCGCCATCGCCCACCTGGGCATCCAGCCTGTTGAGTTCGCTTTCGCTGGCAATCAGGGTATCGCAGATAGCGTTAACCATCGCCGCTACGCTGGGGTTCGCGGAGGGTTGCACGGGCTGCGCGCTGGCCTCACGGGTCACCACCACAGGTGCCAGCGGCGCGATCTTCACGGCGTTAACCCAGCCGGTGACCTCGACCGGCGCGCAGATCGCCTCCTCCAGCAGCGGGTTGAGCGTCAGGCGGGTGACTGAAAAGCCTTTCATATCCAGCGCGGTCATCAGCGGAGCCGGGCCGATCAGATAATCACATGGCTGGCTGAGCGGCGAGGCGATCAGGTCACGCGTCACCAGGCTCATCTCCAGCGCAGACATGCCGCCAAGATTATTGACCAGCAGCGCGCATCGCTGGTCAGTACCCGGCATTACCTTCTCCAGCAGATGCTGCACAATCGCCTGCGCGTTCTGCGTCTGCATGACATCCACGCCCGGCTCGCCATGGATCCCCAGTCCCATTTCCACGCTGCCCTCAGGCACGCGCTGACCGCTCTCTTCATCTGGCAGATGACAGCCGGAGAGCGCCACACCCATGGACGCAATGGCCTGGCTCGCGGCCTCGGCCGCCCCGGTGACCGCCGCCAGATCGTCACCGCGCTCTGCGACAAAACCCGCCACTTTGTGCACCAGTAACGTTCCCGCTACCCCGCGCGGCTGCGGATTGTCCGGCAACGCCACATCATCCCCGACAATCACCATATTGACGCTGAAGCCCGCTTTGCGGGCTTTCTCGGCTGCCAGACCGAAGTTGAGCCGATCGCCGGTGTAATTTTTCACAATCAGCAGGCATCCCGCCTCACCGGTCAGATGAATGATGGCGTTATAGACGGCGTCAACGCTGGGCGAGGCAAACACATCGCCGCAGACGGCCGCCGTCAGCATCCCCTTGCCGATGAACCCGACGTGGGCCGGTTCATGGCCGGAGCCACCCCCGGAGATCAGGGCAACCTGCTGCTTCTGCCAGTCACGACGCATCACGATGCGGATGTGCGGATCGACCTGCAGCCGGACCAGGTTCTGCCACGGGCTGGCGTAAATCATGCCATCTAACGCACTGTCGACGAGATCATCCTTTTTATTCATTACGAATCGGGTCATATCTTTCCTCATGGGCGTGTCGGGTAACAGATAAACCAGTGTTGCACACCGCCGGCAACAGTGAGACATCCGTAGCCGGAGGGCGACCGCCCGGAAGCGGGTTAAACGCGCCTGGCATGTACGATTTTTTGCTAATTTATTGATTAATATCAATTGGCTTTGTCAGGAATTGAGAAGTTTCACGCAGAAGCAGCCCTGATAATGGCAGAGGGTAAAAAAATCATTTGCTGACAGAGGATGTTCTGATGACGCACCGTATGATTCTGAATGAAACGGCCTGGTTTGGTGCCGGTTCACTGCACCATTTACCGGAAGAGGTCAGCCGACGCGGGATGCGAAAAGCGCTGATCGTCACCGATAAAGCGCTGGCAGCAGCCGGGGTGCTGCAGCGGGTAACCGATCTGCTGACTGCCCACCAGCTGGCGTGGGCGGTTTATGATGAGGTCGTGCCGAATCCGACGATTCGCACGGTGCAGCAGGGTGTCGCGGCGTTCAGAGCCGCGGGTGCCGACTACCTGATCGCCGTCGGCGGCGGCTCCCCTCAGGATACCAGCAAGGCGATCGGCATCATTATCACCAATCCCGGCTTTGAAGATGTGCGCAGTCTGGAAGGAACTGCCCCCACCCGCTTTGCGGCCGCCCCGATTATCGCCATCCCCACCACGGCCGGTACGGCGGCGGAGACGACGATTAACTATGTGATCACCGACGAGGAGAATCGGCGCAAGTTTGTCTGTGTCGATCCGCACTGCATCCCGAAAGTCGCGATTATCGATGCGGAGATGATGATGACGATGCCCGCGTCGCTCAGGGCGGCCACCGGTATCGACGCCCTGACCCATGCGATTGAGGGATACCTCACCCGTGACGCCTGGGCGATGAGCGATATGCTGCATCTCAAAGCAATAAAGATGATCAGCCAGTCACTGCGTGGATCGATGGCGGGCGATCCGGAGGCGGCCGAGCAGATGGCGCTGGGGCAGTATGTGGCCGGCATGGGCTTTTCCAACGTCGGCCTGGGCCTGGTGCATGGCATGGCCCATCCGCTGGGCGCCTTTTACAACGTTCCGCACGGCGTGGCGAATGCCATTCTGCTGCCTGAGGTCATGGCCTGGAACGCCCCCTGCACCGGCGAGAAATATCGTGACATCGCCCGCGCCATGGGCGTCAGGCAGGCGGACTCGCTGCCGCTGGAGGCCGCGCGGGAGGCGGCCGTCGCTGCCGTGCGCCAGCTCTGTCGCGATGTAAACATCCCCCTTTCACTGCGTGATGTCGGCCTGCAGGAGGCGGATATCCCCGCACTGGCGCAGGCGGCGCTGGACGATGTCTGCACCGGCGGCAACCCACGCGCGCCCGATCTGGAGGCCGTGATGGCGCTCTACCGTCACAGCTGAACCCGCGCTGACAGGCTAAAAGCCCGCCCGCAGAGGCGGGCTTCTGGTCTGCAGATCCGGGGAAATTGCGGCGTTTTCGCCAGAAGTTACCAGCTGGCGCTGGCGCCTGCCTGCGGGGGTTTCAGGGGCGTTCAGCCGCCGGTTTTCAGCCTGAAATCGCCCGCGATAATGTCAGCGCACGGCCCTGCTTTCTTTAGATGCGAAACCCTGTCCCACTTGATCTGGATCACAAAAATCCGCATCATGCGCAGCAAAACCTGACTGACGCTGCGGAGAGAACAATGACACTGTACCAGGGTATGCTTATTTTTTATGCCGTTGTTGCACTGTTCGCTACGCTAATCACCTTCTTCATCGCCAAAGATAAGCTGAGCATCAAACTGCTGAGCGCCTTTTTAGTCGGCGCAACCTGGCCGATGAGCTTCCCTGTGGCGCTGATGTTTGCGCTGTTCTGACTGACTGAACACCGTTTTACACCCGACGCCGGTCAGGTGCCCCCGACCTGCACGCGGCGATCACCGGCGTGATGCTGAAGGCGGACAAGACGCGGAGCTGCCTCTTCTCAGTGTGGTGATACTGGCTTCCTTCTCCATGCCTGCGGTGCTCCGGGGCATGCCGGAAAACCGTACCGCCGGCTGAAACCCGGCAGCAGACCTGCCAGCCCGGCGCCATACCCCGTCAGAACGACGGTGGTCACGTTCCCGAATCCGCCTTCCATTCGTTCTGATTTTGTGAATCCTGTTACAGGATTAGATTTACGCTATTTCATCGCATAACAAGGCTTTACACTCCGCTAACCGGTCAGTAAAGTAGCGCCCAGACATCAACTCTGATGCGTAAGCGTTAACGTCAACCAACGCCCCCCGCAGCACTGCTGCCTGTGATGATCCCTGCCATGATGCCTGAACAGCACCGAGCCCGACCTCACGCTGCGTTTTCCAGCGCCTCCTTTTTCTTATTCGTTCTGCTTCTCACCGTGGCGAACCTGCGGGCGCCGATTACCGTCACCGGACCGGTTTTACAGGATATCTGTCAGACGTTCGGTCTGAGCGCCGGTGAAGCCGGTCTGTTTAACTTCATTCCGCTGATGCTGTTCGCCCTGCTCGCGCCGCCAGCCGCCTGGCTGGGCAACCGCATCGGCCTCGTGCGCAGTTTATGGGGCGCCCTGTGCCTGATCACCGCCGGTTCGCTGCTGCGCGGGTTGTCAGCCGAAGCGGCGCTCTGGGGCGGCACGCTGTTGCTCAGCGCAGGCATCGCCGCCGCTAACGTGCTGCTGCCGCCGCTGATCAAACGCGACTTTACCGCGCACACCGCCCGCTACATCGGCCTGTATGCCGCCACGATGTCGATTACCGCCAGCCTGGCCTCCGGCATCGCCGTGCCGCTGAGTCAGATTTCAGCAGCGGGCTGGCGGCTCTCGCTGGTGGTGTGGGCGCTGCCCGGGCTGGTGGCGCTGTTCGCCTGGCTGCCGCTGTTACGTCAGCAACAGCCTGCCTCAGCCACTGCGGCGGCCCCGATCCCGCAGCGCCACCCCTGGCGCTCAGCGGGCGGCTGGCACATCGCCCTGTTTATGGCGCTGCAGTCGCTGGCGTTTTATACCCTGATCGACTGGTTCAGCCCGTTTGCCCAGGACAGGAGGTTCAGCCAGGCACAGGCGGGCTGGCTGCTGTTCTGGTATCAGGCGGTCGCCATTGTCGCTAACCTGGGCTGCATGGTGGCGCTGAAGCGGGTAAAGGATGCCCGGATCACTGCGTTTGTGGCCTCCTCTGGCATTTTTCTCGGCCTGCTGGGCTTGCTGCTCTATCCGCAGTGGGCCATCCTCTGGCTGACGCTGGCCGGGCTGGGAGCAGGCGCCTCGCTGGTGCTCTGCCTCTCGCTGTTTAACCTGCGCGCAGGCAGCCATCGTCAGGCTTCACAGCTCTCCGGCATGGCGCAGTGTGTCGGCTATGCGCTGGCGGCGCTCGGGCCACTCTTTTTCGGCGTCCTGCATGAGCAGAGCGGAAGCTGGACGCTGCCCTTTGGCATGCTGACGCTGCTGAGCCTGCTACAGATGCTGCTGGCACCGCTGGCGGCGCAGTCAAAACCCATCAGCTAAGGGCGATCTGCCGCTGATACTATTAATGGCAGTTCGCTGATGCGCGGCATCGCGGGCGGCCCGTAACAACAGGAGAAAGGTGCGTGTCTGAACTGAATAATGCTCTGCTGCAGGAAGTGCTGGATCAGGTGCGTCCGCTGGTTCATCAGGGAAAAGTGGCGAACTACATCCCTGCCCTGGCGGATGTGGCGGCGGACAATCTGGCCATTGCGGTCTGCCTGCGGGATGGCACGCTATTTCAGGCGGGCGATGCAGAAACGCGCTTCTCCATTCAGTCCATCTCCAAAGCGCTGTCGCTGACGGTAGCGCTGACCCGTTATGACGACAGTGAAATCTGGCAGCGGGTCGGCAAAGAGCCGTCCGGTCAGCCCTTTAACTCGCTGGTGCAGCTGGAGCTGGAACAGGGCAAGCCGCGTAATCCCTTTATCAATGCCGGTGCGCTGGTGATCTGCGATCTGCTGGAAACCCGCCTCACCGCGCCGCGTCAGCGGATGCTGGAGATCGTCAGGCAACTGAGTCAGCAGCCCGATATCAACTACGACCGCCACGTTGCCCGCTCGGAGTTCGAGCACTCTGCGCGCAATGCTGCGATCGCCTGGCTGATGAAGTCTTTCGGGAATTTTGATAACGATGTCACCAGCGTGATGCAGACCTACTTCCACTACTGCTCGCTCTCAATGAGCTGCGTGGAGCTGGCGCGCACCTTTATCTATCTGGCAAATCAGGGCCGGATGCTGGATGGCAGCGAGATGATCACCCCGCGTCAGGCGCGGCAGATCAACGCGCTGATGATCACCAGCGGCATGTACGATGGCGCCGGCGAATTTGCGTGGCGGGTCGGGATGCCCGCGAAATCCGGGGTCGGCGGGGGGATCATTGCTATCATTCCGGGCGAGATGAGCATTGCCGTCTGGTCGCCGGGGCTGGACAGCGCAGGTAACTCGCTGGCGGGCACCGCGGCGCTGGAGTTACTGACCGAAAAGCTGGGCCGCTCGATATTCTGAGGCTGGCCTGCGCCTGGCCGCTCAGGGTGGCAGACGGAGTCCAGCCGCCTGGCGGGCGGCGGTGAACGACTCCGCCAGCCAGCGGTCAGCGTTGCAGAGGCGGTCGTGACCGCCCTGCTGCTGCGATGGGCTTAGTGCCCGATCTGCGCTAAATCTTCCTCTTTCAGCCCGGTCAGCTTCAGGACGACAGGGCGCTCCACACCGTTCTGCAGCATGGCGAGGGCAATTCTCAGCGCGGCTTTGCGCTCGCCGATCTGCTCAAGCTGCTGTGCGATAGTCATCAGGGCATCTCCATGTTGTGGCACATGTTGTGCCAGCTCCCGAACAAAGGCTTCGGCATCAGCCGTTTCGCCCGCCTGCACCATGTAGTGTACCAGCGAAACTATCTGCGCTGAAGAGTGATAGCCCTTCAGCAAAACGGACACCAGCTTCTCCATCAGTTCCGCCAGATCCCGCTGTCGGATATGCTTCTGTAACAGGGTCAGCGCGGCCATGCGGCGATGTTGCATAATCTCATCGTCCGGAATGACCGTCACATCCACCAGCGGAAAACTGCGGCTGTAAAGCCTCCCTGCCAGCCGGGCATCGTCGAACTCATCCAGCCAGCGGGTGGAATAGGGATAGGGTGAGCGGCGGCCAGCGTAGTAGAGCATGGGGATCACCAGCGGCAGTCTTTTATGGCCGCTTTCCAGATGGCGCTGCATAGCCGCAATGGCATAACGCATCAGGCGAAAGGCCATGTGCCTGTCGGGCACAGACTGATGCTCAATCAGCACATGGATATAGCCCTCGCCCGCCGTGGTTTTAAGGCTGTAAAGCACATCGCTGAAATAGTGCCGGAGATCCGTTTCAACAAAGGAGCCCGACTCCAGTTTCAGCGTGCTGAGATCACAGATTTCCCGCAACTCCGGCGGCAGATGCAGCCTCATAAAGTCGCGGGCAATATCCGGCTGCGTCAGAAACTGCCGGAAGGTCGCATCATGCGGTGTGGGTGTCCCCGCTCTTTTAGTCATCAGCCAAATCCCTTTTCCTGCAGTTCTCTGCGACGGCGTGTTCCTGAGCCATGCGACATCCGGTTCGGTTTATAAAACGGCAGGGACGACGACGTCGCCCCGATTGTGTCTGTCTAAACTGGCGCAACCCGGCAGGCACAAGCCTGCGTCGTCCACCTCATTGGAACGTGTAATGGCTGCCGTCTGAACAGGCTCTCTGCTTAATAGCCTGATTCACCCGCAGGGTAAAAGGGTCTGGCTGGATTTTTCGAGACGTGCCGGAAGATTAACGGCAGACGTGAGCGCCCTGCGTGACGGGCGTGTTTGCGCCTGCCCGGGCATTTCTTAGCCGCCGGCAGGCGATCCGGCGCCTGAGCGCTGGCTTCAGCGCACGAGATTTACGGGCTGGCCCTGAACAAAGGCCGCGATGTTGGTCATCACGCCCGACACCAGGTTCTCCACGCCGCTGCGGCTGGCCCAGGCGATATGTGGCGTCAGCAGCAGCATCGGCAGGTCGGCCAGCAGCGGATTATCTGCCGCCGGGGGTTCGCTGCTCAGCACATCCAGCGCCGCGCCGCCAATCACGCCCTGTTTTAACGCCGCCGCGAGATCGTCCTCGTTAATCAGTCCGCCGCGGGCAGTGTTAATCAGTTGCGCGTGAGGTTTCATCTGACGCAGCGCCTGCCGATCGATCAGCTGGCGGGTCTGTTCGCTCAGAGGACAGTGCAGTGAGATGATATCGCTGGTCGCCAGCATCTGTTCAAAGCTGACGTAACCCTCGCGTACCCGGTCTCTGCCTTTACGCTCGGCGTACTGCACCTGCATCCCCAGCGCCTGCGCCAGCTGTCCGACCGCCTGACCGATATCGCCTTTCCCGACGATCCCCAGCGTGGCGCCCGCGATATCCTGAATCGGCTGACGATGCAGGCAGAAATGGGCAGCCTGCGGCCAGTCGGTGCGGGTGTTCAGGGCATATGCCATCAGCTGACGGCGCAGGGCAAAAATCGCGGCAATCACAGACTCGGCGACGCTCTGCGTGGAGTAACCCGGCACGTTACTGACCAGGATGCCGCGCGCCCGGCAGGCGTCGAGATCGATACAGTCATAGCCGGTGGCCGCCACGCAGATGAAACGCAGCCCGGGCAGTTGGTCCAGCGTATCGGCCCGCAGCGCCACCTTATTGGTGATCGCCACCGTCGCACCGGCCAGCGCGGCGACGACATCACTGGCTGAGGTCTGCGGGCGAATTACCCAGTCGGCCTGCACCTGGCCGGTGGGCAGGGAGAGAGGCACGGTTTCACCATCCAGCATCACAATTTTCATATTTCGTCCCTTATGGATTCCGATTAAACGCAGCCAGCGCTTTAATGTTATTTGTATGTGTTTACCGGGTAACAGTTAAGTTAAATGATGCTGAAATTAAAGTGAATATGTTCAAAGAGTGCGAATTTTTTCGCATCCAAAGCCACTTTATTTAACGCTTTTATCCCCTTCGCGTTACACTGCCGCCCTGAATTCTGACCCTGTTACGTTCACTGAAATAATGCCGAGATCTTCACTCAGACAACGCCTGACTGCCTGTATTGCGATACTGGCCGTGCTGCTGTTGTTTGTTGCGCCGATGATCTCGAAGAATCTCGCGGCGCATCACGCCATGATGGCGGATAGGCCGGGTATGTCCGCCATGAGCGCAGAGATGCCGATGATGCATCATCATGGCGAGATGCCGATGGCGGATCCTGCCGCCGGCGACATGGGGTTCGCCTGCGGCTACTGCGATCTGCTGGTGCATGTGCCGCTGATGCTCTGGGTCTTTATCCCCTTTATCTGGTGGATGTGCCTGATCAGCCGCGCGCCACCTGCCCCGGCGCCCGCCGTCCCCCGTCGGCGGCGGCAATGGCGTCTCAACAGACCGCGTGCCCCGCCCTTTTTGCGTCACACTCACCGCTGAATAGTTCGATTAAGTGACAATGTCACCTGATCGCCGTTATCTTTTGAAAAGTGTGGAATGCTATGTCCTCTTCACAGGAAATGTCTCCTGCGCCACGCGGCACGCTGTTTAACCTGCTGCGTCGCCTGCATTTTTACATCGGCCTGTTTATTGCGCCGTTTATATTTGTCGCTGCCCTTACCGGGACGCTCTACGTCCTGACGCCGCAGCTGGAAAAGGCCCTCTATCATGATGCCCTGACCGCCGAACCTCAGGGTGCGGCCCGGCCGCTGTCCGCCCAGATTGCCGCTGCCCGCGCGCGCGCCGGTGACGCCGCGTACATCTATGCCGTGCGGCCTGCGCCCGGTCCACAGGACACGACCCGCGTGCAGTTCAGCGGCCCGGAACTGGGTCCGTCAGAGTCGCGCTCGCTGTTTATCGATCCCTACACCCTTCAGGTAAAAGGAGATATGACGGTCTATGGCACCAGCGGCGTGCTGCCGCTGCGGATGTGGCTGGATCAACTCCATCGCGGTCTGTTGCTGGGTGATTTTGGCCGGAACTACAGCGAACTGGCAGCCTCATGGCTGTGGGTTGCCGCCCTGGGTGGCCTCGTTTTATGGGCAGGCACCCGGCCACGCAAACGCACCAAAGCTCGTCGCGGGTTTGCAGCTATCCGCCACTGGCACGTCACGCTGGGGCTGCTGCTGGCGGTGGGGCTGGTGTTCTTCTCTGTGACCGGGCTGACCTGGTCACAGTGGGCGGGCAACAACATCGAAAAAATGCGCAGTGACTTCGGCTGGAAGACGCCGCAGGTGAACACCGCCCTGAACGGTGAAGCGCCTGCCGAAGCCGCCGATCCCCATGCCGACCATCGCGGCACGATGACCGGGATGAACATGTCCGATATGACGATGCCCGCGAAAACCGTGGCGCCGGTCGTGCAGAATCAGCCGGATGCCCGCTGGGATCGGGTGCTTGTCGCCGCGCGCGAGGCCGGACTGGATGCGGCAAAACTGGAGCTGCGTCAGCCTAAAAAGCAGGATCAGGCGTGGACGGTGTCTGAGATCGATCGCCGCTGGCCCAGCCAGGTCGATGCGGTGTCAATCAATCCTACCGATTTCAGTGTGGTGGATCGGGTGGCGTTCGCCCACTTCCCGCTGGTGGCAAAACTGACCCGCTGGGGCGTGGATGCGCACATGGGCGTGCTGTTTGGCCTGGCGAATCAGCTGATCCTGGCATTTTTTGGCTTTGGCCTCTGTGCGATGATCGTGCTGGGCTACCGGATGTGGTGGATCCGCCGCCCGGCGGTGCCGCAGCTCAGCCCCGCGCAGACGCTGCTCGCCGCCTGGCTGGCGATGCCACGCTACGCGCAGGGCACCAGCCTGATCGTGATGCTGGCGCTGGGCTATGCGCTGCCGGTGATGGGGGTAAGCCTGCTGCTGCTGGTACTGCTGGATATCCAGCGCTGGCGCAGCGCCCGGCGTGCCCGGATCGTCCGCGTGGATACGGCACCCGATAAGCAGTCTCCGCTGGCTATCGTTCAGTCACGCTTTGCCGTGAAGCGCAAAGAGATGCGTTACTTCCTGCGCAGCGTGACGGTGCTGGCGCTGATCGTGATTTCGGTGATGGCCAACGCGATGATTGGTGGCGTGATCGACCAGTATCAGATCCCCTTCAGCCACTGGTCGCTGACCATGTATATGACCCAGGCGATGATGATCCTGCTCTACTCCACGGTCTTTACCGGACTGCTGTCGATTCCGCTCTGGTACTTCTTCCTGGGAGAGAGCGACGAACAGGGTAAATAGTCCGCTCAGCGGCTTTTGTTCGAAATAACTGACGAAGCCGGGCAATCATCCCGGCTTCTCATTTTCCGTCCGGAGTCTATGATCGAGTGAACTCCTGTTAAAAAAGAGCAAATCATGAACATTGTGCGTGCAAACCCCGAACAGCTGTTTGAATACGGCCCCTTTACTGTCCGTCGTCAGCGTCCCGGCGAGGCTTTAAGCCCCCTGCTCAGCGTTGACCTGATGTCACTGAAACTGGATGCCCGGATGCCGATGCAGCAGCATCAGGATGAAGAGGTGTTCACCTACCTGTGGCGCGGTTCGATGCAGCATCAGGACAGCAACGGCGAGCGGACGCAGCTCTCGGCAAAGCGGGTTATGGTCGTCAATGCGGGCGAAGGCGTGCAGTACGAGGAGTCGGTGCCACTGTTTGAGGCGGAGCTGCTGCAGGCGGTTATCCGGCCTTCTCAGCCCGGCGGCGAGGCGATGACCCAGGTGCTGGAGCGCGATCAGGGGATTATGACCAACGGCTGGACCGAGCTTGCCGGGCCGGAAGCGTCCGATGCCCCGCTGGAACTGCGTCAGGAGGCCTATATTTATGACACCCTGCTGGAGCGCAACCAGTCGCTGGATGTGCCCGCAATGCCGGGCTTTGTCGCCTGGCTGACGGTGCTGGAAGGCATTATCCGCGTCGGTAATCAGCGACTGGGCCGTGGCGATGTGCTTACCGGCTCCGGAAGCGGTGTGGAAATGACGGGCGAGCGTGATGCTAATCTGGTCTGTTTCCTGGTGAAACCGGATGGTCCGGCCTGAGAGACGGCGATCGCGCCACAGCCGCCTGAGTGCGCGATCAATCACCAGGTCGTGTACGCGGCGCGAATCACGCCCGCTGCAGGCGGGACGCGCGGCAACCGAAGCGAATTTTCCCTGCCGCGCGGATCCCGTTTTTTCCGCGCGACAGGCGGCTTAATGCCCGTTCTGCTGCTGCATCGCCTGTACCCGCCGGTAGGCATTATCGAACTGGCGCACATCGTCGCGCAGCCAGTGGCGCTGCGTCAGCGGGGCATCATCCAGCGCCTGGGGCAGCGGCACACCCGCCAGCGATCCCCGGCAGCAGAAGGCACGCGCCAGCGTCGGGGTATTGATGCCGATATAGCGGGCAAACTCGGGTAAGGTCATCAGTGCTTTGCTCATTTTACACCTCATGTTAATCAATCCATACCCGCATTTTCAGCCCAAATCTTTAATGCTTTTATTGATCTGAAACATGGATGTGGTACTAATCATCTGCCTGATGATCAGAAATGTTGCCTGCCGCAGACCGAGAAAAAGTGAGGAGCCCCGTGCGCCATTATGGATTGATGATTGCTTTACTGTTTTCCGGTTTCGCCACGGCGGATACGCTGAAGACGGGCCAGCCTGTTCCCCCGGTCTCGGTCGCCGAGAAAGGTGAGATGGTCTTAAACCAGGGCGACATTCACTATCAGCGCTGGAACAGTCAGTCACTCGCCGGCAAGGTGCGGCTGGTAATCCATGTTGCGGGCCGCCTTTCGGCGAAGGAGCAGAGCGCACCCCTGATCGACGCCATTCAGCAGGCCAGGCTGCCGCGCGATCGTTTCCAGACCACGACCATCGTCAATACGGACGATGCGCTGCCCGGTAGTGCCCTTTTTGTGGTGCGCAGTATCGCAGCCAGTAAAAAAGCAGATCCCTGGCAACAGTTCATTATCGACAGCAGCGGCGTCACCGCCCATCGCTGGCAACTCCAGCCTGAAAGCGCGTCGGTTCTGGTGATTGACCCCCAGGGTATTGTGCGCTTCGCTAAAGATGGCGCATTATCCACGGAGGATGTCGCCAGCGTGATGAAACAGCTGCGCGATTTGCTGGGCTGATTCACGCTCTGTTGTGCGCCCGCATACGCTGCAAAACGCGGAATGCGCCTGAATTCTCCAACATTTTTATCATCCTGAACTACGCTTAGTGGTAATGGATTCACCCGCCGTTTGTTAAAAACCTGCCCGCGATGCAAGGGCAGTCGGGGACGATAATTGAAGATGGCATCGAATCATTTCGACCTGCTGTGACTTCCTCTGTAGATAAGGACAGCCTTGATGACGGCCTGTGCAGAACAACACGTCAATTTCATACACAGCGATGCTGCCACTCTGTTGAACGACATTGAGCAACGGCTCGACCAGCTTTTACCGGTTGAAAGTGAACGTGACTTAGTGGGCGCCGCCATGCGCGACGGTGCGCTGGCACCGGGGAAGCGCATCCGTCCGCTGCTGCTGCTGCTGGCGGCGCGTGACCTGGGCTGCCGCGCTACGCCAGCCGGTCTGCTGGATCTCGCCTGTGCGGTGGAGATGGTTCATGCCGCTTCGCTAATCCTGGATGACATGCCCTGCATGGACGATGCGCAGCTGCGTCGCGGGCGTCCGACCATTCACTGTCAGTATGGCGAACATGTGGCGATTCTGGCTGCGGTAGCGCTGCTGAGTAAGGCGTTTGGCGTGGTCGCCGTGGCAGAGGGCCTGACCGCCGCCGCCAGAGCCGATGCGGTGGCCGAACTCTCTCACGCGGTCGGCATGCAGGGGCTGGTGCAGGGCCAGTTTAAAGATCTCTCCGAGGGCGATAAGCCACGCAGCGCCGATGCCATTCTGATGACCAACCACTACAAAACCAGCACCCTGTTCTGCGCCTCCATGCAGATGGCCTCTATCGTTGCAGAAGCCTCGGGCGAAGCGCGCGAGCAGCTGCACCGGTTCTCGCTCAATCTGGGCCAGGCTTTTCAGCTGCTGGACGACCTCACGGACGGCATGAGCGACACCGGCAAAGACGCGCATCAGGACGCGGGAAAATCGACGCTGGTCAATCTGCTCGGCCCGCAGGCCGTTGAAACGCGGCTGCG
Organism: Pantoea deleyi; assembly: GCF_022647325.1. NCBI lineage: Bacteria > Pseudomonadati > Pseudomonadota > Gammaproteobacteria > Enterobacterales > Erwiniaceae > Pantoea > Pantoea deleyi. The sequence continues at coordinate 361,001 of NZ_CP071407.1, forward strand.
CGACCACCTGCGCTGCGCCGGTGAACATCTGTTATCTGCCTGCCAGGACGGCTATGCCACCCATCATTTTGTTCAGGCCTGGTTTGAGAAAAAACTCGCTGCCGTCAGTTAAGGATGCTGCATGAGCCACTTCGCGGTGATAGCACCGCCCTTCTATAGCCATGTGCAGGCGCTTCAGCATCTCAGCCAGGCCCTGATTGCACGCGGACACCAGATCACCTTTATTCAGCAGAGTGATGTCAGCACGCTACTCACCGATAGCCGGATCGGCTTTTTCCCGCTGGGCTTAACCACCCATCCGGCGGGCAGCCTGGCGCACACGCTGCAGCTGGCGGCCCATCCGCTCGGCCCCTCAATGCTGAAACTGATCAATGAGATGGCCCGCAGCACCGATATGCTCTGCCGCGAATTGCCGGGGGTGCTGAACACCCTGGCGATTAATGGCGTGATTGTCGACCAGATGGAGCCTGCGGGCGCACTGGCGGCCGAGGCGCTGGCGTTGCCCTACGTCTCCGTCGCCTGTGCGCTGCCGCTGAACCGTGAGGCCGATTTCCCGCTGGCCGTGATGCCGTTTGAGTATGGTCACAGCGATCAGGCGCGCGAGCGCTACCGCGCCAGTGAAAAAATCTATGACTGGCTGATGCGCCGCCACGACCGGGTGATCGCCCGCCACGCTCAGGCGATGGGCGTGGCGTCACGGGAAAAACTGCATCACTGCTTTTCACCGCTGGCGCAGATCAGTCAGCTGATCCCGGCGCTGGATTTCCCCCGCCAGGATCTGCCCGACCATTTCCATTCGGTGGGGCCGCTGCGCGCCACGGAGATTCCCGCAGCCGCCGCACAGCCCGGTTACTTCGCCGACGACGGCCGACCGCGCATCTTTGCGTCGCTTGGCACGCTGCAGGGACACCGCTACGGCCTGTTCAAAACCATCGTCCGCGCCTGTCAGGAGATCGACGCGCAGCTGTTGCTGGCGCACTGCGGTCGCCTGACGCCTTTCCAGGTGGAAAAACTGGCGCAGGCGAGCCATGTTCAGGTGATCGACTTTGCCGATCAGGCGGCGGCGCTGGCCCAGGCCGATCTGGCGATTACCCACGGCGGGATGAACACGGTGCTGGATGCGGTCACTCATCTCACGCCGCTGCTGACCCTCCCGCTGGCGTTTGATCAGCCCGGTGTGGCCGCGCGGGTGGTCTGGCACGGCATTGGCCGCCGTGCCTCGCGCTTCACCACCAGCCACTCGATGGCCCGTCAGTTGCAGACCCTGCTGGCCGACGACAGCTACCGTCAGCGAATGAAAACCCTGCGCGATGCGCTGCATCAGGCGGGGGGAACGGCCCTGGCGGCGGACATTGTCGAGCAGGCGATGCGCACCCGCCAGCCGGTCAGCGCCAGGAGAGAATATGCCACGGTATGATCTGATTCTGGTGGGTGCCGGGCTGGCTAACGGCCTGATCGCCCTGCGCCTGCGCCAGCAGCGGCCAGCACTGCGCATCCTGCTGATTGAGGCCGAAAGCGAGCCGGGCGCCGGTCACACCTGGTCGTTTCATGCCGACGATCTCACGGCGAGCCAGCATCGCTGGATCGCCCCGCTGGTGGCGCACCACTGGCCCGGCTATGAGGTCCGGTTCCCCCAGCGCCATCGCAGCCTGAACAGCGGCTACTTCTGCGTCACCGCCGGGCGCTTCGCACAGGTCATGCGCGACAGATTCGGCCCGGACCTGCTGCTGAACACCCGCGTGGCCGACGTCGCCTCGCATTCGGTCACGCTGGAGGATGGGCGCGTACTGGAGAGTGACGCGGTGATCGATGGCCGGGGCTATCAGCCCGACAGCGCACTGCGCATGGGCTTTCAGTCGTTTGTCGGTCAGGAGTGGCGGCTCAGCGAGCCGCATGGCCTGACCGCCCCGATCATCATGGACGCGACGGTGGATCAGCAGGCAGGCTATCGCTTCGTTTACAGTCTCCCCTTTTCAGCCGATACGCTGCTGATTGAGGATACGCACTATATCGACCACGCTACGCTGCAGGGCGATCGCGCCCGGCAGAATATCCGCGACTACGCCGCGCAGCAGGGCTGGCAGTTAGCCACGCTGCTGCGCGAAGAACAGGGCGCATTGCCGATTACCCTGACCGGTGACATCAACGCCTTCTGGCAGACGCGTGACCTGCCCTGCAGCGGTCTGCGCGCCGGCCTGTTCCATCCCACGACCGGTTACTCTCTGCCGCTGGCGGTGTCGCTGGCGGATCGGCTGGCGGCAATGACGTCATTGACGACAGAACGCCTGCAGGCCGCCATTGAGCAGTTCGCCCGCCAGACGTGGCAGCAGCAGCGCTTTTTCCGCATGCTCAACCGTATGCTGTTTCTCGCCGGACCGGCAGACGGCCGCTGGCAGGTTATGCAACGTTTTTATGGCCTTCCCGAAGGTCTGATTGCCCGTTTTTATGCGGGAAAACTCACTCTGCCTGACCGGCTACGCATCTTAAGCGGCAAACCGCCGGTTCCCGTGCTGGCCGCGTTACAGGCTATTATGACCCCTCACCGTCAACAGGCGATGCAATGAACAGAACTACGGTAATTGGCGCAGGCTTTGGTGGCCTGGCACTGGCAATTCGCCTTCAGGCGTCAGGCATTCCGACCCGACTGCTGGAGCAGCGTGACAAGCCTGGCGGCCGGGCCTATGTCTACGAGGATCAGGGCTTCATCTTTGATGCCGGCCCCACGGTGATCACCGATCCCACTGCTATCGAAGAGCTGTTCATTCTGGCGGGCAAAAAACTGTCTGACTACGTCGAGCTGATGCCGGTCAGACCGTTCTATCGCCTCTGCTGGGAGTCCGGCAAGGTCTTCAGTTATGACAACGACCAGCCCGCGCTGGAAGCGCAGATTTCCGCGTTTAATCCGCGTGACGTCGAAGGCTATCGTCGCTTCCTGGACTATTCGCGCGCGGTGTTTGCAGAGGGCTATCTCAAGCTCGGCACCGTACCGTTTCTCTCGTTCCGCGACATGCTGCGGGCCGCCCCCCAGCTGGTGAAACTGGAGGCGTGGCGCAGCGTTTACAGCAAAGTCGCGAGCTATATCGAAGATGAGCATCTGCGTCAGGCGTTCTCGTTCCACTCGCTGCTGGTCGGCGGTAACCCGTTTGCCACCTCCTCGATCTATACCCTGATCCATGCGCTGGAGCGGGAGTGGGGCGTCTGGTTCCCGCGCGGCGGCACCGGCGCGCTGGTTCGGGGCATGGTGAAACTGTTTGAAGATCTGGGCGGCGAAGTGGAGCTGAATGCCAGCGTTGCCCATCTGGAAACGCAGAATGACCAGATTACCGCCGTCCATCTGCAGGATGGCCGTGTCTTCCCGACCCGTGCCGTTGCCTCGAATGCGGATGTGGTGCACACCTATCGCGAGCTGCTGAGTCAGCATCCGGCGTCGGTGGCGCAGGGGAAAACCCTGCAGAATAAACGCATGAGCAACTCGCTGTTTGTGATCTACTTTGGCCTCAATCATCATCACGATCAGCTGGCGCACCACACGGTCTGCTTCGGTCCGCGTTACCGCGAATTAATCGATGAGATCTTTAACAGGGATGCGCTGGCAGAGGACTTCTCGCTCTACCTGCATGCCCCCTGCGTGACCGATCCTTCGCTGGCCCCGGAAGGCTGCGGCAGCTACTACGTGCTCGCACCGGTTCCGCATCTCGGCACCGCCGATATCGACTGGGCGGTTGAAGGCCCGCGCCTGCGCGATCGCATCTTCGACTATCTGGAACAGCACTACATGCCCGGCCTGCGCAGCCAGCTGGTGACGCATCGCATCTTTACGCCGTTCGATTTCCGCGATGAACTGAATGCCTATCAGGGTTCGGCTTTCTCGGTAGAGCCAATTCTGACGCAAAGCGCCTGGTTCCGGCCGCATAACCGCGACAAAAACATCCGTAACCTCTACCTGGTTGGCGCGGGCACCCATCCCGGCGCGGGTATCCCTGGCGTGATTGGTTCGGCCAAAGCGACCGCAGGATTAATGGTGGAGGATCTGGCTTGAATAGTCCGTCACTGCTCGATCATGCCGTAGAGACGATGGAGGTCGGCTCAAAGAGCTTTGCGACGGCCTCGAAGCTCTTTGATGCCAAAACGCGGCGCAGTGTGCTGATGCTCTATTCGTGGTGTCGTCACTGTGACGACGTGATTGACGACCAGGTGCTGGGCTTCAGCAATGAGACGCCGTCGCTGCAGTCTGCCGAACAGCGTCTCTCTCAGCTGGAGATCAAAACCCGTCAGGCTTATGCCGGGTCGCAGATGCATGAGCCCGCCTTTGCCGCCTTTCAGGAGGTGGCGATGGCGCACGATATCCTGCCCGCTTACGCCTTCGATCATCTGGCGGGCTTTGCGATGGATGTGCAAGAGACCCGCTATCTGACGCTGGATGATACGCTGCGTTACTGCTATCACGTCGCGGGGGTGGTGGGCCTGATGATGGCGCAGATTATGGGCGTGCGCGACAACGCTACTCTGGATCGCGCCTGCGATCTCGGTCTGGCGTTTCAGCTGACCAATATCGCCCGGGATATCGTGGAGGATGCGGAAGCGGGACGCTGTTATCTGCCCGAAACCTGGCTGGCGGAAGAGGGTCTGACGCGGGAGAACCTGGCCGACAAAGGACACCGGCAGGCGCTCAGCCGCATCGCCCGGCGACTGGTGGAGGCCGCTGAGCCCTATTATCATTCGTCATCGGCAGGGCTGCCTGACCTGTCGCTGCGTTCGGCGTGGGCGATCGCGACGGCCAGACAGGTCTATCGCAAAATCGGCATCAAAGTGGTCGCGGCGGGCCCGGCGGCGTGGGACCAGCGCCAGTCCACCAGCACGTCAGAGAAACTGGCGCTGCTGATGGCGGCCTCCGGTCAGGCGGTTACTTCCCGGATGGCACGTCCTGCTCCGCGCCCCGCTCACCTCTGGCAGCGCCCCGTTTAGCGCCGTGACGCGCGCGCAGCGTCGCCTGCAGTTTTGACAGCGGCGGCGCATAGAGAAAACCAAACGAGACACACCCCTCTCTGCCACGCACCGCATGATGCATGCGGTGCGCCATGTAGAGGCGGCGCAGGTAGCCCTGACGCGGCACGTAACGGAATGGCCAGCGCTGATGCACCAGCCCGTCATGCACGATGAAATAGAGCAGGCCATACAGCGTCATCCCTGCCCCAATCCACTGCAACGGCCAGATACCCGTGCTGCCCAGATAGATCAGCAGAATCGACAGGCCGGCAAACACCACGGCATAGAGATCGTTGACCTCGAACCAGCCCTTATGCGGTTCATGATGTGACAGGTGCCAGCCCCAACCCCACCCATGCATGATGTATTTATGTGCCAGCGCAGCCGTAATCTCCATACCGATCACGGTGACCAGAACAATCAGGGCATTCCACATCCACAACATAATCTCTCCCGTATAAACATCCTGCACGGTGGCGCAGCGGTTCAATTTTAACAGAGATTGTGGAAAACGGCGGATCGGGTTTAGCAGGTTTTAACGATGACTGCCAGTGACGTGTTGGCATACAGAGAGGTCAGCGTGCATCGCCCCCGTATGCGGGGGGCGCGCTGCGGATGCCTTAGTTATAGATAAGGTTAAAGGTCACCGTGCCATCGGCTTTACCGGCCATGACCTCGCCGCCGGTCTGAATATACTGCGCGTTAAACGCCATCGATGCCGCCTGATCGGGCGAGGCGACCGTGGTCAGCACCGGCAGCTGATCCGGCGAGACATTCAGCGGCACCCGCTGTCCTTCCGGCACCTGCAGCCCTGCGCCATAGGTCAGGGCGATCCCGACACCGGAAGCCACATTAGTCTGCGGCGTCAGTTTGATCGCATCTTTATCCTCCGGGGTCGTCATCCCGAAGAAGCCCACTTTGACCGCGGCACTGTGCTCACATTTCACCTGAATCTGAAAGCCTCTCGGGTTGCCGCCCCGGCTGCCCACCCCCCGGAAATCTGTCCGGCTGACCTTGCCCAAATCGACATTGATCGAAGCGCGAGAGGTGACCACGGCGCAGCTGCCATACTGCACGGTAAAACTCGACAGAAAGATCTGCGGCTTATCGTTGATGGGCTGACTGCTGGCGGCACTGTCACCCACCTTCAGGCTGGCGGTGCCGATGCTCACCTCATGAATACTGGCGGGCTGATTGCCGGGATTGAGGGGCGATCCCTGACCCGGAATTTTATAAAAGACGATATAGGGCTGCAGATTGAGGTTTCTGGCTCCGTTGATCTGCGGATTCACCTGAGAACTGCAGACGGAGCTGGTCTGGTTTTTACCCGTGGTGTCAGAGAAGGCTGCGTTGCAGAAGGTCGGCTCTTTAAAGCCCAGCGCGAAGCCCACGCTGTCCAGACCGGCAATGCGATAAATGGGCGTATTGTGCCCGCCAGCGATGTTAGTCTGCAGTCCCGACTCTTCGGCGTTGATTTCAAAGCCCAGATCTTTGTAGTTATACCCCTGCTCACCGCTGTTTTTGACGCAGGTAAAGACGTTGTTGATCTGCATAGGCATCTGGGCCGAAATCGGCGTGCCATCTGCTGCACCGGGCACAAAATTGACGTTATGTACCTGTACCACGGCCTGAGACTCGCCCTGACAGGACTCCTGTCCGAAAGCCGGCAGGCAGAAAAGAGCCGGGACAACGAGCGCGCCCCCTGTAAGTAATCGCTGAACTGATTTCATTCTGAATTCCTGTGGGTTACCGGCAAACGGCAGAAACCAGCCTGACCGGGGTGGACTGAGGCGCGTCAGTCAAACGGAAAGGCGCGCGGCAGCTCTTCTTCTCGCCATTTTCCTGCCAGCTGACCACGATGACGCCCTGCACCGGCACGCCGCTCAGATAGAGTTCGCCTTTTTCGGCCACGATGCCGCTGGTGTTGCTCTCTTTATCGTCACCGGCCAGTGCCACCCGGCCCGTTGCGCCGAAAGGCGGGAACGCATTCTGCCAGCTGAGCGTGAACAGTACCCGGCTCCCGATGCGCGTGGCGTAATCCGCCATCACGATCGCGCCGCGGGTCGGGATCATCGTTCTGCCATCCAGTCCGACATCGACATTGTCCGGCAGCGTGTCGGTTTCCAGCTCGATGGCATTAGCCTGATAGGGCGACAGGGAGGGCACAATTGCATATCCCCGGCCATCGGTGTAGACACTGGCGCTGCCCTGCACGCCCACATTGGCGGTATCCGGTACCCGGACAATCGCAAAGGTATCGCCCAGCGGCTGACTCAGCGTGATGCCATGCGCGTGGGCCACGATGCCGCCGGACAGCCCATAGTTGAACTGGCTGCTGTGTCGGTCGTGGCTGACCCCGACATTCACGCTGCCGCGGCTGCCGCGATAGTCGAGTGCGCCACTGCTGTTCACGTTGTTACCCTGACTGTCGTGGCCCTGTTGCAGGTTGTAGTGCAGTTTATCGTCCTGCAGGGCACTGCCAGAGAGGCTGACCTGCTGTGAGACGTTGCCATCGTTACCCGCGTTCATGCTGTAGTTGATCGCGCTGCCAGGCAGCAAGGCGCTGAAAGGCACCGAGACATTAAAGGAGATGGCGCTGTCTGCTTTGCGGGCGCGGGTCGAGTCGGTGTAGAACCAGGCGATGCCCCACGAGACGCTCTTGTAATTGCTGTAGAAGCCCAGATGCAGGGTGCGATCTTCACTGTTTGAGCGCCAGTAACGCTGTATGTAGGCGGACGCATTCAGGCTGCCGTAATCGCCGATCCCCTGAGAAAGGGAGATTTCCGACCGGCTGCGTTTGTTCATGACATAACTGGCCGGGCTGGTCATCGCATTGGCTTCGCTGAAGCCGTAAAAACCGCTGGAGGAGTAGCGGTAGCTCGCCATGCTGAAGCTGGTGTTGGTCGAGTCGAAATCTTTCTGATACTGCACCCGTACGGAGTGACCGCTGCTGCTGTTGCCATCCGGCAACTGCGTTTTCGCCAGCGTCACATCGGTGCCCAGCGAGCCAAAGTCACCCAGGCTTTTCCCCAGGCCAGCGGCGACTGCGTGATAATTCTGCGCAACCTGCAGGCCGCCAAAGGCGGTAACATCGTGAGGCAGACCGTAGAACGCCGTCGACTGGACAAACACCGGCGCGCGCATGTCGCCGCCGCCCGAGTAGTGAAAACGCCCGGCGCTGACGCTGTATTTCAGATGGCCCTGACGCAGCATGTAGGGAACCGCCGAATAGGGCTGGGTGAACGTGCGGACGGAGCCATCAGTTTCGTGAATCGTGACGTCCAGATCGCCGCTCTGCGCGGTGGGAAAGAGATCCTTGATCTCGAAAGCGCCCGGTGCCACCACCGTTTCATATATGACGTAGCCATGCTGACTGATGGTCACCCGCGCGTTGCTGTGTGCGATGCCGCGGATCACCGGCGCAAACCCGCGTTCACTTTCAGGCAGCATACTGTCGTCCGATTTAAGCTGCATGCCGCGAAACTGTACGCTGTCGAAGATGTCGCCGTCGGTGTAGGTATCCCCTGCCCGGAACTGACTTTTCAGCGTTTTGAGATCCCGCTCCAGGTAGGTGGTCTGAGACTGCCAGTGGCTGACCAGATCGTAGCGCCATGTCGCGGTATTGCGCAGTCGCCACGCACCGAGATTTGCCCCGCTGCGCAGGCTGAGCAGCGTCGAGTTCCAGTGTTCATCCTGATTACGGGCGCTGCTGCCGGTAAGGTTATAGTCCACGAACGCGGCGGGCACCCCCTCGTCCCAGCGCGCCGGATCGATATAATCGCGATCCTTCATCGTCAGGGCGATCTGCGGCACGGAAAGATTTAACTGCTGATGGGCAAAATCGAAATCGGTCGACGCATCCGGAATGAATTTACCCAGGTCATGAATCGCTTCATCCTTCTTCACAGCGGCAAAGGCAGGAAAAGCCTTAACGTTTACCCCTAACGCTTCCAGCGCCGCGGGCGTCAGCGCCGGCACCAGGCCGGACTTACCCTGCACGAAGCTGACGTCACGGCTGTCGATGACCTGGTTGTTCAGCATCAGGGTGACATGATAGGTGCCGGGTTGCTGTCCGCCCTCATGGTTGAAATAGTGAAGGTCGGCAGCATTATGTTGATCGGATGAAAATTCGAGTGCCGCCGGATTGAAATAGTCATCTGCACGGGCACCGCGCAGCGGGCAGAACAGAATCAGCATTAAACCCGGCACGCCCGCCAGCCACGGCGTGGCAGAGAGCGGCTTTGCAGACCGGATCTTTCCCATCAAAGAAGAATGAGTGACTTTCACCATTGACGCCCCGAATTGAGATTACAAGCGAGCACGACGCACAGACTACGAACGCGTGCGCTGACCGGTAATACCGCCGAAATCATTGATGGCTGACCAGGTTACCGCGCCGGTATCCGCGTCCGTCCAGCGACGATCGGCAAACGGGGCAATCATGCCGGGATCGTTGATCTCATGATGGGCAACGCTGAGGGAGTAAAAGGAGACGAAGTAAGGCGTCGGATTATGCGCAATCAACTGGTTGCCTTCATGACGGAAAGTCAGTTGCTGCCAGGCCTCTTCCGGTTTGCCGGTCAGCCCTTTCGGACGATAAAAGAGTTTGAATTTCGATTTAATATTCACCTGCAGTTCATTGCTATCGTCACGCGGCATCGGCGCAATAGATTTCACGTCCAGCCAGAAGACCGATTCGCGATCCTGCGGCAGCGGCATCCCCAGATAATTAATTCTCAGCTCGCTCTCTTTTCCTGCATCCAGCCGGAACAGCGGCGGCGTGACAATAAACGGCACGCGTGCTTTACTCTGGTCAAAATTTTCAACCCAGGATTCGATCAGATAAGGAATATTTTTTTCCTGATTCGTAACTGAAATTGAGGCTTCTTTCTTACCTTCTGAAAAAATAACACGCGTCCCCCCCATCACAACACCGGCATGAGCAGCCATGCTCAGCATGCACGCAGAGATGAGCGAAAACGATCTTAGTACTTTTAACATAGTCATGTACGCCGTTAGTTATTTGGGGGGGACAGGAAAAGCCTGTGATTAATCAGTTATAGACCATCACAAAGTTTGAAACTGAATCGGCTTTACCAATTTTGATTTCGCTTGCGCCATCGCTTTTATAGTTGGCAAAGAAAGTTAAATCTGCGCTTGCGCCAGCGGCGGGCGTGCCGGTTCCGCTCAGGCTGTCATGTGCAATTTTGACCGCACTGGAAACGGTGCCAACCGGAATAGCGGTTTTGCGGTCGGCATTATAGAGTTTAATGCCGACGCCGGAGGCGGTGCCTTCGCCACTGGTCAGTTTCAGCAGGGTGCTGTCGCCTTTATCTTTTTCACCGTCAAACAGCACAGCCACGCTCTTCACTGTTTCCGGGCAATTTTTTACGGAGATAGTGAACGGTGTCTGGGTGGTTTCAGTGCGGCTGGCGAAATAGGATTTCGCCCATTTGCCTAAATCAACATTAATACTGGTTGTGGAGACGTCACAGGAAACATCGGTGATTTCACCCGTAAAGTTGACCTGGCCACCGGCACCCTGAGTACCGGCAGAGGTACCCGGATTTGGATTAATCGGTGACGGGCCATCAGCAGGCGCGGTTCCTGTTGCTAATGCGGATGCTGAAACCATAAGGCCAGCCAGGGCTACTGGCAGAATACGTTTTCTGATATTCATTAAACCTGTCTCTTTTCAATACATGCAATGTGGCTGAATTCACCACCTGATGAGTAGATATGCATTTTTAAATGCGCCAACATAACAACACAGGGTTTATTATGCTGGCGTCATAGTAAGCCTGCGGAACTATATAAAAGATAAACAGGTCGTTTAACTACCGAAATAAATGTTCAGACTGGACTATTTTTCTGATCTGTATCAATTTGCAGCCTCAGAAATCGCATAAAAAGAGCAAAATTTATTTCATATAATATCAGTTTTACTTTTTGAACTGATTTAATTCACATTAAATCTTTAGCCATTCCAGAATTGGAATAGGTATTAAATCCGATGAATAAATAATATAATCTCGATCTAAAAAGTTAATTTAATGCGCGTACAGAGAGCCTGATAATTTTGTCGGCGTGCGGCCGGCCATTTTTCCCTCTGTATGTCAGCGCGGGTTAAAGCAGATCGTGATCCAGCGGGGTGCGAAAAGCATGACGGGCCGCCTCAATCAGCTGAGTGGCGGTAACGGTAGCGGGAAGTCGCGTCAGAATTTTGCTCGCCTGCCAGTAGCAGAGCACCATGAGTTCATCGTCCTCTTTCTCCGCCATGTCGTGCAGCCGGGCGCGCAATGACGGCACATTCAGGGTCTGCTGCTCATCCAGCATGTCTGAGATCGTCTGGTTGATGACGCGGTGAAGCGTTTTCCAGGTGAGATCGGTATACAAAATTAACCTCTTTTAACGCGTGTCGGCGCCGGAAGCCGCCAGACAGGAACATTGCAGCCCTGGCTTGTTCATCGGTTCAGGCAAACTCAGCGGATAACTATAGCTGCTCGTCAGCCGGGATGCCCGCGGGTGAGACTTTCAGGGCCAGCAATTCTAACGACTAATGGACCGGCCTGTCGCCTGCTTCACGCCCTGCCGCGACTGACTGCTGCTTTTTGTAACAATTACGGCCGACGATTAACTGGCTGATGTCCCGGCAATTTGCCAGGGTAAAATCCCTTTACGTTCCGATTATCTTTAAGGAGTTAACGATGAGTCAACCTGCCGATCACCTGATCTGGGGTCACGGCCCTGCGGTTTTCGAGGTCTTTCTGGAACCCACCTGTCCTTTTTCGGTGCGGGCATTTAATAAATTAGACGCGTTACTGGCGCAGGTGGGTGAAGATCAGATGACGCTGAAGATCCGTCTGCAGTCGCAGCCGTGGCACCTCTATTCCGGGGTGATCGTGCGCTATATCCTTGCCGCGGCCTGTGACAGTAAAGCCGCCGCGAAGCGGGTGATGCAGGCGGTGGCCGATCACCGCGAAGACTTTGAGTTCACCGATCACTGCACCGGCCCGAACCGCGATGCGACTCCGAATCAGATTATTGAGCGCCTGAAGGCGTACAGCGGCGTGGATGCCACCGCCGCGTTCGATCGACCTGACCTGCAGAACGCCATCAAGTGGCACTGTAAATATGCCCGCCAGAACGGCATCCATGTTTCGCCGACCTTTATGGTCAATGGCCTGGTGCAGCCGGAGATCGGCAGCGGTGACGACATTGCACACTGGGCAAGTTTCCTGACGCGTTAATCGAGGGTAACGGGATCGCATGATGCGCTTCACCTTTCCGCCCGTCAGAGGTAATTACCTGACATTGTGATTGTTTTTTTGTCATCAGGGCGGTTAAGCTGTTCCGCTCACAGCCTCTGCGGAACCTCAGCCGCGGTGGCGGCTCATTACAACGCTGCGGCAGCGCCGGAGACGCGTGACTCAACAAGGATTTGCAGATGACGATGACGCTGGAACAGGTAAAGGAAAAATACCCGGATGCGATAACCGATGCCTTCGGTGACTCACCGGCCTTAGCCAGTGAGCTGGCCACACTGATTATCGCCGGGAAAAAAGTGGCCACCTGCGGCGCGCTGCAGAGCTGGCAGCAGCAGGATCCGCTGCCACAGCCGGGCGGCTACACCATCGTGCTGAATGGCGAACAGAAGCCCGTCTGTGTGATCCGCACCACCGGACTGTTTCTGACACGCTTTGACCGGGTCACCCCTGAGATGGCCATGCTGGAAGGCGAAGGCGATCTGAGCCTCGACTACTGGCGGCAGGAGCATCAGCGTTACTTCCAGCGTGCAGGCTATTTCCACGCCGAAATGGAGCTGATTTTCGAGACCTTCCAGCTGGTCGAGGTGATCTGAACCGGTCTACAGGGTGTTAGCCGCTATCAGCGCCAGCCGGGTGACGCCCCGCGCGGCGAGAATTTCCGCCGCCTGGGCGGCACGGAGCCCACTGGCGCAGACCAGGACCACGCGCTGATGCGCTGGCGGCTGCCAGCTCGCAATCTGCTGCGGCAGGATCCGCTCGACCCGCCCGGCGACGCTGGCCGGCGCCTCTTGCGTATCACGCAGCTCTACGATGCAATCCGCTTCCGTCAGCATCGATCGATCGATGAAAGGCGTCACGGGCCCGTCAGGCTCCTGCGCATCGTCAAAGCGGAAGCGCCGGATGTGCCACGCCACAAAATCGCAGTGGATCATGCAGCCCAGCGGCGACGGCGTCAGATCCAATAAAACGCTCAGCGCCATCTGCGCCTGCATCGCCCCCAGCGTCGCGACAGCCGGTCCCATTACGCCAGCGGTATTACAGTTCGCTGCGGCGGCCGGCAGCTGCGGAAAGAGCGCGCGGTAGCCCGGTGCGCCGCCGCAGAATCCCCCCACGTAACCTTTGCGTCCCAGCACCGACGCACAGATCAGCGGCACGCCTCGCGGGTAGCAGGCATCGGAAAGCTGGTAGGTAATGGCAAAATTATCCGCCGCATCCACCACCAGATCGATCCCTTCCAGCGCCTGCGGCAACTGACTGGCGCTGAGTGCAGAGGGATGCGCCTCCACCCGACACGCCGGATTCCGCTCCGCCAGCGCGCGCTGCGCGCACAGGGCTTTGGGCTGCCCCACATCCTCAACGCCGAACAGCGTCTGCCGATGAAGGTTGTGCAGTTCGACGCAGTCACCATCGTAAAGACGGATGAAGCCTGTGCCCGCGCCCGCCAGTAACGGCAGCAGCGCCGCGCTGAGTCCGCCCGCCCCCACCACCAGAACCCGCGCCCGGCTCAGCCGCTGCTGGCCCGCGTCGCCGATCTCCGGCAGCATGGTCTGTCGCTGATAACGATCCATCGCCGCTCCTTAACTGAACTGTGCCAGCCCGAAAATCGGCGTCGAGGCCGATGCCATATCACGAGGCTCCATCAGCCCCGCCTCAAATGCCTCGCGTCCGCCGTGAATCGCGGCGGCAAAGGCCCCGGCCATCCGCGCCGGATCGCGTGCTTTGGCGACCGCCGTGTTGAGCAGCACGCCGTCGAAGCCCATCTCCATCGCCTGCGCCGCCTGGCCCGGTGCGCCAATGCCCGCATCGATAATCAGCGGCACATCGCTGAACCAGGCGCGCATGGCGCGCAGCCCTTCGATGTTGCGCAGTCCCTGGCCGGAGCCGATCGGCGCGCCCCAGGGCATCAGCAGTTCGCAGCCCGCCTCCAGCAGTTTTTCGCCCACGATCAGATCTTCCGTGGTGTAGGGAAACACCTGAAAACCCTCCGCGCAGAGGATCCGGGCCGCTTCCACCAGCGCAAAGGGGTCGGGCTGCAGCGTATCGGCGTGACCGATCACCTCCAGCTTGATCCACGGGGTGCCGAAGAGTTCGCGCGCCATCTGCGCCGTCGTCACCGCCTCTTTGACCGTGTGGCAGCCCGCGGTGTTGGGCAGAATCCGTTTATTCACCTGTTGCAGCAGCGAGCGGAAAGCCCCGCCTTCGCTGCCCTCGCGGCGAAGGCTGACGGTAATGATTTCCGTGCCGGAGGCGTCGATCGCCTGGTGAAGGATCTCCGGCGAGGGATACCCGGCGGTGCCGAGCAGGAAGCGCGACTGAGGTTCGAACTGATAGAACATGATTATCCTCCCTGCATCGGTGACAGAACTTCGACCTGACAACCCGCCTCAAGCTGCTGGCTGGCATAGCCGCTGCGCGGCACAAACGCACCGTTCAGGGCGGTAGCGACGCTGCGCGGATCGATCTGCTGCTCCGTCATCAGTTCTGCCAGCGTGCTGGCAGCGGTTTCGATTGTGCGTCCATTGAGTTCAACCCGCATGTGTCATCTCCTGAGTCAGTTGCAGCATAAGTTTTTCAGCCATGATCGGGGCCAGCAGGAAGCCGTGGCGGTAGAGGCCATTCAGCGAAAAACGGCCCTCTTCGTAGCGCACCTCCGGCAGGTTCTGCCGGTAGGCGGGACGCAGACCGGTGCCGCTCTCCACAATGCGGGCTTCGGCCAGCGCCGGATGCAGGCTGTAGGCGGCGCTGAGCAACTCCATCATCGCCCTGGCGCTAATCGGGCTGCTGTCGTGGCTTTCGACCATGGTCGCCCCCAGCATGAAGTGCCCCCCGGCACGCGGCACCAGATAGCAGGGAAAACGGGGATGCAGCAGCCGTACCGGACGGGAAAGCTGGATGTCGGACGTCTGCAGGATCACCATTTCGCCCCGCACCGCGCGCAGTGCGGGCTGCTGTGCGGCGGCGTGAATGCCACGGCAGTCGATGATTTTTCCGGCAGGTTGTCCGCTGTGAAAGGCAACGCCCGCCTGCTGCAGGGTGTCGCGCAGCTGCTGCATCGCCCGGCGTGGATCGAGATGCGCTTCCCGGGCAAAGAACAGGCCGCGGGCAAAACGGTTTTCCAGCGCAGGCTCGATTTCGCCGGGCGTGACCCACTGATGCGCCTGGGTCAGGCTGGCAAAGCGAATGAGTTCGCGACTGTCACGCGGCGGCGCCACTACCAGCGTGCCCTGCTGCGCTACGCCCGCCACGCGCTTCGCCCACCAGCCGGCCGCGTGCTGGCCCCAGGTGATCACCTCCGGCGGCGCACTCTCGGCTTCGCACCAGGGCGCGAGCATCCCGCCCGCCCAGTGGGACGCGGCACGGCACGCTGGCTGCGTAATGATTTCGACCGTTTCTCCGCGCTCCATCAGCAGCGTGGCGACGCACAGCCCGGCCACGCCGCTGCCGAGCACCGACCAGCGGCTCATGACCGCCATCCGGCAGGAAGAGAAGGTTTCAGGATGAGATTTTTCACATTGCCCTCGTTTTGGTTAACGAAGACCCGTGATACAGAGGGAAAAGGCAAAGGCGCATGTGCCCCTGCGGCAAGTATCGGCTGCGATACCCGTCTTCCTACGCCAGTATCAACTGGGTCAGGTTCTAAGGGTCGCTAAGCCGCGCGATGCGCTATTAGCCTCTCAGTCTCTCCGGCGAGACTCCCCTGACGGCTCTAGTTGTAAGTTAAGCGGGCGGGTTCGTCAAGACGCGGGCACAAAGCAGGGGCAGAAAAGCGCGGGGAAAGAAAAGAGACAGGCAACCCCGGTTCGTTTGACGACGCCAGGGCGCCAGGGCGATCAGAGCGCCTGCAGCGCCTGTGTCAGGGTCTCAGTGACTTCGCGGATACGCGGTTCGGCGCGGCGGTAGTAGGTCCACTTACCGACTTTGCTGGCTTCGACCAGACCGGCACTCTGCAGGGCCTTGAGGCATAACGAGGTGGCGGGCTGTGATAAGCCCGCCTTGTCCTGGATGAGGCTGGCGCAGACACCGTACTGATCGAAGGGATAGAGCTGCGAATAGCCCGCAAACGCCTCGTCAGGTTCTTTAAGCCACTTCAGCACGGCCACACGCGTCGGGTTGGCCAGCAGCTTCAGGGCATTTTCCGGGGACATGCCGCCTCACAGAGTATCAGGATGGGTAAAAAGGATAGTCAGTATACCCTTTCTCACCGCCGCCATACAGCGAGGCGTGGTCCACCGCGTTCAGGGCATAACCCGACCGGATACGCGCAGGCAGATCGGGGTTGGCGATGAAGCTGCGGCCAAACCCAAACAGATCACCCCAGCCTTTTTCCAGCATCTGCTGCGCTTTCTCTGCGGTGTAGCGGCCGGAATAGATGATCGGTGAACGGAAGGTGTCGCGCAGTGCGATGCGGAAACTCTCCGGCATCGCCGGGCTGTTATCCCAGTCCGCTTCGGCGATGGAGAGATAGCCGACTTCCAGCGTATTCAGCAGCTGCGCAGCGTGGATATAGGTGGCGTGTGGATCGCGTTCAACCAGACCGAGGTAAACGCGCTCTTCGTCGGTGCTCGAAAACAGCGGCGCAAACCGGACGCCAACCCGATGGCTGCCAAAGACTGCGCTGACGGCCTGAACCACTTCACGCAGGAAGCGCAGACGCTTCTCTGCCGAGCCGCCATATTCATCCGTGCGGAAGTTTGTCTGCGCCGAAATAAACTGGTTGATCAGATAACCGTTGGCAGCATGCAGCTCAACGCCGTCGAATCCGGCAGCTTTAGCGTTCTCCGCCGCACGCCGGTAGAGCGCCACGATCTCTTTGACTTCGCAGGTGGTCAGCTCGCGTGGCTCGCTGGGTGCGGTCAGCATCCCGGTACCCGGTCCGGTTTCGATAAATACCCGGACGTTATCGGCAGCGATGGCCGAGGGGGCAACCGGTGCCTCATTGCCCGGCTGAAGCGCATTGTGAGAGACGCGGCCTACGTGCCAGAGCTGGCAGAAAATCGTGGCGCCCTGCTGATGCACCGCCTCTGTCACCTTTTTCCAGCCCGCGATCTGCGCCTCACTGTGGATGCCCGGCGTCCAGGCGTAGCCCTGCCCGCGTGGCTCAATCTGGGTACCTTCGGTGATCATCAGCCCGGCACTGGCACGCTGGCGGTAATACTCCACCATCATCTCGCCGGGGATATTGCCCGGCTGTTCGCTGCGGCAGCGGGTCAGCGGCGGCAGGACGATGCGGTTACGAAGGCTGAGATCGCCCAGGGTCAGGGGGCTGAACAGTGACGGCATAAAAAAATCCTCGGATGCGTGAAAAGCCGTCATTATATTTACACATTTAAATTTGTAAATGTGTAATCGCTTTTTTTATCTGAGGCTCGCCGGGACGGGCACCCGCTGATATCCAGCCTGTTTCAGCGGCAGGATGAGGCGAAGCATTAACACCGCTTTTAAGCGAACGCCTGTCCCGGCGGACGCACACGACAGAGGTTTTCCGCAGACGGACGGCGTCCTCATCCGCCTCTCCTGTGCACCCCGCATCCGCGTATTGTGACGAATCGCCCTTTTGTCGCTTATTATGGTCATCGCCTTGAGTCGTGCGCGACAGAGACACGGTTTCTGCGCGCTTCCTTCCGCAGGATTCAGCCAGAGGAAACGTCGTGAATAACCCCCTCGCGTTAGACGCGCTCGGACCACGTATCTCTATTATGGGGCCATCGAACAGTGGAAAATCGACCCTGGCAGAGGCGATTTCCCGCAAAACCGCGTTACCCGCCGTCTATCTTGATCAGCTTCACCATGTGCCGGGAAGTCAGTGGCAACCCAGAGCCACAGCCGAATTTTTGCAGCTGCATACTGAAGCGGTGAGGCAGGAGAGATGGGTGATCGAGGGAAATTACACCCGATGCATTGAAGAGCGACTCGCTCGCGCCACGGGGCTGATTCTGCTGGATGTCAGCGTGCCCGTGGCCCTGCTGAGGTACATCCGCAGGTGCTACTCCTCTGCCCCGCGCATTGGCGGGCTGGGTTCGGGCCGCGATCCCATAACCCTGGCGATGCTGAAATATATTACCCGCACCGCCCCGCAGAACCGGAAACGCCATCAGCAGATCTTTGCTCAGGTAAGCCTGCCAAAAATCCGGCTTCACTCACAGAGTGAGATTCAAGCCTGCTCGGAATCCTGGGGGTTAGCGCTGAACATCCCCCGGTAACACCAGCCATTAATCAACGAGCTTCAGGCTCGCCAGCAGCGCGTCCAGCGACGCGACGGGCCCGGCGTGGTCAGATGCGGATCGGGTGGTATCCCAGGGCATCGCGTCATCGGTGCAGTAATCCCCGATGCACTGCATCCCGGCAGGTTCATTAAGCAACCCTACCGGAATCCAGATATACGCAGGGTCACGCAACCGGTTTGGCACCGGCGAGCCGCAGCATGAACAGAAATCGCATCGATAACCGCCTGGTTTTGACCAGGACGCGATCTGCGCCTCTCCCGATAACCAGGTGAAATCACGCTCGTTTACCAGTGTTGCCAGGTTATGGCCGGTTCCGCTCTGTTTTCTGCACAGGGAACAGTGGCAGCGGTAATAGAATGCTGGCGTGACGGCGAGTTCAAACGTCACGGTTTCACACAGACAGGTGCCTTTCATTTAATCGCCTTACCGGTTGGGATGCCGGGCCATCGGCAGACCCGGGATAGTCATCGCTAGCTACGGCTGAAGAGCAGTTTCACGCCTGCCAGCGCAAAGCAGCAGGCTAACAGCGCATCCAGCCCGCGACGAATGCGTAAGTAGAAGGCGCTCATGACAGCGGTGGAGAAGAGCAGCGCGTAGCCGCCGAACACGCAGATGCAGATCGCGGCGCAGCCGCAGAGGATGATCGGCAGCGTCGAAGCGCCCCCATCCGGCCTCATCGCAAAGGACATTATCGCCACCCAGGTCAGAATCGCTTTGGGATTGCCGACGTGCATCAGGATGCCCTGTCGGAAAAGCCGGCCATAGGCGACCCGCTCCCCGCTGGCGTTCAGGGCCGCGGTCTCCGTCCGGCGTAAGGCCGATTTACCCGCTTTAAACGCCAGCCAGAGCAGATACAGGCCACCGCCGATTTTCAGCACGATCAGCAACTGAGCAAAGGCAGCCAGCACGGTCAGCACACCGCAGGCGGCGAGCAGCGCCCAGAGCAGCGACCCGCTCACCACCCCCGCCGCCAGCGCCAGCGCGGCACTCCGGCCCTTTTTCATTGCCGTGCCCATAATTGCCATGTTGCTCGGTCCGGGGCTGGCCGTCGCGACGAGATAGGTCGTAAAAATCAGCAGCAGTTCGTGGGAAAGCGCCATGTGATTCCTCTGAAGGGCGGGATGTACGCTCAGTTATATCGGCTGAGGCCAGAAAATGCCATGTCTCTTTATAACCGGAACGCGGTAAGACGCTGAACAGATGCAGAAAAAGGGGGGAGGTAAAACAACGGCTGAGGAAAGAAGATTTGCATGCAGTCCGGCCAGTATTACCAGCCGGACTGCGTGTTAAGCCAGGATTATTTGCCCAGGATCTCTCGGCGCACAATCTCTGCACCCGCGCTCAGCGCATGCAGTTTGCCATTCGCAACGTGGCGCGGCAGCGGGATCATGCCGCAGTTGGTGGAGGGATAGAGATTCTCCGCATCCACAAACTGCAGCGCCTTGCGCAGGGTGTCGGCCACAGCTTCAGGCGTCTCGATCTCATGCGTCGCCACGTCGATGGCACCGACCATGACTTTCTTACCGCGAATCAGCTCGATCAGATCCATCGGCACGCGTGAGTTCTGGCACTCCAGCGAGACGATATCGATAGCCGAACGCTGCAGTTTCGGGAAGACCTCTTCATACTGACGCCACTCGGTTCCCAGGGTCTTCTTCCAGTCGGTGTTGGCTTTGATGCCGTAGCCGTAGCAGATGTGCACCGCAGTTTCACACTTCAGGCCTTCGACCGCACGCTCCAGCGCGGCAATCCCCCAGTCGTTCACCTCATCGAAGAAGACGTTGAACGCAGGTTCATCAAACTGAACGATATCGACACCCGCCGCTTCCAGCTCTTTGGCTTCCTGATTCAGGATTCGGGCGAACTCCCAGGCCAGCTTTTCGCGACTTTTGTAGTGGTTATCATACAGCGTATCGATCATGGTCATCGGGCCCGGTAACGCCCACTTGATGGGGCGATCGGTCAGCTTACGCAGAATCTTTGCATCTTCGACGAAGACGGACTTCGGACGGGAAACTTCACCCACCACGGTCGGCACGCTGGCGTCGTAGCGGTTACGGATACGCACCACTTCGCGCTTCTCAAAATCCACGCCGCTGAGATGTTCAATAAAGGTGGTCACGAAGTGCTGACGGGTCTGTTCGCCGTCGCTCACGATGTCGATACCGGCCCGCACCTGGTCATCCAGACAGAGACGCAGGGCATCTCTTTTACCGTCAACCAGCTCGTCATCCTGCAGTTTCCAGGGTGACCAGAGGACTTCTGGCTGCGCAATCCATGAGGGTTTAGGCAAGCTGCCCGCAGTGGATGTCGGTAGTAACGTTTTCATAGCAGGTGACCTTATTTCTGTTTAATTAATCAAAGAACGGATTCAGCAGACCATTGTGAGAGCAGCGTCTGATTCGGCTTAATAAAGTGTGTCTCAGTAAATCTGCCCTGCTCAACCGCCAGACGGCTGCGCTCTTCGCGATCGTAAACAATACGGGTAAGCGAATAGTCCTGATGCTGCAGCGTCGGCTGGTAGCACTGTCCGGCTGCAGAGTTCGCGTTATAAATTTCCGGGCGATAGATCTTCTGGAACGTTTCCATGGTGCTGATGGTGCTGATCAGCTCAAGATTGGTGTAATCACTGAGCAGATCGCCGTGGAAATAGAACGCCAGCGGCGCGACGCTGCCCTGCGGCATAAAGAAGCGCACCTTCAGGCCCATTTTTCCGAAGTAGAAGTCAGTCAGCGAAGGCGCATCCTGCTGGTATTCGATTCCCAGCACCGGATGCTGATTCCCGGTGCGCACATAGGTGTTCTTACTTGACACGCTCAGGCAGATAACCGGAGATTTGCTGAAGTTCTCTTTATAGACCGCCGAGTTAACAAAGCTTTTGAAGATGTTACCGTGCAGCTGGCCGAAGTCCTCCGGCGTACTGAACGCCGTCTGGCCCTTGTTATATTCCGCCAGCACCACGCTGAAATCGTAATCACGCACGTAGGAGGAGAAGTTATTGCCCACGATGCCTTCGATGCGCTGCCCGGTGTGATGATCGACGATCTGCGTTTTCAGAATCTCAATCGCCGGGAAGGATTCACCCGCACCACCCGCTGAGAGGTTCAGCTCCGCCGAGATAATATCCAGTTCGACAGTGTACCGGTCGGCTTTCGGGTTATCCCAGTTTGCCAGTGCGTTAAAGCGATTGTTGATCATCGCCAGGGCGTTACGCAGATTCTCCTGACGTTTTTCGCCACGCGCTAAGTTAGCGAAGTTAGTCGTCGCCCGCGTATTTTTCGAAGGATTATAGTTTTCGTCGAAACGAATGCGCTTGAGGGTAAAGGCTAAAGTATTCATCGCTGTCGGTATCCTGCTCGCTGATATGAACGTCGTGGGCTATTTCCCTTAACAAACGGTCATATGACACAAAGTTATTAACAATTCTTACTTTATGCCTCAACCCGGAGTTGAAAAAAAGTGATCAATTTTCAACGAACATGAAGGAAATTCATGTTGGCAGCGTGATGCGGGAATTTTTTCATCTGCCAGCCTCGCAGGCGCGGCCAGCCTTCTGCGCCGCGCGGAAGATCTCACGCGCCGGGCAGTAAAGAAAGGGCTGGCAGGCCCGGCCTGCGGCGTGCAGAACGCTCACATCAGCGGGCTAGACGGTACGTGAACGCAGACGCTCAACCCCGCAGGCCTGCGCCCGGCAGCCCGGCCCTGTGCAACAGGCTCAGCGCAAAGCGCGACCGTTAAACCTGATAAAACTGCTCACACATCACTTTCCGGGCGCCGGATTTCAGTGAGAGCCGGCAGGCGGTCTCCCGCATGAGCTGGCCCAGCCCGCTTTCACGCTTCGACTCCGTAAGCCGTGAGGCTGGCCCGGTGAGCGCCAGCGCCGCAAGCAGCCTGTCACCTTCGCCAAAGACCGGCAGGGACAGCGAGGCGATATGGGGGTCGCGGATGCCGGAGGTGAACAACGGCAGCGCAGGCGTGGCGTCAAACAGGGCTTCATTCTGTCCCCAGTGACGCAGGACCTGCCCGATCGCGGAGTTATCCAGCGGCAGAAAGGTGCCGGGCAGCCGCGTTTCCCGCAGCCCTTCGGACGGCTCGGCCCTGAACAGACAGAGCCGCTGACCGTTTTCGATGACATACCAGGTCGCACTCTCGCCGGTGGCGGCGGCCAGCGCATGCAGTTCAGGCTGAACCACGCTGGCCAGATGGAAGGATTGCTCATAGAGTTTACCCAGATAGAGCAGCCGGGGCCCGAGGGTATAAACGCCCGTGTCGCGGCGGATGACATAGTTCATCCGCTCCAGTGAGTTCATCAGACGATAAACCGTGGTTTTATGATAGCCCGAAAGCTGCGCGAGCGCGGTCAGCGTCAATGCCTCCTCGCCCGGTTTAAAACAGTCCAGCAGCGCCAGCGCTTTTTCTACGGCGATTACGCCTTCATTTCCCATCAGTACGTCCTCCTGTTTGCGACGGCAGGCAGTTTACCGCGCAATTTGTGATTCACATCGTATTTACATCACAAATGAACGCTTAACACTGGTGCGATCGGATTTAACATCGCTATAGTTGTTTTATATTGTACAACTTAGTTGTACCTGGTGAAACAAGCGAGGATTATCTATGTCTCATGCAGAGAGTACTTTCATCACGCGCGACATTATCCGTATCGCGCCGGAGCTCGTAAAACAGGCGGCTCAGTTCCAGGCCGCAATACTCGCCGATGTCGCCGGACGACGCGGCACGCTGCATGGACGCGTTAAACCCGTTTCGCCCACCATGAAAGTGGCCGGTCCGGCGATCACCGTTGAGGTAAGACCGGGGGATAACCTGGCGATCCACGCCGCGCTGGCGATTGCGCAGCCCGGCGATGTGATCGTCGTCGACGGCAAAGGCGACATCAGCTGCGCGCTGATTGGCGAAATTATGTCGACGCAGGCGGAAGCCTCCGGCATTGCGGGCATTATCATCGATGGTGCGGTGCGTGACGCCGATGCCCTGAGCGCAAACGGCTTCCCGGTGTTCGCGGCGGGTCTGAACCCCTGTGGTCCGACAAAATCGATCGCGGGTCAGGTCAATCAGCCGGTTTCAGTTGCGGGTGCCGCTATTCAGCCCGGCGATCTGATCATTGGTGACATCGATGGCGTGGTGGTCCTGCCGCGTGAATCCGTTCCGGCCCTGCTGGCGCTGGCACAGAAAAAGCTGGATTTCGAAACCGGCCGTATCGCGGCGATCCGTGATGGCGACCTGCGCGCGCCCTGGTTAGAGAAAGCCCTGCGCAGCGCGGGCATGCTGGCGGACGGGGAGGCACTCTGATGACCACCTCACAACCCGTGATTCTGGTGACAGGCGTTGACCTGGCACCGCAGGCGCTCAGTATGCTCAGCGATTACCGGATCGTTTACGCGGGTCAGCAACCCGATGAACAGAGCCTGATCCAGCTCTGCCAGCAGCATAATCCGGTGGCGATTCTGGTGCGTTACGGCAAAATTAACGCCCGTATCATGAATGCCGCACCCGCTCTGCGGGTCATCTCCAAACATGGCAGCGGCATTGACGTTATCGACCAGCAGGCGGCGGCGGAACGTGATATCCGGGTGGCGTCCGCGCCGGGTGCCAACGCCGCGGCCGTTGCGGAGCATGCCTGGGCCTTGATTCTGGCCTGCGCCAAATCGGTACTGACGCTCGATCAGCGGATGCGCCAGGGCTACTGGGACAAATCCACGCATAAATCCGTTGAGCTGGAAGGCAGAACGCTGGGGCTGGTGGGCCTGGGCGCGATCGGCGGCCGCGTGGCCCGCATCGGACGCGCATTCGGAATGAAGGTGATCGCCTATGATCCTTTCGCCAGTAGCTTTCCGGATGAGTGTGAATCCGCCTCGCTGGACGCACTGCTGCAACAGGCCGATGTGATTTCGCTGCACTGCCCGCTGACCGAACAGACCCGGCAGATGATCAATGCCGAGAAACTGGCCCTGTTTAAACCGGGCGCCATCCTGGTGAACACGGCGCGCGGAGGATTGATCGACGACCAGGCGCTGTTAGCGGCACTGAACAACGGCACCCTGGCCTGGGCGGCACTGGACAGCTTCACCACCGAGCCGCTGGCAGCCCCGCACATCTGGCAGCAGGTTGAGAATGTCATTCTGTCGCCACACATCGGCGGCGTCAGCGACAACTCCTACGTGAAGATGGGCACCGTGGCGGCCGGCAATATCCTGAACGCACTGGCGGCGCCGCTGAAAAAAGAGACGCCGGTTTCCTGATCGCGGGTGCCCGGCCTGCGCACGGCGCGCGCGGGTTGGGTTTACCCCTTCTCCACGCGCCGGAATGGCCTATCCCCCGGTAGAGAGCGTGACCTCTTCCCACTGCGTGATCTCCTCACTCAGCGCCGCTATTTTCTGCCGTACCAGGTCCAGCGCATCGCTGCCCAGCAACAGATGTACAGGCGGAGCCGGACTCGCCATCAGTGTCAGCATGGCGTGCGCCGCTTTAACGGGATCCCCCTGCTGATGCCCGCTTTTCGCCTGGCGGGCGTGGCGGATAGGATCGAATAGCGCGTCATAGTCCGGGATAGTGCGCGGCGTGCGGCTCATGGATCGTCCTGCCCAGTCAGTGCGGAAGGAGCCGGGTGCAACAGCAGTCACATGAATGTTGAACGGCGCGAGTTCTTTACTTAGCGTTTCAGATATCCCTTCCAGCGCGAATTTGCTGCCACAGTAATAGCTGATCCCCGGCAGGGTAATGAAACCGCCCATTGAGGTGATATTGATGATGTGCCCGCGACGGCGCTCGCGCATGCCGGGCAGCAGCGCTTTGATCATCGCCACCGCGCCAAACACGTTCACCTCAAACTGACGGCGCATCTCTGCCAGCGGCGACTCTTCCAGAATGCCCTCATGCCCGTATCCGGCGTTGTTCACCAGCACATCCACCGGCCCGGCGGCACGCTCCGCCTCCTCCACCACCCCGGCGATGCGATCGGTGTCGGTGACATCAAGCAGGTAACCCAAAGCCCGGTCCGGATCCAGCGCCCTGAAATCCTGTAATGCTTCAGGGCTGCGCACCGTCCCGATCACCCGGTGGCCTGCGAGCAGCGCCTCCTTCGCCAGAGCAAGACCAAATCCACTGCTGACGCCGGTAATCAGAATCGTTTTTGCTGACATCATGATTCCTCCTGCGGTTAAAAATTGCATGTTATTCTCAAACCTGACGGATTTTCAGGCCGGATCTTCTCCTTTCCTTGCCTGATCTTATGAGGAACAGCGATGACCGACATGATTACACGGGTAAAGGCGCTTGCTGAGCATGAGGGCTACAACCTGACGACGCTGCCCGACGTGCGGATTTTACGGGCCAACCGGCCGCTTGATAAAACGCCGGTGCTTTACGATCCGGGGATCGTCTTTGTCTGCCAGGGAAGCAAGCGCGGCTATTTTGGTCAGAAGACCTATCTGTATGATGAGCAGCACTATCTGGCCGTCTCGGTTCCGGTGCCCTTTACGATGGAAACCGATGCTTCTGAGGCGCGTCCGTTGCTGGCGCTGTATCTCCATCTTGATTTCCGGCTGGCGGCAGAGCTGATGATCGAGATCGACCAGCAGGGCGCGCCCCTCGCGGGTGACGCACCGCAAAGCATGATGTCGAGCCGGATGGATGCGGGGGTAAAAACGGCGATGCTGCGCTTACTGGAGGTGCTGGACAACCCGGCGGACGCCGCCATCCTGGGGCGTTGCCGGTTGCGCGAACTCTATTACCGCGTGCTAACGGGTGCGCAGGGAAACGCGATGCGCGCCGCCCTGTCGTTACAGGGTCACTTCGGCAGGATCGGCAAAGCCCTGCAGCACATCCATGCGCATTACGCCGCGCCGCTGACGCTCGGGCAACTGGCGAAAGAAACCGGGATGAGCGTGCCAACCTTTCATCTCCATTTTAAGGCGATAACCCAGCAGGCGCCGATGCAGTATGTGAAATCGGTTCGCCTCCATCAGGCACGGATGCTGATGGTTCGTCAGCAGCTGACCGCCGCCGCCGCAGGCTATGCCGTGGGCTATGAGAGCCCCTCTCAGTTCAGTCGCGAGTTCAAACGGCTGTTTGGGCTGCCACCGGCAGAAGAGATCCGAAGAATGCAGCGTCACTTCGCCTTTCCGGCTGCGCCGCCGGTCTCGGCGTATGTCTCTTCGCATTAGCATGAACGGGGGATAGCGTCTGTCCGACAGGCTATCAGAGCGTGGCCGGGGCATTATTGCAGGCTGGGTTTTCGGTGAGGTGGCGATGCGGAGTGGCGTGCGGAATCTCCCTGCAGACGCTTTCCCGCGCGTCTGCAGGGGCTGAGGTTATTTGCTTACCGGCGAAGCGCCATTTTCGACGTTAATGGTCAGCTCTTTTTTTCGGCCCATAATCAGCACCGCGATACCGCCGATGCCACAGAGAATTGCCAGCGGCACCATCGCCAGCGTATGGCTGCCGGTCGCCTGATTGATGATGCCGTAGACGTTGACCATCAATCCGCCGCCGATCAGGTTTGCCATCGCCCCAATCGCAGCCAGCCCTGCCGCCGCCGTGGTTGAGGACATCCAGCCGGATGCCAGCGCCCAGAACGGCCCTTTCATGGAGTAGGCACCGATCAGAACCAGCGACAGGATCACGACGCTGCCGGTCAGGCTGTTGGTGATAAAGGCCGACAGCAGACCACCCGCGATCAGGAACAGGGTCAACGCGGTATGCCAGCGACGCTCACCGCTGCGGTCAGAACTTCTGCCCCAGACGATCATCAGAATCGACGCCAGACCATATGGAATCGCATTCACTAATCCGGTAGTGAGGTTATCCAGACCATAGGATTTAAGCAGTTGCGGAGACCAGACGCTCAGCGTAGAACCCGCCGCAGACGCGCCAGCGTAAATCAGCGCCATCACCCAGATATGTTTGTGACGCAGCAGCTGCCACAGCGAGATATGGCCAATCGCTTTTTTCTTCGCGTTTTCAGCATCCAGCGTCGCGTTCAGCCAGGCTTTCTGCTCCTCGTTCAGCCAGCTGGCGTTGGAGGGACGATTACTGAGTAAGAAGAAGGCGGCGATGCCCAGAATCACGGCCGGGATCCCTTCCAGGATAAACAACCAGTGCCAGCCGCGCAGGCCATACCAGCCATCGAGCGACAGAATCAGACCCGAAATCGGCGAGCCGATAAAGTTTGCCGCCGGGATCGCGACCATGAAGGTGGCAATCACACGCGCACGGTATTTACCGGGGATCCAGTAGGTCAGATAGAGAATTACGCCAGGGAAGAATCCGGCCTCTGCGGCACCCAGTAAAAAGCGCAGAACATAGAGCGTGTTGGCGCTCTCCACAAACGCCGTACAGACCGAGATGACGCCCCACGACACCATGATGCGGGAGATCCAGATTTTCGCCCCGATTTTCTGCATCGCCAGGTTACTGGGCACTTCAAACAGAAAGTAACCGACGAAAAACAGGCTACTCGCCAGACCAAACACCGCCTTTGACAGGCCCAGATCTTCGTTCATCTGCAATGACGCCATGCCGATATTACCGCGGTCGATAATGGCAATCAGATAACAGACGATCAGAAAAGGCAAAATGCGCCAGACCACCTTTTTAACGGTCTGCTGCTCGATATCGGCAGAGAATGTCGTGATGTGCTGTTTTTCAGACATGATGATCCTCACAATTTTGTCATCGCCCTGCGTGTGTGACGCCAGACGCCTTGTTGTACTCTGTAAAACATCGATGTACTCAGTAAAACCATTATCACGATAAAACTGCTTCTCCGCCGGAAGATGTAATCAGGTTGTGTCAGTTGTCACAAAAAAGTACACACCAGTTTTATTTTATGTGACGAGCGTGTCGTTGCCGAGGGTTGCGGGGAGCAGCGTACAAGGGAGGGTGTGTTGCGGGAGGAGATAACCTTATGTTTGTCTCTGGCGTGAAATCTCATCTCAGTGCCGCTTTACGCAAATAAAGGCTTTAGAGAGTGAAGCCGCAAACGTCGGCTTAGTCGGGATGACAGGGCGGCTCATCTCAGAGTCTGCACGCAGAGTGCAGAATCGCAGAACAGGCCAATATGGTGAGAGTTCGCTAACGGATCAGCCGGTTTCCTTTCGCGATCACGCTCCGGAACTCTTTACATTGGGTGTGATCCTGTTCTGTACAGCGGGCAATATGTCTGAGTCCACTGCTGAACAGTTTTAACTGGCGAATGGTAAGATCGATGTCTCTGGCTCGGCGAATAAGCTGATCTTTGTCGATCGCGGTCTTACCCGCCGGGTTTACCATTCGTTACTGGCAGTCAGTACGCCGTCGATGGCGGACTGGTTCATTACTGATAACGTTGTTGACTCCATCTTTACCGGGTGTGGAATCGGCCGGGCTTTAAACGCCGGTAATGATCCACGTTGACTGAAACTCTTTCACAGAATCAATAAGCGGGTGCTGGCGCCAGCGATGATACCGCCTTCGCATCATAACGTTCTGCGCGAAGGCGGCAGACTCTC
The DNA here is from genome assembly GCF_022647325.1 of Pantoea deleyi. NCBI lineage: Bacteria > Pseudomonadati > Pseudomonadota > Gammaproteobacteria > Enterobacterales > Erwiniaceae > Pantoea > Pantoea deleyi. The sequence continues at coordinate 389,987 of NZ_CP071407.1, forward strand.
ATTAGTCCGGAATGCAGACACGAATGCGGTGCCCGTCAGGGTCGAGCGTGACAAAAGTTAACCCGAAAACAGCCTGGCCGGGTTGCTGCTCCATCCTGACGCCTGCGTCTGTCCATCGCTGATACAACGCCTCTACGGTCTGCGCATCCTCAACCATAAAACTCAGTTCAGTGCGGCTACCTTGTCCACAGGAGATAAAATCTGGGGCGGACGTCGACCACAATCCGAGATTCAGACCGTTGTCGAAAGAAAACGCCGCCCACGTCGGAAGTACAATGTCAGGCGCCTTATTGAACAGGCGCTGATAAAACTCACTGCTGGCAGGTGGATTTGCCACGTACAGTATCCAGAGATTCGGTATCATTCTGTGCATGTCTCATTCAGATGGGTGAGAGATCACTATGGCAGGGAGCAGTGACAAAACATGTCAGCATCAGGACCTCAGCGAGCGGGGCGCTTACTCACGCTGATGGAAATTCTTTATCAGCATCGCTACCCAATAAGCGGGCACCAACTGGCTGCGGAACTTTCTGTCAGCCTGCGCACCCTTTACCGTGACATCGCGGCCCTGCGGATGCAGGGCGCTGACATACAGGGTGAAGCAGGAACAGGATTTATTCTTTCGCGGGGCTATCTTTTACCCCCTCTGATGTACACTCCGGAGCAGTTAGACGCTCTGGCGCTGGGCTTACGCTGGGTGCAGATGTATGGTGACGCCGGGATTGCGAAAGCCGCCTCAGAAGTAAAAGGCAAGGTCAGCCAGGGTCTTCCCGACGAATTACAGACACTCTTCGGAAATTCGACATTGCTGGTGGGAAAAGCAGCACCTTCCAGCAAGGTACTGCCCGCTCCGCCCCTGATCCGACGCGCTATAAGACAACGATTAAAAGTCCGGGCGGTTTATACCGATCGTTCGGGCCACGTGAGTGAAAGAGTGATCTGGCCTTTTGCGATAGGCTACTTCTCTGGTGAAATTATTCTTGCAGCCTGGTGCGAGCTCCGGAATGATTTTCGTCATTTCGACGTCAGCCGGTTAGATGAGTTGGACCTTCTGCAGAACTGCTATCCGCATCCCAGAAACAAACTCATTAGCATGTGGCGTCAGGCAGGGCGGGATATTCACGTTAAGCCCTCTCCGTGAAACGCCCGGCGCGGGTAAGGAAGCGGAGCTGGCCCTGTCACAATTTAGCGGCATGGAAAAAAGTCAGCGCCTTATGACCGCCCCGGGCTTTTTCGCATTGAGATAAGGCCGTATGACTTGCGGGGCAGAACAGTTATTCCCCGGGTTACATGCCAGAAAGAGCACTTGTGCAGCCGGACTGCTCCTGAGCTTTTCACAAGACGAGGGGAGTACGGGTGCGCAAGCGACCTTGTCCCTCAGGCTGCATTCTCTGATTGCCGCCCGTCCGGGCTTCATATTCGTCGCGCCTTTCTGCCGCTTACTGTCTCGCGCTAATCCTCCTTACCCCGAGGATAACGGCCAACCCCCGACTTCGCATCTATAATTCAGTGACTCAGCCCCGGAGCGCGCGTCAGCCAGCGTCAGGGTAACTGAACGTCATGTCAGCGAAGCATCGACGTTTATGCCCTGGATAACGCCAGCCGGGTTAATGAAGCTCATCATCTGCCAATAAAGGAAGCCTCATGATCTTATCACTCGAAAACCAGGTTGCACTGGTCACCGGCGCCAGCTCTGGCCTCGGCTATGCCTGTGCAGAAGGACTCGCCAGGGCAGGAGCCAGTGTGGTGGTGAACTACCATCGTCAGGCAGAACCGGCCGAGGAACTGGTTGAAAAAATCCGCGCAGCGGGAGGCCAGGCCATCGCCGTGAAGGGCGACGTGTCGAAAGAGGCGGACGTTGACGCCCTTTTCAGCCAGACGATCGCGGAATTTGGCAGGCTGGATATCCTGGTCGCCAACTCCGGCCTCCAGAAAGATGCGCCCTCCATCGAGATGACTCTTGAAGACTGGAACACCGTCATTGACGTGAATCTGACCGGCCAGTTTCTCTGCGCACGCGCCGCGTTGCGCCAGTTCCGCAAACAGAACCACGACACGCAGATCAGCCGCGCGGCGGGCAAAATTATCCATATGAGTTCGGTGCACCAGCGCATTCCGTGGGCGGGCCATGTCAATTACGCCGCCTCCAAAGGGGGCGTGGATCTGCTGATGCAGACCCTGGCGCAGGAGGTAGGTGAAGAGCGCATCCGCGTTAACGGTATCGCACCGGGCGCGATCGCCACCGCAATCAATGAAGACACTACGCAGGGCGAGGCAGGCAAAGAACTGCTGAAACTGATCCCCTATGGCCGCATCGGCGACGCGGAAGATGTGGCTAATGCGGTCGTGTGGCTGGCCAGTGACCTGTCCGACTACGTGCATGGCACCACGCTGTTTATTGATGGCGGAATGAGCCTCTATCCCGGCTTCCGCGACAACGGCTAATCCCCTGACCCTGTGCCTGGGGTCGCGTTCAGGCGGGCGGAGAGCGCCTCTTTTCGCCCGCCTGCCAGGCAGCCCGCAGGGGCGTTCAGCTGAACGGCGGCTGCGCTCACTGTGTTATGGTTGACGCAATACGGATTATGCTCTGAGGATTATGGTATGTCGCCCTTTTATCAATTCACCGCCACCCGCCTGGATGGCCAGCCTGTCACGATGGCCGACTTCGCTGACAGGGTAGTGCTGGTGGTGAATACCGCCAGCAAATGTGGATTCACGCCGCAGTATGCGGGCCTGGAAACGCTATATAAAAAGTATGCCGATCAGGGCCTGGTGATTCTGGGGTTCCCCTGTAATCAGTTTGGTAAACAGGAGCCTGGCGGTGCCGACGAGATCGCGCAGACCTGCCACATCAACTACGGAGTCAGTTTTCCGATGTTCGCCAAAGTCGAGGTCAATGGCGCGTCGGCGCATCCGCTGTTTCGCTATCTGAAAACGGCGTTACCCGGCGTCCTGGGCGGTCGGATTAAGTGGAACTTCACGAAGTTTTTAATCGGTCGCGATGGTCAGCCGCTCAGGCGTTTCGCACCGATCACCCCGCCGGAAAAGATGGACGCGGCGATTAAGGCGGCCCTTTAATCCGGACAGACGGCGGGTATCGCCGCCGCCTGATCACGCCCTCTCCGCCGCACCGGAACGATCGCTCAGAAAATCGATAAAGGCGCGCACCTTCTCCGGCACATGGCGGGTATTGGGGTAGAGGGCGTAGATCCCCTGGCGCGGAAAGAGATGATCGGGCAGCACATGCGTCAGCCTGCCGCGGTTTATTTCATCCTGCACCAGCCAGGCGGGCAGGAGAGCCACACCCGCCCCCGCCAGAGCAAAAGCCAGCAGCGAAGAGGCACTGTCTGCCGTGATCATGGCGGGATGACGGGCGCTGAAGAGCACACTTTCTCCGACAGGCGTGATCACCTGCCAGCTTAGCGGCGTCGCTAAGCGGCTGTGCGCAATCCAGTCTGCCGACGCGAGCTGTGTCAGGTCCCGGATGGCAGCCCCTGCCAGCGTGTCGAGATAGCCTGGTGCCGCCACGGTCAGAATCGCGAACTGATCGATAAGCCGGGCGTGATGATTTGAATCGGCCAGCTGACCGAGCCGGATCGCGACATCAAAGCGACCGGCAATCAGATCGTCATTCTGAGATGACGAAACGTGCTGGATGCGCAACTGCGGATGAATAGCGGCAAAGGCGGCCAGCGCCGGAACAACCACGCGGGCGCCATACTCGGGCGTCGTCGTGATCCTGAGCAGTCCGCTTAACCCTGCGTGATCGCTGCGGACATCCTCCAGCACGCTTTCCGCATCCTGCAGCAGCTGAAGGCAGCGATGATAAAACCGTTCACCGGTATCGGTGGTTGAAACACGGCGGGTACTCCTGATGAGCAGCGAGACACCCAGCTCTTGCTCAAGCTGCCTGACGTTAAAACTGACCACCGCTTTGGTCAGCCCCAGCGTCTGCGCCGCACCGGTAAAACTGCCCGCTTCCGCCACCGCGACGAATATCCCCAGCCGTTGCATATTGATCATTGCCCTCTCCTTTGCGCTGGCTGATTGTCAAAATATTTTTGACAGTGTAACAACCGGAAGCGAATTTATCCCGTTCGTCGTCACGCCTATACTGCGCGCCACAGCCTCCCGCTACCGGAATCAAAATGACCTATCGCGTCCGTGTCGCCAGCGTTTATCTGCTGGGATTTTTTATCGATTTGGTGAACATGTTTATCGCCAGCGTCGCCTACCCGGAGATTGGCCGACACTTCGATGCCCCGGTCAGCCAGCTGGCGTGGATCAGTAACGGCTACATTCTGGGGCTGACCCTGGTGATTCCTCTGAGCCGCTGGCTGGCTGGCCGCCTGGGCGCCCGGCGTCTGTTTATGCTCTCACTGCTCATTTTTATCGTCAGTACCTGCGGAGTGAGTGCAGCCGCATCGATTTCACACCTCATCGCCTGGCGCTGGCTGCAGGGGATCGGCGGCGGACTGCTGATTCCGATCGGTCAGACGCTGACCTATGCCCTTTACCAGAACCATGAGCGCGCCAGACTCTCATCCGTAGTGATGCTGGTTGCCCTGCTGGCACCGGCACTCTCGCCCGCTCTGGGAGGCGTACTGGTCGAGCATCTCAGCTGGCGTGGAGTGTTTCTTGTCAGCCTGCCCCTGGCGGTAATGGCCTTTATGCTGGCGGCATGGTGGCTGAAACCGGATCGCCCGACGGCGAAAACCGATCCGCTGGACCTCACTGGGTTTCTCGGCGGGAGTGCCGCGCTCACGCTGATCCTTCTCAGCCTGACCGCGCTGGGTGAGGCGGCGCGGCCTGGGGAGGGCGCGCTGATGCTGCTGGCCGGACTGGTCGTGCTGGCCGGGTATGTCAGAAACGCGTGCAGAAAGAGCCGACCTCTCCTGAACCTGCGACTGGTGAAGGACCCGCTATTTCACACCGCGATGCTGATCTATCAGTTCATCCCTGGCGTGTTTACCGGCGTGAGTGTGATCGCCATGCTTTATCTGCAGAATCAGCTGGGTATGGCCGCCAGCGTCGCGGGTGCGCTGATGCTGCCGTGGTCGCTGGCCTCTTTTGCCGCTATCAGCCTGACGGGCAGAACGTTCAACCGCCGGGGGCCGCGACCGCTGCTGATTGCCGGATGCCTGGCACAGGCGGCGGGGATGGGCCTGCTGGCGCTGACGGAGCAGGCAGCGGACACCCCGCTCTGCCTGCTGGCCTTCACGCTGATGGGATTCGGGGGCAGCCTCTGCAGCAGCACGGCGCAAAGTGCGGCGTTTATACAGATCGACGATCGCGATCTGGCGGATGCCAGCGCCCTGTGGAACATCAATCGCCAGCTCAGTTTCTGCCTTGGTGTGACGCTGGTCAGCCTGCTGTTCAATCTTCTGGCGAACGCGGGGATGGCCCCGCAACACGCCTATCAACTCTGCTTTGCGATTGCGGCCTGCAGTGCGGCAATCCCGCTGCTGTGCGCCCTGCGCATCGCTAATCACAGAGTAATAATTATGCTTAACGGGGAGTCACAATGAATCGCTATTTTCAGGAAGTCCTGGATGCCCATAACTTAATCAGGGCGTGGCTGGGCAACCACGCGGCAAAGAATGAAATCTGTGACCAGCTTCTGGCGCGTTTCAGCCCCGCTTTTTCGATGGTAACGCCTGGCGGCGGTATGCTGGACATCACGACCCTGACCTCGTTCTTCCGCACACAGCGCGGCGCCCGCGTTGGTCTGGAGATTGAAATCAGCGATATGCGGATCATTGCTGAGGGCGAAAAGAGCGCAACGGTTGTCTATAAAGAGTTACAGCGCCTGCCGGATCAGCCCCCGACGCTGCGCTTCTCCACGGTGGTGTTCGACGTCAACAGAGATGATGAACTCCTCTGGCGTCACCTGCACGAGACCTCACTCCCGCACTGATTTTGCGTAACCGGCGGCATGCGGACGCCGGTTAACACGATCGCCTGCATACTGACCTCTGAACGGCGAAGTTGACCTGTTTCTGAACAGATAACCGGAAGAAGATCGCAAGTTAATTCGCCATACCCTGGCGAATAACGCTATTCTTCTGCGCTCACTTTAACGCTTCAGGAAACCCACATGTCAGACAGTGCAATTACGGGGCGTTCCCCTTCGGTATTCTGGGGAGCGACCATCATTTGCGGCACGGTGGTTGGTGCAGGAATGTTCATCCTGCCGGTTGTGATGGCGGGCGCCTGGTTTGGCTGGTCGTTGCTGATACTGGCGTTCAGCTGGATCAGTATGCTGATCAGTGGCCTGCTGTTTCAGCGCGTCAGCCAGCACTATCCGCTGGAAACCGGCTATGACAGAATCGTCCGTGACCTGTCAGGTCGCGGCTGGGCGGAGATCAACGGCCTGAGCCTGATGTTTGTGCTGGGCATTCTGACCTATGCCTATATTTCCGCTACCGGGCCGGTTTACGAGCACTCACTGAGCGCCCTGACCGGCCTCAGCGTCTCATCTTCAGACGCAAAAATCATCCTGGGCGTGACGGTTGCCGCTATCGTCTGGCTGGGAACCAGCAGCATAGGCCGGATCATGTCGGTTCTGCTCATCGCCAAAATCGTGCTGCTGCTGGCGTTGTTTGGCGGATTACTGACGACCGTGAACAGCGATTACCTGCTGGATAGCGATAACCCGGCGGGAACCTACTGGCCCTATATGCTCGGTATCGTGCCCTTTTGCCTCGCCTCGTTCGGCTATCACGGTAACATCACCGGCCTGATCGCCTATTACGATGGCGATGCCCGCCGGGTGAAACGGTGCCTGTGCATCGGCACGGCGATGGCGCTGGTTATCTATCTGTTCTGGATCGTCTGCACCATGGGCAACCTGCCCCGTTCCGCGTTCCCGGAGATCGCCCGACAGGGCGGTGACATTGCCGCCCTGATGCGGGCGTTTAACCCTGACGGCGTGACCACCCGGCTCTCGCTGCTCTTCTCTGTGTTTTCACATTTTGCGGTTATCTGCTCCTTCGTGGGAGTCACCGCCGGTCTGGTGGACTACATCAGCGATCGCTTCAGCATCCCCACCACCCGGATGGGCCGCCTCAAAGCCACGGCGATAACCTTCCTGCCGCCGTTAAGTCTGTCGCTGCTTTATCCCGATGGATTCGTCACCGCCATCGGCTATGCGGGCCTGCTCGCAACGCTCTGGGCCGTCATTATTCCGGGAATGCTCCATCTGAAGATGAAGGCACGCCCCGCTTCCGGCTATCAGAGCAGCAGGTGGGATCCGCTGCAGCTGGGCATCATCATGACCTTCGCGGTGCTGAATATCCTCTCGTGGACGCTCAGCGAGTTTCATCTGCTGCCGGTGTTTTAATCTCATAAAAACGTGCCAGCATGCTGGCACGCTGAAGGGCCCGTCGCCCCGGTTAACACCGTCTCCGGAAAGCGGTCATTTTTTCATTGCCGCCTCAGTCAGTCCGTCGAGCCATTCCTGATGGCCATTCAGCATGGGATTCGGGCGGGTGATGGCCAGCGCCTTTGCCGGCGCGCCCTTCTGCGTTTCCTGCGTCAGGATACGAACCCGGTTGCCGGGAAGATCCTCCAGCAGCCAGGCATGATGCACATCCAGACGCTCAGGCGTGTTCTCTTTACCGGACCAGCCGTGCCATGCCAGGCGCGCAGGCTGCCCCTCTGACGGCGGCACACATTCCACCACCTGCGCCTCAACCGGAAACCCAAAGGTGCTGAAAAAGAAACGCACCCCGTCCTCCAGCTCCGGACCTTTGCTGTCATAAAAGCGGACATCGGCGGCGTTTTTATAATAGTCCGGCCACAGAAAGGGCTGACTCAGTAAAGGCCAGATCGTTTCAACCGCCAGCCCCGCAATAATAATTTCATTTGAAACAAAGTTATCGGTGAAGCCAGGCGCATAGCCTTCCGGCCAGTAAATCGCATTCATCGTTTTCTCCAGCGGTGGTTATCTTCTGCAGCGTCAGTGCCATCAGTAAAGGCTATCTGACGCGACAGCCGCCATTATTCCGCCGCCCGCGTAATAAAACGAATCGCGATTAGTGATCAACTCTATAAGTTAACTTATATCAGGAAAGGGTTTACGGACTGTTTCAAGGCACAGGGCGCGGATCCATTGATGTGCCGGATCGCGATGGGTGCGTTCATGCCACGCCATGCTTTTGGTAAAACCCGGAATCGCAACAGGCAGAGGGATCACAGCCAGGTTGCTGTCCATCGGCACCAGACGGGCGGGTACTACCGCCATCATCTCCGTCACGCGCAAAATATCGGGAACGACCAGAAAACTGTTTACCGACACGCCCACCCGCCTTTCACGACCCCGCTGCGCCAGCACCTCGTCGGTGACGCCCGCAAAGCGCCCTTCCGTTGAAACCAGGATGTGCTCCTGTTCGCAGAACTGTTCAAGCGTCATTTTTGCCGTGGCGGCGGCCAGAGGATGGTGACGGCCCGCGACACAGACATACTCCTCCTCAAAAAGCGCTCTTGCATGCAGATCGCCGGGCGTGGTCTGCGGCGTTACCAGTGCCAGGTCAAGTTCGCCACAGGACAACTGCTGATGCATGCGCTCGTCATCAACGGGCCTTACGGCAATCCGGATAAGGGGCGCCTGCTTTTTCAGCCGGGCGATCAGGGGAACGACCACCGCGCTGAGAGCATAATCGGTGGCGGCAATCGAATAGACCATCTCTGCGGTTTCAGGGTCAAAGTCAGGCGATCTCACCAGAACGGCGATATCCGTAAGAATATTTTTTACCGGCCCCGCCAGCTCGGTGGCTCGCCTTGTCGGCACCATACCGTGACTGCTGCGAACAAAAAGCGGGTCGTCAAAATAGTCTCGTAAACGGGTCAGCATACCGCTGACGGCAGGCTGCGTCAGCGAGAGACGCCGGGCGGCGCGCGTCACGCTGCCTTCATCGAGCAGCGCATCCAGGGCTTTGAGAAGATTGAGATCCAACCCGCTGATATCACTTTTCATCATGGACTCTTTAGGGAGCAATAACCTTTCTTATCAAGGCTACGGACTCTGGCAGGGCTTGTCTATCCGCTTTACCGGGCTGGCCCGCTGGCCGCCCCGCCATCACTGACCTGACGGATGCACGTCGGTGACGGAAGCGCCGCTCAGGGCAAAGGCCCTCGCGCTTCGGGCATGCCCGCGCTGTGACGCCCTCTTCTGTTGTTCGTCTCTCTGGCATGAAAGATTTTCAGGAGATTCAAAAACCGTGGCGAACTGCCGATAACCACTGGTAGCGACATTTTGTACACAGGAGATAACATCCATGCCATTACCCGATACCCACAATGAGCAACAGCAAATCAGCGAGATCACCGCGCGGACTGGCGCTATCCTGCGGACGCTGCACGACAGTCTGCAACAGCTGGGGCTTGATAAAACCATTGCCGAGGTGGCGGGCAGCATCCCGGACGCGCGTGAACGGCTCGGCTACGTCGTCACGCTGACGCGGGAAGCCGCAGATGGCGTCATTAACAGCGTCGAAATTACCCAGCCAATGCAGACGCTGCTGGCCGATCACGCAGAGCAACTCACGCAACGCTGGGAAGCGAACGCCGAACGTCCGTTTACCGACGACCAGGCGCAGACGCTGGCGGCGGACACGCGGGCCTGGCTGGATGACGTGCCGCGTATCACCGGCCTGACCCAGCAGCAGCTTCACGCCATCATGATGGCGCAGGGGTTTCAGGATCTGACCGGACAGATTGTGCAGCGCATGATGGCGGTTCTGAATCAGTGCGAACAGCAGCTGATTCAGATCATCCGCGATAAATCCGCTTCAGCGGCCTCCAGCGAACGTGCCGCGCCGCCTCAGTCGCCTGCGCCCGCTGAACAGGCGGCCAGTCAGGATGACGTGGATGATCTGCTGGCCAGCCTGGGGATCTGACCGTCACGGGCAGCATGACGCAGGCTTCGCCGGTCGCCCTGGCACGGAGTGCCGCGCTGACTCGCGATTCAGCTCAGCATACCCGGCAGGCGCGGACGTGCGCCCTGTCTGATAATGTTACACAGCAGCAGGCGGGCTGAAAAAAAAAGATCCGGAAGAACGCAGCGCGGACAGCGCCAGCCTGCCGTGCCCGGCTTCCGTTGAGAGTGACGGCGGGACCGGGCTCAGCGCCATGCGCAACCGGAGAGAGATGACCCGCCGTCGCGGGCACAGAAAGCGCGCCAGGATAAAAAAAGAGGAGCCAGGCTCCTCTTTTTCAACTCAGCGCTGCATCAGCGTACGATGTGCAGGAAGTGCAGATGCTTCTCATACTGATCGAGAATATCATTGATGATCTGCTCCTGATTCCAGCCCATCACATCATAATCCTGACCCCCTTCCTTGAGATAAACATCGGCACGGTAATATTTCTGCTCCTCTGCCTTGTCGCTGCCGGACATGCCCGCCAGGGCAAAGGCTGGCTGCAGATAGGCGCGGGCCCGCACTTCATAGACAAAGTTAAGCTCGTCGCCCAAATCCACCTCGAAGCGCACCCGATCTTCAACCTCGTTTGAGGTATGCGACACGGTATTCTGCTTCGCCAGCTCCTGCTCTACCATCTCCATCGCCGGATAGATCACCTCGGCCATGAACCGCTTCACCTGTGAGCGTTTCGGGAAGTGCGCGATATTGCGTAACCGCCGCTGCCACGGGATCGGATTACGCGCCGCGGTTGGGGCGATGGTGGCAATCTGCTTACTGTCACGTTTCCAGGCGTCAATGCGCAGCGCCTTCAGCAGGCCATAGATCGACATCAGCAGAATCACCGCAAAGGGCAGCGCGCTGGCGATGGTCACGGTCTGCAGGGCCTTCATTCCGCCCGCCAGCAGCAGCGTGACCGCGACGACACCCATCAGTCCGGCCCAGAAGATGCGCTGCCAGACCGGTGTGTTGTCGTTTCCGCCCGCCGCCAGCGTATCCACCACCATCGCGCCGGAGTCGGCGGAGGTGACAAAGAACACGACGACCATCGCCATGGCGATAAAGGAGAGCACCGCGCTGAAGGGGAAGTGCTCCAGGAAGTTGAACAGCGCCAGGGTCTGGTCGCTCATCACCGTCTGCGCCAGATCGGTGGCCCCCTCCTGCATAATCAGCCAGATTGCGCTGTTGCCGAAGAATGTCATCCAGAGCAGCGTGAAACCGGCTGGCACGAAAAGGACGCCGGTCACGAACTCGCGGATGGTGCGGCCGCGTGAAACACGGGCAATAAACATTCCGACAAATGGCGACCAGGCCAGCCACCAGCCCCAGTAAAACAGCGTCCAGCCGCCGAGCCACTTACCCGATTTAGGCTCATAGGCATAGAGGTTGAAGGTTTTGGTGACCAGTTCGGAGAGATAGCCGCCGGTGTTCTCGACAAAGGATTTCAGCAGCAGCACGGTCGGACCCAGTGCGCCCACCATAATCAGCAGCAGCACGGCCAGCGTCAGGTTGATTTCGGACAGGATGCGGATGCCCTTATCCAGCCCCGAAACCACGGAGAGTGTCGCCAGCGCGGTGATCCCGACAATCAGAATGACCTGCATGGTCTGGTTAACCGGCAGACCAAACAGGTGATTCAGCCCGGCATTCACCTGCAGCACGCCGTAACCCAGCGAGGTTGCCACGCCCAGGACCGTACCGATAACGGCAAAAATATCGACAGCATGGCCCATCCAGCCGTAGATCCGATCGCCGATAATCGGATAGAGCGCCGAACGCAGCGTCAGCGGTAATCCGTGGCGGTAGCTGAAGAACGCCAGAATCAGCGCCACGATGGCATAAATGGCCCAGGCGTGCAGACCCCAGTGGAAGAAGGTGATGCGCAGGGCTTCCCGTGCGGCCTCAACCGTTTCCGGCTGGCCCGTGGGCGGTGCCATGTAGTGCATCACGGGCTCCGCCACGCCGAAGAACATCAGTCCGATGCCCATGCCTGCTGAAAAAAGCATGGCAAACCAGGAGTGGTAGCTGAAATCGGGTTCCGCATGATCCGGGCCGAGCTTGATGTCGCCATAGCGGGAGAAGCCCAGGTAGGCGACCGTCAGCAAAATCAGCGCAACGGCCAGGATATAGAACCAGCTGGCGTTGGCAAACAGGGAGTTTTGCAGTGCGCCCAGCTGCACATCAGCCTGTTCAGGGAAGAGCGCAGCAAAGGCAACCAGGATAAAAATCAGTGCGGCAGAGGTGAAAAATACGGGTGGATTAATGTGGCTTCGCTTGTGTTGCGTTTCAGTTTCTGATGAAGACATAGGTATCCTGATCAAGATGAATGAAGACCAAATGTAACAATCAGTATAAAAGAGTAAAAGCGAAACGGCGTCGTTTGGTCAGTTATTCAGCGTTTTGTCGGAGATAACGGCCTCTGCCTGCCAGCGGGCAACCCGTTCCACCGCCGCTTTGTCCGCTTCGCTGGTCATTGCGACGCTGGCACGCACCAGCGCAAGCTGCGCATGACGCTTCGCCTCCGCGCCATAGCGATGCGGTGCAATCATCGCTAACGCCTGAAGCGCTTTCTGCAGGCGCAGCTGTACCTCCACCAGGGCGGCCCCATCGCGTGCGATGCCGGTAAACATATCGTCGAACATATCGCCTATCCCGGCGGGCTGCATAAAGAGCCGGGGATACTGCGGAGTCTCCGATTCCTGCGGTTCGCTGGGGCTGAACAGCCGGACCGCCCGCCCGATAATATCGATTGCCGTGCCGGGGTCGTTAACCGCCGGAGAGAGTGCGCGTGAGGCAATTTCAGACAGGACGCAGAGTCCAAAACGGGGGTCCTGTTCAAACGAGCGCTGTTCACCCAGGGTAAACGCGCTGAGCAGTCGCTGAAGGTCCTCATCCGCAAGCGGCCTGTCGCACCAGAACAGCGGGGCCGCGCCATGCACAAAACTGCCGGGCTGCGCGGTGAGATAGAGATGGCACGCTTTTTCCTCTGCGAAGCCGGCAAGTTCCTGCAGGTCCAGATGCTGCAGATAGCCCGCCTGCGGCGGATAAACACGGTGCAGCGGGATCGTTTCCGGCAGGATGCCGTCCCAGAAGGCGCAGCCCATGCAGGGCGACCGGAGGCGGTGGTGAAGGGCCGCCGTCGTGGCCTCCTCAACGCGATGCGACGTATCAGACAGGCAGCCAAACTGCGCCAGATGCTGTATCCAGCGCAGCAGGGTGATCACGATCATGGCAATCACGGCCAGGGTGACAAAAAACAGAATAACGCGCCCCTGCATGCCATAAGCCCCCATGCCGAGCGCGATAATCCCCACCAGGCTGTACAGGAAAGAGCCGATAAAGGTTGCCAGCATGGTCTGTGTGGTGCTGTCTTCGAGCAGCAGAACCGTCGCGCGCGGCGTGACGCTGCTGCTGGCAGAATTGTACGCCGTCACCATGATGTTAAGCGAAAAGGTCGTCACGGCCAGCATACTGGAGGCGAGGATAGTCAGTATCTTATCCACCGCGTCACTTCCCACGATGCCCGACATAGAGATGGGAATGAAAGGCTTAATCGCGATGGCAACCAGGGCAGTGATCACCGCCAGCACGGCGAACAGTGAGCTGCGAAACCAGAGCTGGCGGGTCAGCCGGTGAATAATCCACTGCGTTTTAGACATCATGTCACCTGTTATCATTAATTTCAGTTACGGCTGAACAGTCAGCACGGCCTCTGAGATGATCGTTCTGCTGCATCCCCGGTGTGAAGAACAGCAGCTGTAACGGCATCGTCAGAGATGGCCCGCGTGGGTTACGCCCGGCGCGGCGCACATCCGGCTTCAGAGTAAGCATAGCCGGGGGTGCACGATTTACCTCTGTCCTGCCTGATGCGATCCTGCCGGGCCGGATTCCCCCGCGCGTCGTCAGCCATGCACTGCTTTTTGTCCCTGCCCGGCATTTTGAGCAGAGATTGACCTCATCCTGCTTTCGTTTATAGTATTCAGCCTGTCCCGATTGGCCTGATGTGCCGATCGGACTTCGCCGCCAGCGCCCGTCACCGGAGCCTGGTTTACATCCATCCTGAAGGCACGCTGTTGCCGTAAAGGAGATTTCAGACATCATGCGTCTTACGCCACCCTGAGTCGTCCCCCCTCCCTGCTGCACTGAGACATCTCAGTCGCGCACTCAATAACATCCCGTCTGCGGATGTGCTTTTTCGTACCTGAATATTCTGCCCTCAAGGGCTGACCGTATCTAAAATCTGAGAAATGACTATGCTGCTGTCCTCAACGCGTAAGGACTGGCTGGGTAACGTCCGTGGTGACGTCCTTGCCGGTATTGTGGTTGCGCTCGCGCTTATTCCTGAAGCGATCGCCTTTTCTATCATCGCTGGCGTCGATCCGCAGGTCGGGCTCTATTCCGCCTTCTGCATCCCCCTCGTCATGGCCTTTCTGGGCGGTCGCCCGGCGATGATCTCCTCCTCCACCGGCGCGATGGCGCTGCTGATGGTCACGCTGGTGAAAGATCACGGGCTGCAGTATCTGCTGGCGGCCTCCGTGCTGACCGGCATCATCCAGCTGATGGCCGGATACCTGAAGCTTGGCAGTCTGATGCGCTATGTCTCCCGTTCGGTCGTGACCGGATTTGTTAATGCGCTGGCCATACTGATATTCATGGCGCAGCTGCCGGAGCTGACCCACGTGACCTGGCACGTCTACGCGCTCACGGCTGCCGGTCTGGCGATTATTTATCTCTTCCCCCTCCTGAATAAAACCCTTCCCTCCCCGCTGGTCTGCATCGTTGTGCTGACCGCGATTTCCATGTGGCTGCATCTGGATGTGCGCACGGTGGGTGACATGGGCAAACTGCCGGACAGCCTGCCGGTGTTCCTCCTTCCGGACATCCCGCTTAACCTTAATACCCTGCTGATTATCCTGCCCTACTCAGCGGGACTCGCCGTGGTCGGACTGCTGGAGTCCATGATGACGGCCACCATTGTGGATGACATGACCGACACGCCGAGCGACAAGAACCGCGAGTGCAAGGCGCAGGGCATCGCCAATATCTGCACATCGTTTATTGGCGGGATGGCGGGCTGCGCGATGATTGGTCAGTCGGTGATTAACGTCAGGTCGGGCGGTCGCGGACGGCTCTCTACGCTGACGGCGGGCGTGGTGCTGCTGTTGATGGTGGTGTTCCTGCGCGACTGGGTGTCGCAGATCCCTATGGCCGCGCTGGTGGCGGTGATGATTATGGTTTCCATCGGCACCTTCTCATGGCGTTCAATTGCGAACCTGCGCACGCATCCGCTTTCAACCAGCGTGGTGATGCTGGCGACCGTTGCCGTAGTGGTGGCAACTCACAACCTGGCGTTTGGCGTGCTGACCGGTGTACTGATTGCGTCCCTGAACTTCGCCACGAAGGTAGCCCGCTTTATGGCAGTCACCTCTGAGCGGAAAGAGGAGACCCGGACCTATACGGTTACCGGGCAGGTCTTCTTTGCTTCGGCCGATCGCTTCACCCGCCACTTCGACTTTCGCGAGCCGCTGAAGCGCGTAATCATCGACGTGACGCACGCCCATTTCTGGGACATCACGTCGGTCAGCGCGCTGGATCGTATTGTGATTAAGTTCCGCCAGGAAGGCGCCGTGGTGGAAATCAGAGGGATGAATGACGCGACCCGGACGCTCGTCGATCGTTTCGGCGTGCATGAAAACCCCGAAGAAGCGGAAAAACTGCTGAGCGGTCATTAATTCTCAGGAGTGGCATCCTGACTACCGGGTGACCGGATCATCCTCAGCCCGCCGGGTCCGTGCGTCTGCGGCCCGGACGGCCGGGAACAGGGCCATTGGGGCCATGGATGAGCGATCACGCTTTCCGGTGGTGACGTTCAGAAGCAGCTGAGGCTGCGTTAACTTTCGGGGCCTGCGGCGCAGGCCCTTTTTTATGGCGCGGCGTGATAAGCAGGCCTCTGCTGGAACCGATATCACTGACTCCGCGCTAAAGAGAGGCGGAGATTCCGTCTGCCCGGCCCTGCCACGCAGATTGTCCGGCATGACACCGACGCCCGGGCCTGAGCAATCGCTCGCGTTAGCTTACGCGAACCGGCTCAGCGTCGGGCCGCTATAGCTGCTGCCGGAAGACATACCCAAGCCCGCGGATACTCTGGATCTGAAACCCGGAATCCCGGCACAGTTTTTTCTTCAGCCGACAGATCAGAACGTTAACCACATCCTGGTTGCGCAGATCCGCATCGGCGTAAAGCTGGCCCATCAGCTCATCCCGCGTCACGACTTTTCCATTGCGTTTCATCAGGAACTCGGCGACCAGATATTCGAAGTTGGTCAGTTCGATCTGCGTACCATTTTTTAATACCTGCTTACCCGTCAGGTCCAGCTCATAGGGCGGCAGCGTTATCCGGCTTGAGGCAATTCCCCGGCTGCGGCGGTCGATGGCGCTGATACGCGCGACAAACTCTTCAGGCTCGATCTCATCGGACACAATGTCATCCGCGCCGGCTTCATAAGCAGCAATCCGCAGAACCTGCGTACTTTCGGTCGCGGTGACGATTACCGGCGTTGTAAATCCCCGCTTGCGGTAACGTCTGATCAGCGCACAGTGCTGCTCGCAAAGCTGATGAGTGCTGATGATAAACACGTCAGGAGAGAATTTTTTAAGCGAACGCAGTGCGTTATCCGTGTCTGAAAACGTATCGGTCACAAATCCCAGCCGTGAGATCAACGCCGGGGCAAAGCGGGATGAAGCCTGATTTTTATCAAAGATCAGAATGCGCATTAACCAGTTCGCCCATGTCTTTAAGGTTAAGAATAATTTAACTTAAACTATCTAAAAAGCACAAAATGTCAACTCGCAGATCCCGGGGTTTTCCCGCCAGCGGGAGGAATGTCTCAAACCTTTTTTGTGGTATGAAGCCAAAAAACCCTTTCTGCCTGTCGGAAAGCGAGCTTAACAGCCGTTCTTTCTGTCCATTCAACACCTGATTCAGCGCTTGAAATTGGTAAGACGGGTTAATATAAATGGTCCCGTGCGGATAACCTGACTGGCTCCTGAAAGCCACTATGCAGGGACATGTTTACTGAAAGACGACAGTCCCTGCGCCGTCCGGGACCGAATCAGCCATCGATTTAATTTCCGGCAGGTGAACCTCGCGCTGCATTCAGGGAGCAGAAATATCCGACGCTGAACGCCGGTTATAAAACACCCACCCTGTTCAGAAAAAGAGCGACCTTCATTCTTACCGCCGAAGATTAAAAAAACCTTAACGCGGATGAGCGTGCCGCAGAGACCCGGTCAGTGAATGAAACGTGGGTGGTGCGGCAGGCGGGATAGGCTGGCGAGGACAGAGCAGAGGCAGGTCGGACTGATGGCAGGGAGGCCGCATCAGGAGAGGCCTCGCTTCTGATTCAATCAGTATCAGGATTTTGTGCGCAGTATGTTCATCCGGCCTGCAAGCGCGCGCTCAATTGCCTTCTGATGAAAGGGTGACAACCTGCGCCAGTCCTGTGCTTCTTTGCGCGTTCGTCCACATCCTTCGCACCATCCATTTTTACCCGTAAAAACGCACTGGTCGATGCAGGGAGATTTCACTGCCATTTCACACCTCTTTATTTATTCAAACCGTTGAGCCCATGGCAGGCCATATATATGCCGACCACCGCAATCAGGGCACTGGAAAAATAAGGTGCCCGGCGTGCAATACCGGCAAAGCCTTTCCAGCGCCTGCTGGCGTGGTGAACGCTCAGCGCGGCGCCAGCGCCCACGGTGACAAGCGTCAGCGCTAATCCGATGCTGAAGCAGACCACCAGAGCGGCGCCAAGCGTAAATTGTTCAACCTGGAGGCACAGGAGCAGAACGGTGATAGCCGCCGGGCAGGGGATCAGTCCGCCCGTCAGCCCAAAAAGAAGGATCTGCGCATTACTGACTTCACGCCCGTCGAACCGACGGCGAATATCGTTGGCGTGAGCCCGTTCGTGAGCATCCTGATATGCAGCAGTTCCAACCTCAAGCCCTTCCAGCTCTGCGTGATCGTGTTCATGAAAAGCTACATCGTAGCCGTGAACATGGCTGCGATGTGCCAGCTCAAGGCGCGCACTAAACGTATGTGGCTCAGGAATAACCTCTTCAGAAATAAGCGATCCATTCTGCGGGGTAAAGCAGAATACCTGGCCTGAACCATCCTGGCGGCGGGTCGTCACGACGACATCATCTTCAGTCCATTGGTGGCCCGACAGGGTGGTAAGGACCCATCGGGCTGGGCCAACAGACTCATCAATAGCGAGTCTGACTTTGCCGTGACCGGTATCAATGACGTGGCTTTCATCGTGTTCATGATGTTCTCTGCCCTGCCCTTTCTTCCACTCCCGCGCATCAGATGCGGTGCGCCAGAACATCCAGACGGCGGTAAGCAGAATAATGATCCCGGAGATTAGCTGAAGCCAGGGTTCAGCAGCCTCAGCGGTAAACTGTTGGCTGATGTACATGCCTCCCATCGCAATAAGCCAGACCACGGCGGTATGCGACAGCGTCGCCGCCAGACCCAGCATGACCGCCTGTTTCACTGTCCCCCTGATCGCAACAATGAAAGCCGCCATCATCGTTTTTGAATGGCCAGGTTCCAGGCCATGAAGTGCGCCCAGCAGTATTGCGCTGGGTATAAACAACAGCGCACTGGACGTGCCCTGGCTGAGTAATACGGAAAAAGCATTCATGTCGTGATCCGGTCGTGATAAGTTGCAGACGGCCAAAAGGACCGTAAACTAAACCAATATACTATACCCCAGTATACATCCTAATCGACAGGAGATCGGCAATGGGACATACATTAAATAATCAGAAGAGCCTGCTTACCCGTGTGCGCCGTATCAAAGGTCAGGCTGCCTCGCTCGAAACGGCGCTGGAGTCCGGTCAGGAATGTCTGAAGATCCTTCAGCAGGTAGCCGCAGTGCGAGGTGCCGTTAACGGGCTGATGAGTGAGTTACTGGAAGGCCATATCCGGGAACATTTGATGGATGAAAAAGCCTCTGAACAGGAAAGAAAGGAAGATCTTGATGAGATTGTGGCGGTAATCCGTTCCTACATGAAGTAACGTCTCTGCTGCTGGCAGAAAGCGCTGAATCTCCCTCATCCCCTCAGATTATGTTTATGAAATGAGGCTTCTGGCAGATCAGCAAAAACCCGGCTGGAGAGCCGGGCTGAATGCTGACGTATCAGAAATCAAAGAAAACCATGATGAACTTCGTGCAAACACCGATGAGTGTTTCAGCATGTCCGCTTTTTGCTCATCGTGGTGATAATGCTGTCACTGTCGACTCTGTGCCAGAAGCGGACCTGAATTTTATCAAAAATATATGCATTTCAGGCGGACGACCGAAAAATAAACGTTTGGGAAATTCAGGGTCATACCGTACGTGCAAAGATCGGCGTATAACTCAAAGACTGATCTGCATGACAGTAGAATGTACTGTAAGCCTGCAGCTTCCGTCTGCAGGCTTATTACGTGATGAATCAACTATGGAATAATTCAGCATGATCCTGCACAAAGTCTTTCAGCGTTCGCGGCTCATTGCCGGTGACGTTTTTGTAGTCGTCAGTGACCACATCACCCCAGTTACGACTGTATTCTACAAGGTAGTCATGAAGAACGTTAAGCGTGTACTGGTCTGCTCCTTTACTTCTGAGATCTGACAGTGCCAGTCCTGTCATCACCGGCTGATAGCGGATTTCTCTTCCCAGGACAGTACTGAGGTCGGCCGCCACATCGTGCATACTGATCGATTCGGGTCCGGTAAGGGTATAGATTTTTCCTTCATGGCCTGTTGTCGTCAGAATACATGTGATGAAGTGACCGATATCCCGGGAATCAATAATGCCCATCCGGCCCTCGCCCAATGCAAAATAAAGTTTGTCTTTTGCATTTACTCCGTCCGCGGCCATCATCAGATTCTGCATGAAAAAGTGTGGTCGTATAATGGTCCATGCCAGATTCGAAGCCATCAGTTCACTGTCAGACAGGGCATGATGCCGTCCATTTATGGTTGGGGCGTCATGATCCGCGCCAAATGCTGAAAGTCGCGCCACGTATCTGACGCCCGCCTGTTTGGCTGCCCAGAGAGCATTTGAAAACTGAGCTGATGCGCGATCTGACGGCGGCGTCAGAATGAAAGCCTGTTCAATGCCGTTAAAAGCCGCCTGCAGGGTTTCAGGTTTTTCCAGATCGCCCACAATAATTTCCGCACCTGCCTGACGTATTTTTTCTGCCTTATCCGGGCTGCGTACAAGCGCGCGTACCGCGATCCCCTGAGACAATAGTTCATGCACTACCTGAGAGGAAATGGAACTGGTTGCACCAGTGATTAAGATCTTTGAAGTCATGACTATTCTCCCGCGTCGTCTTTAAGCTTTTTATCAGATTGCCCTGTGAGCCCCATCCAGTGCCATTCACCCTGACCACCCAGTGGCACACCTGACAGAACGGGATAGTCGGTATATCCCTTTTCTTCACCCTGGTAGAAAGTCGTTTTATCCACATCGTTTAATGGTGCGTCTGATGCAAAGCGGGAAACCAGGTCCGGGTTTGCGATGAAAAGCGTTCCGAAAGAGACTGCATCAGCCTGCCCTGCTGCAATTGCCTGCGCGGCGCTGTCGCCGTTGTATCCGCCGTTAGCAATATACGGGCCACCAAACTGCTCTTTCAGGGCACCAAAGTCGAAGCTGCAGGTTTCACTTCCCAGCTGCATGACATGAAGATATGCCAGGCCAAATCCGCGCAGCATTTCAGCTGCTGCTCTGAAGGTTTCGGCCGGATTACTGTCGCGCATAGAAAAACCGTCAAATACCGGTGAAATCCGTACGCCTGTACGACCTGCGCCGAATACCGGCACTACCGCCTCAACCACCTCTTTCAGGAAGCGTATGCGGTTTTCCGCACTCCCTCCCCACTCATCGGTTCGCTGATTACTTCCATCGCGCAGGAACTGATCAATGATGTAACCATTGGCGGCATGGATTTCCACGCCGTCAAATCCTGCCTCCCGGGCATTTTCTGCAGCCTTACGAAAATCATCAATGGTGCTGAGAATGCCTTCCTCCGTCAGCGCCTGCGGCGTGACCAGCGGCTTGAGGCCTTCAGAAGTAAAAATTTCTCCCTCCGCTGCAATGGCAGATGGTGCCACCGGCAGTCCTCCGTGTGGCTGAACGTCCGGATGAGAAAGTCGCCCGACGTGCCATAACTGCAGAAAGATTTTTCCGTCACGGCTATGCACCGCATCGGTTACGGTTTTCCAGCCATTAATCTGCTGCGAACTGAAGATACCTGGCGTGCGAGGATAGCCTTTACCCTGTGGAGAAATCTGTGAGGCTTCAGTGATGATCAAACCAGCGCCGGCACGCTGCCAGTAATACTCAGCTATCATCGGCGTGGGCACATCACCTTCACCCGCACGACTGCGGGTGAGGGGTGCCATAATAACTCTGTTTTTCAGTCTGAGTTCGCCCAGAGTGACCGGAGGGATTAGATGTCTGAGAACGGGGGTGCACATAATTATTTCTCCTGTGTTTTATGGAAATCGGGAAAACGATGAATGATCTGATCGTCATCGCCATGGAGGATGCCAGCAATGAAATCACCCACTTCTTCTGCAGTGGGCCACTCCGGTCTGCCACGTCCCTGACGTGCCCGGGTGTTTACCGGCGGGAGGATAAGTTCGCGGACATGGAAACGAGCTTCATTTTCTTTCGCCAGCGTCAGCGATAATGATTTCTGAGCTGCAGCCATTGCAGCAACCGGACCCGCGCCGGGCCATGCCATTTCTGCGCTTATGCCGTTTACGTGAATATAAGTGCCGTTCTGACGCAAAAGGGGGGATAGGTGCTTCATAGCAAGAAAGTGGGTAGTCAGATTATCCCGTACGACTTTTTCCCAGGAATCGAATGAAGTCTCAGTAATGTTACCCCCCTGCGACCATCCACCTATAGAGGCGACAATAACATCAGGCGTCATTTTTTTGCTGACGGCTGTGGCCAGCTTTTGCGCCTCATCAGGTGTGGAAAGTGAACCCGTCACACCCTCCAGGCTTCCGGTGTTTATGTCTGCAACGTATTCCCTGAGTGCGTCCAGTTTTTCCAGCTGACGGGTGGGAACCAGAAGGCGGCCACCCTGTCGCATCAGGCTGCGGACAATTCCTTCGCCAAGGCCGCCGGTTCCGCCGGTGACAAGAATGTTTGTTTCTCTGATGTTCATCTCGGTTTCCTCTCATTTGATCGGACTGATGTCAGGTTTCCCCAACCG
The DNA here is from genome assembly GCF_022647325.1 of Pantoea deleyi. NCBI lineage: Bacteria > Pseudomonadati > Pseudomonadota > Gammaproteobacteria > Enterobacterales > Erwiniaceae > Pantoea > Pantoea deleyi. Next base: position 412,193 of record NZ_CP071407.1, read on the forward strand.
GTAATGAAACAGCCGGGATAATTCCGGACCGTTAAGGACCGATCGGTCCAGAACTATTAAAAAAATTAGCTGCTATTTTCAGGATAGCAGTGACAGAATAACTTCGATCGTATCTTCTAATCTTCTGATGTCGGCCCGTGATCGCGACATCATCATAAATCCATGATGGGCTACGGTCATATGACGCGCCAGAGCACGAGCATTTTTTTCAGCCGGAACAGAGCCGTCCATAATGCCGCGCTCAATGGCCGCCGTCAGTGCATCTTCAATTCCCTGGAAGTCGCGCTCAACCAGCCTGTGAACCTCGTCATCATGCGGGGCCAGCTCGACCGCCTCATTACAGCTCATACATCCAAAAGGCCTTTCCTGATTGCGGGCATGTTCCAGTATCATCGAAAAAAAATGCTTGATGGAGGCCATTGCAGTTGGCTGGCTGGTGAGATAACCATTTAGCGTTCGCATACGCATCTGACGATATATTTCAAAAGCTGACAAAAACAATTCGCGCTTACTACCAAAGGCTTCATAAAGGCTACTTTTGCTGAGTCTGGTCTCGCGCATGATATCGCTGAGCGATGTCGCCTCATAGCCGTGTTTCCAGAATATCTGCATCACCTGTAAAAGAACTTCATGCTCATTGAATGAACGGGGTCTGGCCATAATCTCCTCACTTGATGCCAGACAGCATAACCGATAAGGACCGCTCGGTCCAAAATCTGTTTAAGCTCCAGCACTCTGAGTTAAATTTCAGCTATTCTTCCGTTATGACTGCATCCGATCGGCGTTAAAAATAAACGGAGTAACATTATGGACTACGAAGATGTGCTGAATTTCTGGTTCAGTAAGGCCAGTCAGGATAAGTGGTTCGTCCGGGATGAGCAGTTTGACAAAAAAGTCAGCGCCCGGTTCCGAACGCACTGGGAAGCGGCGTATCGTGGTGAATATTATACATGGCGGGAAAGCATCAAGGGACGTTTAGCGGAAATCATACTACTGGACCAGTTTTCACGTAATCTGAACAGAAACAGTCCGGACGCATGGGCACACGATAATATGGCGCTGGTTCTCTCACAAGAAGCTATTAATAGACCCGAGTATCCGCAACTTAGCATTCCTCAGAGAGCTTTTCTGCTGATGCCATGGATGCATTCAGAATCATCTCTTATTCATGTAAAAGCCACTGAACTGTTTGAAGAGTTGGGCGATCCAAATTTTATCCGACATCAACAGGAACACCGCGCAATTATCGTTCGCTTTGGGCGTTATCCACATCGGAATCAGCTTCTTGGAAGGGCATCATCACGCGATGAGCTGAACTATCTCAGTAAACTTTAATCTGCGATGCTCCGTTCATTGATACCACTGCCGAACGTCCGCTTCTCGCTCATAGCGGACTTCAGCTCAGTTAGTTCGTCCGCTCTGTGCCAGAAGCGGACGCTGGAATGCCAGAGAATACCTGAAAATTGATAGCACTGTTTGCTCTGCCTCTTTACAGAGGGGCGTCTGCACCTCTGATTCAGGTGCAGACGCTTTTACGTTATTTCACTACCGGGTTCTTTTTAAGAGAGAGCATGTTCATAAACTCATCATCCAGGTGCAGATGCTGCCGGAGAAGCTCAGGCGGTGTGCTCGCCAGCCACTGATTAAGCGAAATATCGGCATAGTAATCGCTTTTAAACAGCTCAAGAAAACGCAGCGGCCCTTTACCGGTATTTTCAATGTAGTGCCCCATTGCAAAAGGCACATAGCCAACATCTCCGGCGCGATAGTCGAACGTTCTTGCCTGACCCGACGAGGCAAAGACCCCCATCCGCCCCTCACCTTCCAGATAATATTGCCACTCATCATTATTAGGGTGCCAGTGCAGCTCGCGAAGGCCACCGGGCTCAATTTCCACCAGCGCGGCGGAAATGGTTTTGGATACCGGGAAATTGGATGAGTCGGTGATCCTGACAGTTCCTCCCGGCGCGCGCACCGGTTCCTGAGCCAGCATCCTGTGCGTAAAGCGGATTTTCGACTTCGCGGCGCCTTTTATGCTGTCCGATTCCAGGCTGCCCGGCACATTACCGGCAAAGATATATTCATCATCAGGCGAAGGAAGATGCGCAAAAGAAGAGACGGGTACCTTAAAGTTTTTGGCGAGAATGTCCGGCGGAATGTGTCTGAACCAGTCTGACAGCAGAAAAGTGCTGTCCTCATCAAAATTACCGTCATCAAAAGCCAGTAAAAACTCGCAGCCATCGGGACCGAGCCCCTGAATCGAGTGGGGAATGCCGGGCGGAAAATACCAGAGATCGCCCGCCGCAATGTCGTCGACGAACCATCCGCCGCTGGTGTCAAACGCTGTCACCCGCGCATTGCCGTATGTCATATAAGCCCATTCGCCCTCCTTGTGCCAGTGCAGCTCGCGGATGCCTCCGGCATTAAGGCGCATATCGACGCCCGCAATCGTCGTAGAGATGCCCAGCTCACGCTGCGTCACCTGCCGCGTCCAGCCACCGCTTCCCTTGCGAACGTGCGCGTCGCTGAAAGAGAAGCGCAGATTCGGCAGTGTTCCGCTGTCTGTCGCAGGCGGATTAACGATATCCGGGTTTTCTGCTTCGCGGACGGGATCATGAGGGCCGGGATCCCGTCCTCCGCCACCCGTTCCGGCAGGAAACGTCTTCACGGTATTGTCGTGAGCCATCGCCTGACCAGCCGCAAGCGCGACCGTTCCCCCTGCCGCAAAAGCCATAAAGTGTCTTCTTGTCAGTGTTTTCATAGCCATCCATCCTCAGAATAGTGTTTATCTCTGGTCTTATTTTGCTAACGCCCTACCGTTATAGACGCGCTGAAAATGAAGGCAGCAACAATTTTGTAACACTGAAGAGGCAGTGGAATAACCGTATGAACAGTCAAGGCTGGTGAATGTATTCAGAAAAATTAAGACTGTTTAATCACCGTATACCTGTCAGGGTTTTCCCCCTAAAATATGCGCACTTATCGTTAATCAACACGACGCGTTTTAATTTCTGGTCAGCCGATTATCCGTTACAACTGATAAAATTTTTTACCAATTGCGTGGTTTAGCAGACGCTGAATGTCGGCAATCCCGTGCCCGATGTGTTATTTCAAAGAACGAGGCGATACTGTAATGGCATACGAAAGCATGGAGGGGATTTCTGCTGTGATTGCTACCTTCTATTCCGTGTTTCAGAACGTGTATGAAACGTTTCTGGAGAATGGATGAATATAAGTTGAAAGACCAGTGGGTGCTTTTGCGGTCAGGCTGGATGCCTGAGGCAGAACTGGTGTGTGACTTTATCTCTGCCCGATAACACAATAAAGCCCGCCCGTTCGTAGAAAGCGAATGCCGATAAGGGCGCATTGGTATTAATCCGATCGAACCAGCGGTCGGCATCCCGGAGTATTTCACTGAGGAGACGGCTGCCTATCCGCCTGTTTCGCCATTCCCTGTCTATATAGAAATGTCGCAGCCGCCCGATGCCCGTTTCGGAGACAAAGGGATCGATGTTGAGTCCGCACACTCCGACCATAAGGCCACCAGCGTAAGCGCCCATCAGTTTCTCTCCGGGCCTGTCAAAACGGTTATGTCCGCTGAGCCAGTTTTCTTCCAGCCGACGCAGCATATTAAATCCCCCGGCTATGCTCTGCGATTTCAGCGGTCCAAAGCCGGCGCTGTCTGGGGTTATCTTCGCAAACTGGATATTCATTAAATCCTCCTGCATTTCAGCCTGCATAAACGACGGAATTACCTGAGCGTCCGGGATGATTAGGGTACTGCGTCTGGCTTCCAGGTGTCGCTGAGTGCCGGAAGTTAACAGGTCTTTTTTACGCGGCCAGAGTGATGATGCCAGACGTCTGTTTCCGTATGGTAACCCGGAGACCTTAATCAGACAGGACAGTCTATGGATGCAACTGAGAGAAAGTTAAGAATCGCAGCCGGACAGTTTGCCCCGGCGCGTGGGCATATCGAAGAAAACAGGCGTTACCACGAAATCCTGGTGACTTCCGCAGCCTCTGCTGGCGTTAACCTTATCATCTTTCCCGAGCTTTCACTGACTGGTTATGAACCTGAGCTGGCGGCTGAACTGGCTCTCTCCGATGAAACCTGCCTTGCTCCCCTTCAGGCATTGTCTGACAAATATGACATAACAATCATTGCAGGCGCGCCAGTGTCTGTTGAAGGCAAAAAGCCTGCTGTTGGTGCATATGTTATTTCATCCCATCGCCCGGTTTCCTGTTACCGGAAAATGTATCTTCATCCGGGTGAATCCGACTATTTTTCAGCAGGCAGCCGTGAGTGCGTTATCGAAGAAAGGGCATTTTATCTGGGCTTAGCAATATGCGCCGATGCCGGTCAGCCACGTCATGCCGAGCGGACAGTGGATCAGGGTGCTGAAGTTTACCTGAACGCCGTGTTAAGCGCCGGTGGCTATGACAACGATGCGAAGCAGCTTGCGCATTATGCCAGACTTTATGCCCTGCCCACCTTGATGGCGAATTACTGCGGGCCGTCAGGAGGCTGGAAACCGGTGGGTAAAAGCGCCGCATGGAATGCCAGGGGAGAACGTATCGCTCAGGCACCCGAAGATTGCGCCGCGCTGGTCATCGTTGATATTCACGATGGCGCCTGTTCGGGAGAGGTTATCTGTCTCAATCAGGATGCCGGTAAGCCGGTTTGGCGCTCTTAATTAACGAAATGTACTCTGTCGGCTTTGTGCCTCAAGCACAGGTACAAAGCCTCTGGCGAAAACTCATAATTACGGGGTTACGTCTTTTACAGGCAAACCGTTGGATCAGAAGAACTCCATTCCTGCATAAGGCTGATTAAGACAGGCGGTCAGGCGGCTTTGAATATCGCCATCATGAATTTCAAGCCGATGACCATCGGGGTCTAAGAAGTAGAGAGATTTCCCCTCACTTTTGTTGGTTTTCCACTCTGTAACGCCTGATGCTCTCAATCGTTCAGCGAATGAATCAAAATTCTCTGGTGAAATAGTGAAAGCATAGTGAGTGTAATCATCCCCGACAGAGACTTTATCCAGAGAAAGGCATAGCCAGAAATCCCCCAGCAAGAGATAAGCGCCATGATTCCATTTTGCTTTCAGCGTGAATCCAAGCATTTCAACGTAAAAAGCCAGGCTCTTCGGTAGGTGACTTACTGCAAGGGTGACGTGATTCAGGCCCGTAAGCATATTGTTCTCTCTGATGGATGCGCATAAATCGGGTTTATGTGACTTTAAATATTTTGAGATGCAAAGTCAGCAACGTGCTGGCTGCAGCAGGCATCATCGACTAAAAGTGATGGCCGGTCCGGGTCATGCTCGCATTCCCTTTCCAGCATAGCTATTTTGTCTGTACCGGAAACGTACGCTGGAAATAGGATAGCGACAACCTTTTCATCGAATGTAAGCTGTGAATGAAGAGGTTATCAGAATGAATCTCAGAATTTAATGGATTAATACGCTTCGCTTCAGTCAGACAGCATTGCTATAGTCTGATGATGTAAAAAAACTGCCGTGAAAATGGCCTTTTTAAGCCGCCAGGATGGCTCTGTGAAAACTAAATGCTTATATCTGTTATTGATCTGCTCCGCTTTTGCTCGTGCAACACAACCCCCCGATGAAATCGTCATTGACGGCGGCAGATATTATGCCGGTAACGTTTTTGGCCAGCATGACTATGCAGCACATACGAATATCACGCTGCGCTCATTCAGAATTATGCAGACAGAAGTCACCTACCTGCTCTACTCAGCTATCCATGAATGGGCACTAAGCCGTGGCTATGCATTCGGTAGCGGATGTAACGGTGCCATTTATGAGGAGTGCCGCCCGGCGGATACAGATAACGGTAGGCATCCGGTTACCAATGTGGAATGGTCAGATGCGGTGATCTTTGCAAATGCCTTGAGTGAAAAGGCAGGAATGAAGCCGGTTTATCTCACGCCAGAAGGCGTTCCGGCGCGGGACAGCTCCCGCGACGATTTTATGCAGGATGCTCAGGCAGATGGTTATCGCTTACCCACAGCGGAAGAGTGGCAAATTGCCGCCCGTGGAGGAAAAAACGGACTGAAAAATGCCACTTACGGTTTCAGATTCTCCGGCAGCAATCACGCAAAAACTGTTGCATGGTTTCCTGATTTTAGCGATCCGCAATTCGGCACTGTGCGTGTGAAAAGCCGCCAGCCCAACGCGCTCGGTCTGTATGATATGAGCGGGAATGTTTCGGAATGGGTTGATACGTTCACCACCGTTTCCGGCGTAAAGATGTATTATTTCTGTGGCGGCAGTTTCCTGTTACCTACGATGAATCTGGCCAGCTGCGACATGCACAGTGCAGGATACGCTTTGCCAGACACCGGCTTCAGACTGGTGCGTAAATGATGAAACTGAACATAGCTTTTATAGCACTGGCCACTATGCTGATTAGCCTTTGCGCTTTTTCGCAGACAGACACCCGCCTTTATCTGAATACGGGACTGAATAGCCTGGATTTAAATAATGACGGTATACCTGATGCTATTTTTGCCGCCACTTATGACAATAACACTTCTCATCCAAGTGAAACCCTCAATATATTTATTCGCCAGGAAAAAAACTGGTTTATCGTGCCGATTCCGGACGACGAGGGTTTTACCTGGACAGATTTGAGACTGTCAGCGTCCACGCTTAAGGTAAGCGGCACAGAACTTCACCGCTATAAGCAACACGTTTATGTTGTCCGGGCGACAAAATATGCCGGCAGCTCTGGCAATGAAGATGTTACTGATACATTGCCGGTCAGATTTTCTCGCTTTCGGCTCGAAGAAAATAGCGACGATCCCGGGACATCAGTTTTTTACTGGGCACCTGCAGGTTCCTATCTTACAAAACAGACGTTTGACGATGTGGATGAAGCGTTCAACACCCTGGATATGGAGAAATTTCGTTAATGCGTTTCTCAGGCATTTTGCTTTTTTTCCTGTCGTGTTGTGCCCATGCGATGGACAAAAGTCCCTATAGTGATCTGATACAGCAGTCACTCAACCAGCAGTCTCTTTGCCTGGGTGAGAAGCAGTGGCCAGTCTCAATCAGAGCAGGAACCGATGTATGGATTAATGCAAAAATGGAGGCACTGGTCGATGCCGGTCTGATTATCTCTCATATGGAAGCAGGACAAAAAATATGGGAGCTAACGCCTTACGGTCAGGCCCTGTTCAAAAAACATCATGACTTCTGCTATGGAACTCTGCGCGTCAGAGCTATCAAAACTATCTCATCAGACAAAGAAGGCATTACTTATGTGACCTTCACTTATTACATTCAAGGTCTGCCTGAATGGGCAAAAAATCACTCAGTTCGTATTGCCAATACGGATCTCGATAACCTGGTCATGGGAGTGGATACCGTACGTTATCAGGCTCTCTTCAGCTCCAACAGTCAGGGTATTATCCATCTTATCAGTGAACCTGAACAACTTGATTTGCTCTATTAACACATACTCTCTGATCATATTCAGGAAAGGATGAGCTACGGACGCTTCGCTTTCATGGCTGCTGAAAATAATGTGCCGTCAGAAAACGTTACAGACAGCCTCAATGCTGTTTCATGATGCCTGTTACTTGTGTATCCCGATTTATGTCAGGCCGTATCTGAGCTGCCGTTTCATGCCGGAGGATCGACGGTAACGAATGTCATGCAAATTAAAATTTCGCTACGCTGTGAATGTCCGGCAAAACCTTTGGAGGATAAGCTGAATGCTTCTGGAAAATCTCAAGTTGCTTGAGTGCTCGCTTCACGGCGAAAGACGAAAAGACCGCGAGTGGCTTGAGTTGATCCTTCATCCTGAATTTCGGGAAATTACCCGGTCAGGGGTTGTTGTCAGCCGTTCAGAGACCATCATATCGCTGCTGAGGGAGGAAACTCTGCCTTCTATCCATAGCAGCGATTTCCGGCTCACCGACCTGGGATTCAACTGCGTCCTGCTTCACTATCGGACCTGTTACGCTGATGGCAGCCGTCCTGCGTTACGTTCATCCTGCTGGATTTGTTCAGATCAGGGTCAGTGGCGTCTGGTTTTTCATCAGGGAACGCCTGCAGCAGGCACGGCACAAGTAGGTGCATAAATGCCCAGAAAGCATATTCAGCGCAGGAGACTTGTTAATGCGGACAGTGGTTGTTGTGCCTTATGATGATAAATGGCCTGAGGAATTTGAAACGGAAAGTTTACTGATAAGCAGAATACTCAATGGCGTCGTGATGGCTGTCCATCATATTGGCAGCACGGCTGTACCGGGTCTCTCTGCAAAACCCGTCATTGATATTATGCTGGAAGTCTCAGACATTCATGAACTGGATACCTGTAATGAAGCTATGTCTCGCGCCGGATATGTTGCTCGCAATGAAAACGGGATTAAGGAACGCAGATATTTCACTAAAGGCGGTGATAAGCGTAGCTATCAGCTGCATGCGTTCGCCACTGGAAATATCCAGTTATTAAGACACCTTGCTTTCCGCGATTATCTTCGTAATAACCGCGAAATTGCAGCGAAGTATGCAGAAATTAAATACACAGCAGCTTTACTCAGCGGTAATGAACCACATCGTTACAGCGCGTTAAAAGCGAGCTTTATTGAGGATCATCTGCGTATAGCACTGACTGATGATTAGTACGTTGCTGGCAGGATGTTATCACGTCTCTGGCGCACCTTTCCTGCAGTCCTGCCTCTCTGCCTCTGCCCACGCGGAAACAAGAGGTCTGTATTCTGCTGTTTCAACGCTCAATATAAGCCGCAGCGATTTCGCCTTTAGCTGACGTCGCTGCAGCCGGTGTTTAGAAACGCACCGCGCCTGCCAGAGGCGCGGTGACGTCATCAGAAGCTCGTCCAGCCGTCGTCCGCTGGTTCCTCGCGGGGTTTAACAACCGCAGTCTGGACAGGCGCTCTGAGAGGAGCAGCCGGAACCTGAACCGCCGCAGGAGCCGCATGATTACCCAGGCTGAACACAGAGACCGCCTGAAGAAGAAGCGCCGCCTGCTCTCTGAGGCTTGAGGCCGCAGAAGCCGACTCTTCAACCAGCGAGGCATTCTGCTGCGTGCTGGTATCCATCTCTGTCACCGCAATACCTACCTGCTCAATCCCGCGAGCCTGTTCGGCACTGGCTGAGTTAATCTCTTCGACCGTATCCGTGAGTCTCCCGACCGCAGAGAGAATGCCCGACATGGTCTCTGACGCGTGGACCACCAGCTCATTGCCCTCTCCGACGGTTGTGGCATTGGCTGCAATCAGCTGACGAATCTCCCCCGCAGCAGAGGCGCTGCGCTGCGCCAGTGACCGGACCTCGCTGGCGACGACCGCAAAGCCGCGTCCATGTTCTCCGGCGCGGGCGGCTTCTACTGCGGCATTCAGCGCCAGGATATTGGTCTGGAAGGCGATGCCGTCGATAACGGCCGTAATTTCACCGATGCGGCCGGAGCTTTCGCTGATGGATTTCATTGTGCCGGTGATGGCCACCGTCGCCTCGTTGCCTTTACTGGCGACGTCACGCACGTTGACGGCCAGCTGGCCTGCCTGACGGGCATTATCGGCGTTGTTTTTAACGGTCATGCCGAGCTGCGTCATGGTCGCGGCCGTCTGCTCAAGCGCACTGGCCTGCTCCTCCGTTCGCTGCGAGAGATCGGCGTTGCCCTGTGCAATCTGGGTACTGGCGGCTGCCACATTTTCGGCATTGCTCCTCACCAGACTGACGGTATTAATCAGTGAATCCTGCATCTCTCCGATGGCCGCCAGCAGCTTGCCGGTTTCGTCCCGGCGATCGCTGCGAACCACACCACTGAGATCCCCGCGCGAAACACGCTGTGCTGCCTCTACGGCATCCTGAAGAGGACGGGTAATACTGCGCGTGATAATCCATGCAGAGATAGCCGCCAGCAGCAGAGCCACTACGCCGGCAATAGTGATGATCGTCAGTGCACCAGCGCGATCGTCGCGCGCCTTAGCTGCGGCGGCACTCATACGCCCTTCCTGGAAGGTCTGCATCTCCTTCAGAGACGCCATGTAGTCGCCCTGAGTCTGATAACGGGGGCCGAAAAGCAGCTGCGTAGCCTCTTCGCTTTTGCCCTGTTGCGCCAGAGTTACTACGTCATCAATGAAGGGCAGAAAGAGCGCTGAATGGTCATTAAGACGGGCGTAAATCTCCTTTCCCTGCGGTGTGTTGAGCTGATCGCCGATAAGCGTGATCAGACCGTCCACCTTATGCCTTTCATCGCGATAGTCGCTGATAGCTTTTTCACGTTTGGTGGCATCGCTCAGGAGGATGGCGTTTCGCGCCAGACGACTCATATCTGAGGTGTAGTAGCGGAGTGAAAGCGATGTGGAGGCTTTGACATACAGACTGCCGGATATTTCATCGTTGGCTTGTCCGAGAGAGTTAATTTTTATGATGCCGATGAGCACCATAAACATGACAAGGAGCGCCATAAAGCCGAAGGCAGCGCCGAGCCTGATTCCTATCCTGATGTTATTCATACTTACCCTATGGTGTAAGGCATCAGCATGAAGGCATACCGCTGATGCAAAAAGGTTCCCCTGTTCAACAGGAGGTATTGGTATAAAGCCCCGCAGCAGGTAATGCGGAATCATTATTATCGGCAACGGTGAGTAATTAATTACCCCGCACGACAGTGAAAAGTGAACCACGCCCCAGAAGTGAATTTACCGGCGGCGAACATGCAAGCCCAAGCGGATTGAGGATTATTAAAAATCATTAAAATCAATAACTAATACATTGTGACAGCGATGAGCCCATCGCTAAGCAGCACCAACCCCATACCTGACTCATCGACAAAAACGGTACGCACGCACCTGCTATGACCATCTTGCAGGTGAGCTTGCTGTCAGTATCTATGAATACATGCTGCGGGAAAAATGGCTGACAGCTGATGGCTCTGAGCTGACCTCGTCCGGGAAAATCTGTTTTGCAAAAATGGGCGTCGTACCTGAGCCTCGATCACGCCGCAGGCCCTGCTGCCCGTGTCTGGACTGGAGCGAGCGACGTTATCATTTAGGCGGAAATGCTGGCTCTGCACTGCTAACGCTGTTTCTGCAAAAGAAATGGTTAACGCGGGTACCGGGGTATCGTGAGGTGAACGTGACGGATGCAGGCCGGACAGCATTATTCCGGCTGTTTGATCTGAAATAGGTCACGGTGGCCCCCCCAACCAGGCAGTAACAGGCCCGACCTGGCCGGTTCATCCGGCTCCGGGTCTGCCGCGCAATGTTCCTCTGCTTAAGCTCTTGCCCGCCCCGCCTCTGCCTGCATCCCTTAATTCAGCACTTCCGTCGGCGTTTTTGATTCCGGCTGGCCTGTTCCCTTTATATTCCTCTCCGGTTAACGGTGTTTACCTGATAAGCGGGTGAAATCAACAGTTCATTAACAATCCGGTTGCGATAGCGGATGAATAAAATTATTACTATTTAGTCGCTTATGACTGCACGCCCAAAGAATCGCTAATCATTCTCATATAAGGATATTTTATGAAATCTGAACCTGCCGACGGTGCGTGTCAGACACCGGGTTTATTCCGGACGCTGCGGACTTTTCCGGGAACCGTCCACGCCCTGCTCTTTTTCACGTTGGTTATCCGCTTTAGCTATTTTATGGCGTGGCCCTTTATTGCCGTGATCATGACACAGAACTACCACATGTCTCTGATCGCCATTGGTGGCGCGATGACCAGCAGCGCTCTGATCTCGGTGGTGCTCGGCATGTACGGCGGACAGATCTCGGACAGACTTGGCCGGCGCGTGATTCTTTTACTCGGCTGTGCCTTTTCGGCCCTCGGCTACATCATTCTCGCGAAGGCGGCAGGAATGGGGCTGTTTATTACCGGCCTGATGGTTATTGGCGTCTCCTTTGCCTGGGTGGATCCGCCACTGCGCGCGCTGATGAGTGATTTACTGGGCGATCGCCGTCGCCGGGCGCTTGCGCTGCAGATGCGTTATTACCTGATCAACGTCGCGGCCGTATTTGGTCCTCTGGTCGGGATAGCCTTCGGGCTGACTTCGCAGAAAGGCACATTCCTGATCACCGGCCTCTCCTACCTGCCTTTTTTCGTTTACGTGCTGCTGTTCATTCCGGCAGGGACATTGCTGGCCGGGGAGCAGAAAGAGAGCGAGGTGAAGCTCAGGCTGCATCAGGTAACGGGCATTATTATCAGGGACAGAGTGTTTATTGCAGCGCTGCTGTGCAGCATTCTGTGCACCGTGGTCTTTATCCATTACGAAGCGGTTCTGCCTCAGTACCTCCTTCTGCTGAACGGCGAGAAGGCCATCAAGCTGATTACCCTGATACTGGTGACCAACGCGTGCACCGTACTGGTGTTTCAGACCTTTATCATGCGGTTTCTGGCGGGCTATGCGCTGCCAAAACGCATTCTGCTGGGTGGCTTGATTTTCGCCATATCACAACTCTGCTTTTTTTCGGTACGTTCTCCGGATGCCTGGATCTGGCTCACGGTGACCTGTGTGTTCAGTATGGGTGAGGCGATCCTGATGCCAAATCTGAACATTCTGCTCGACCAGTTGGCGCCGCCAGCGCACCGGGGGGCCTATCTAGGCGCGTCCATGCTGTCTACCCTGGGGATTGCGACGGGGCCGTTAATCGGTGGCGTGATGCTGGCATGGACCGGTGCCGGAGTATTTATCTGCACGGCGTTGCTGAGCCTTCTGCTCTGCGTCATTATCTTCGTCTGCAGACGCAGAATAGTGGCGCGATTGCAGAATACCCTGTGAGAGAGGCGTCAGACGTCCGGGATTCGGCCACCGGACCGGTCGTCAGTGGAAGATTCACCGCAACGCTATCGCATCCCCGTTAACCGCATCAGGAAGGTGACGATGCCCTCGTCTGAAGGTCTGTGATGAAATCAGCCACGCTGGAAGAGATCTACCGTTCTGCCAATGCGAAAACGGTCGCGACATGGGCGGAAAAACCCGGGATTGGTAAGGTAAAAGAGGAAAATTATTATGACCCGGTGAAGCTTGCTCTGGCGACGGGTATTCAGCCGCCATTGTCAGCGGCGGTGTCACGGCTGATTACTGCGTTACAACAGTGCATTCAGCACGATCCTCTGGCGGATCTGCTGCCCGCACGAGGCTTTCATTTGACCTTTTTACCGCTGACCTTGCCGCTGTATAAAGAACATGAACCGTTGCCGGAGAAGGTGGCGCAACTGGCGGCTATCTGGTCAGACTATGAGGCAAAAAAACTGGTCATCCGGCATCTTCGCCTGGTGGCGCTGCCCGATCAGTTGCTGCTGGCTGGCATCCCCGAAAGCCCGGCCGCTGACCTGCGCCAGACCTTCTGCGAACAGGTGATGCAGTCTGACTGGAAAGCGGAGCTGTTGATGCGCCATGCCGGCCGGGCGCTGCCCGCGCCATTCTGGCACAGTACGATCCTGCGCTACCACGCTGATTTTCTGCCCGATAGCCTGCGCCGCTATTTTCTGGAACATCAGGACCGGGATTATGGTGAAGTCAGCGGCGAGCTGATTCTGGCCAGCGTGAACTATAACTGGACAACCTGTCATCCCCTGTCGCGATGATCGCCGGCGCTGCCCGCCCTCCTGTGCGAAGCGTGGGCAGCGTCAGCACAGGGCCTTGCTATGCAGACATGCCGCCATCAATCACCAGTTCCGTGCCGCTGATATAGCGGCTCTCGTCGCAGGCCAGGAACAGCGCCGCTGACGCGACCTCATCGGGCTGACCCAGTCGTTTTGCCGGTATCTGCGCGCTCAGCGCCTCCCTGACTTCATCGCTTGCCTGATCAAACATCGGCGTGTCGGTCGGGCCGGGGCTGAGGGTATTGACCCGGATGCCGCGCGGGGCCAGCTCATGACTCCAGGTACGGGCGTAGGATCGCACCGCAGCCTTGCTGGCGGAATAGGTGCCGTAACCCGGATTCGCCATGCTGCCGGCGATCGAACCCACCAGCACGATGGCGCTGCCCTCCCCCATAAGCTGCACCGAACGCTGCACCGCCAGCACCATGGCCCGCACGTTCAGATTAAAGGCGCGGTCAAAGTGCGCTTCCGTCGTCTCCTCCAGGCTCGCCGGTTCTGCCACGCCCGATGAGCTGACGAGGATGTCGAGACGGCCAGCGCTGACCTGCAGCGTATCGAACAGATGCGCAAGATCGTCAGGATGGGTGAGATCGCTGGCGATGGTCTCAATCTGACCCTCGGACAAGGCAGCAGCCTCAGCCAGCTGCGTTTCGCGGCGGCCGGTAATAAAGACCCGGGCTCCTTCCTGAGCAAATCGACGGGCAATGGCGAGACCGATCCCGCTGCCGCCGCCGGTGATCAGGGCGACTTTTCCACGTAGTTTCATTTTTGGCGACTCCGGACAGACGTTAGACACCCGATAATATATTTCGTATATTTAGTGTCAATTACGCACCTGATGTATACCAGATATCATCGAGGAAACCCTGTGACCACCGATATCACGACGCTGCTGGCCGAAATCAACAGTACCCGCCCTATTCTGGAACAGGTGGCAAACAAATGGTCGGTGCTGATCCTGACCGTGCTGTGCGCCCAGCCCGCGCGCTTTAACGCCATCAAGCGCAGGCTCGACCCGATTACCCATAAATCGCTGACGGAAGCCCTGCGGCGACTCGAACGCAACGGATTGGTGAGCCGCAGGGTGATCGCCTCATCGCCCGTGGCCGTCGAATACGCGATCACGCCGCTGGGCCAGACCCTGCAGACCCCGTTTGTCGCGCTGGTCGGCTGGGCAAAGCAACATGGAGAGACGCTGGAACAGGCGCAGGTGGCCTATGATGCCGAAGGTGAGAACAGGGCCGGGTAAAGTGGTGCGCTGAGATCGATCATGCCCGGTGAACGCGCGGGTAGTGAAAGACCGAGCGGGTCGGATCGGGCCAGATCCTGCTCTGTGCCATGAGCAGGATCTGGCGGCTCTGCCGGGCGCAGAACGTCACAGGAGCAGGCGGGGATCACCCCAGCCTTGGTTTACTGTCCGGCGGGCTGCGGCGGTGCGTCAAAAAACTGCCAGGTGCCGTCACGACGCGCTTTAGCCTGATACATCGCCTTATCCGCGTTCTCGAATAACATTTTCGCAGAGGCAGAACCGAAGCGGGCAAGGCTGATACCAATCGAGGCGCTGATGCGCACCTCGACGTTATTAATGGTAAAGGGCTTTTGCAGGCTGCTGTTGATGCGCATAGCAATAGACGACGCCGCTTCACTGTCCATGCAGCGGGCTGCCACCACAAACTCATCACCGCCCAGCCGTGCCACCGAGTCGCCCGGACGCATGCAGCGTTGCAGGCGTTTGCTGACGCGCTGCAGCAGCGTATCGCCTGTCGCATGGCCCATCAGATCGTTCACCGCCTTGAAGCCGTTGAGATCGATGAACATCACCGTGGTGTAGGCCTGTTCATCCGTCCGGGCCAGCATCCGCTCCACCTTATCGTTGATCCAGGCCCGGTTATGCAGCCCGGTCAGCTGATCCAGCGTTGCCAGCTTTTCGAGATCGCGTAACTTCTCTTTGTCACGCGTGATGTCGCGTGAAACCAGTACGGCCCCGATGTTTTTGCCCGTAGAGGGGTTGGTCACGCCACAGGCTTTGGTACCCACCAGCATGTAGTGGCCGTCGCGATGGAGTTTGCGCACCTCAACCACATCCGGCAGCACGCCGCCGCTGAAGAGCGTGGCCAGCGCTTCAGTCGCGGGCTGGCGGTCGTCGGGATGCAGTAAATCCACCACCCTGCGGCCGATCACCTCTTCGGCGGTCCAGCCAATCAGTTCGCAATAAGAGGGCGAAATGGAAACGTACCGGCCCTCTGCGTCGCAGTGGGCGATCAGATCGGTGCTGTTTTCGATTAAAAGACGGTATTCGGCCGCCGTGCGCAGCGCATCCTCCAGCGCTTTACGCTGACCGGTCACGTCGAGGATGAAGCCGTTGTACTGCAGATGAGAGGTGCCAGGCTGCGAATCGGGCAGGCCGGAGACCAGGACGCGGCGCGTCTTGCCATCCAGACAGTGAATCGGCACCTCAATGTGAAAAGGCGTCAGCTCTTCCAGCGCTGCCGTCAGCTGCAGGGCCACCTTTGCATCATCCTCAGCCTGCGCCAGCCTCAGCCATGAACTCAGCGTCACGCCCCTGAGTTCAGGCATCACGCCGGCAGGACTTTCCTGGCTGGCGATGCAGATACCCTGCGCGTCTGTAGACCAGACGGCGGTAAAGGAGGGTTTGATCATTGTGTACATGGCGGTCGGCTCCGGCGTGACTGACGATATTAAACAAGCTCAATACTCGTCGCACAGACCTGATTATAACCGTTAAAACCCGCCCGGCACGGATGAGGGCGTCGGGCTGAGGTTCATTCCTGCGAGATTCTCCGCCCTGAACAATGGCTGCAACCCGAACCTGTCCGGCTGCATTTCTGAGGTGCCCTTCTCCCTGTGGCTCTGCGCAAATTTATAACCGGATGCAGTGATAAAGTATTAGCCTGTGTATATCGGCTGATGCGCCGAAAACCTTTAACCCTGACATCCGTTTTTCCGGCCCGATCGCGGTGACGGACGTGGCGGTGCCTGCCGCCCCGGCGCCGTTTCGTGTTATCCGCCCGGCGGGTTCAGGACGCGGGCGAACCGTTGCAGGCTTTATCAGCGGCGGCGGCGGCACTGTGCAGTTTTATTTCTTAAACGCCCCGGCATCACTGATAACGTGCGGCCAGATTTACTGGTCACCGGCCCCGGCTTTTCATCCGCGAACAGCGTTTCAGATACCGTGCAGAAGCACCTGCTGACAAGCCACTAAGTCGAATCCGCCTCATGCCCTGGCGTGTCGCCTGTGCGCTTTTGTGAGCCGGATTGGATTGCTCAGCAAAATCGCTTCTCCCGCCGCTCGCTTAATCTTTGCTTAAGATTTTTCTTATAACCTCTGCGCTGTATTAGCCCATGTTGGGCTTTTCCGGAGTGTTACCCTATGCAAAATAATCACACAGCCTCTCTCTCCTTCAGTAAAGTACCGGCCGTGACTGCGGCGTTCTGGCTGACTAAAATCGCGGCGACCACGCTGGGTGAAACCGGGGGTGACGCGGTGACGATGTCGATGAACCTCGGCTACCTGACCGGCACCCTGATTTTCGCCATCATCTTCCTGGTGGCGGTGGTGGTGCAGATTAATCGCCACAGCTTCAACAAATGGATCTACTGGTTCACCGTGGTCGCCACCACCACCGTCGGAACCACGCTGGCGGATTTTGCCGACCGCTCGCTGGGCATCGGTTACCTGGGCGGCACCCTGCTGCTGAGCATTCTGCTGGTGCTCTCGCTTTTCCTCTGGAAAGTGACCTGCGGCACGGTGGCGGTCAGCTCGGTCAGCAACGGCGTGACCGAGACATTTTACTGGGTCACCATCATGTTCTCGCAGACGCTGGGCACCGCCCTGGGTGACTGGACGGCAGACAGCGAAGGACTGGGCTACGATGGCGGTATCCTGCTGTTTGTCGGCGCGCTGGCCCTCATCTGGGCGGCCAGCCGCTTCACTTCGCTGTCACGCACCGCGCTTTTCTGGGCCGCCTTTATTCTGACCCGCCCGCTGGGTGCGGTTGTCGGAGACTTCCTGGATAAACCCTTTGCCGCAGGCGGACTGGCGCTGAGCCGCTACGGTGCCTCGCTGGCCCTGGCGCTGATGATTATCGCTTTTCTGGTTCTGCTGCCTCAGCGTCCCGCCACCCGGCGTGTCACGGCAGGCTGAGATTATCCTCTTCATCGCTGTGATCAGAGCCGCCCGTCAGGGCGGCTTTTTTTACGCGCCGGAGCGATACGCGGATGACCGCAACCATCCTCTCCCTGTGCAGACCGCGATACTTTTCGTTTCCAGCCCGATGTTCATGCACTACACTGCCCCGCGGGCCATCCACGCATCAGAAATCAGAGCGCTCAGGGACCCGGACCCTGCCCGCAATAACCCTGCGGCCACCGCGATAAACGATCACAAACACCCTCAGCCCGGAACAGAGAATGCTTATGCCAGATCCCCGTTTTCCCCCCAGCGCCCGCGGCCCGTCAGCACGATGGTGAACCGTCCGCTGTTTGTCACGCTGGATGGCCCCAAAGGTGCCGGGAAAACCACCCTGCTGGAGGCAATTACCCAGGGTCTGAGAGCCGGAAAACACAAGGTGGTCCGGCTGTGCGAGAAGAAAAGCGATCCTTTCAGAGCGGAAACCATGCTGCTGGTGAACCGGATCGCCAGACAACCCTCTGCTGAGCTGGAACGGGAGATTTGCAAACGCTTTGCGCTGAGCCGGGCGTGGATTTCACAGCAGGTTCTGACCCGGCAGCCAGCCGACAGCATTATCCTGATGGATCGCTGGTATCCCTCAGACGCCGCGTTTCGCCGGATGATCCCTTTTGCGGAGATTTTAAAGCTCAACGGGGATCACAACGTGCGTGTGCCGGACCTGCATGTCGGCGTGGTGACCGCCCCGGCGGTATCCTGGGCAAGAGCCGCGGCGCGATCGCGGGGTCTGGGCAGCACCGTGATCCACCGGCTGGAGGAGCACGCTGCCTGTACCCGTGCGTTTGAACGGGAGATCGCCCGTAACGGCTGGTTAGTATGCCGTAATGAGGGAAGCCTGGATGAGGCAGCGCAGCAGGTGATTAGGGCCATTATCGCACTGCGCTGAGCCTTCAGGCTGGCATCACCTGCACCCGTGTCGCGCTGCCAGCCAGCGCGACACGGGGTGCAGCCGTGCTTCAGGCATCTGCCGGACACCTCCCGCTGAACCGGGAAGGGCCTGCTGGCCGTTCACCCGCAAAGTGAAAAATTCTCACCTGACATTTCCTTGTCCGAAATCAACTCAGGTCCGATTAGCGCTGGCCCGTATACGCCGCTTTCCCTTATAAATTGGCTTCATTTTTCAGATGAGGCACAGGGAATTGCGCTACGCATCACTACCCTTCAACCACAATCAGGTGGGCTGGCCAGCGGGTCAGTACGCCTTTCCGCCGCAGCCGATGCTGCGGGGTCAGATCGCTGCCGACTGGCTTATCGTCGGCGCGGGATTTGCCGGCGTGGCGTTTGCGCGCCGGCTGTCGGAAATCAATCCCGATCTGAAAATAATCATCGTCGACGCCTACAGCCCGCGCGAAAGCGCATCGGCCCGTAACTCCGGCTTTGTCATTGGCCTGCCGCATAATATCGGCAGCTCAACGGCCGAATTAAAAAAGGCCAACGCCTACCGTCATTTGCTGCAGGAGGGCATCCGGCAGCTGGAGCAGGTGATGGCTCAGCATGGCATTACGTGCGACTGGGAAAAGGTGGGTAAATATCACTGTCAGGCCGAACGGGGTAACGACCGTATTCTGCAGGAGTATGCCCGTCAGCTCGATTCAATGGAGGAGCCCTGGACGCTGGCAGAGGGGGACGCGCTCTATCAGAAACTCGGCACGCGCTTTTACCACAAAGGTATCTATACGCCGGGCTGCGTACTGGTCAATCCGGCGCAGCTGATTGCCGGACTGAACCACTGCCTGCCCGAGAACGTACAGCGTTATGATAATACGCCCGTGCTGGGAGTGCGTTACGGCAGCGTGGCTGAAGTGCTGACGCCTTATGGTGTTATCAGAACGCCCAGAATAATGCTGGCGACCAACGCACTTTCGCCTGAACTGCGGCCGGGGCTTTCCCGTCAGGCGGCGATGGCGACCTTCGCCAGCCTGACCGACCCGCTGACGGACGCGCAGCTGGCCTCCCTGCCGCCGATGCAGAGCTGGGGGCTTACACCGGTCAATGCCATTGCCGGTGCCACCTTCCGCTTTACACCGGATCGCCGTTTCCTGATCCGTCAGCACGTCATCCCCGCACTGAAAGGTCAGGTGAGTGCCGCGCAGACCTGGCAGGCAACCCAGCTGCATCAGCAGTTATTCCATAAAGTCTACCCGACCCTGCGCGAGGTCAGCATCAGCCAGACCTGGTCCGGGACGCTGAGCGTCACCCGCAACGGCGCGCCGGAATGGGGCGAGCTGAACCGGTTTATCTGTACGGCGGGCGGCTGTAACGGCGCGGGCGTATCCAAGCAGACGGTAGCGGGCAGCCTGCTGGCTGATTTCATGCTGAAACAGGATAACCCGCACCTTGCGGATATGCTGTCGCTCGGAAAAGCCAGCTTTATGCCACCTTCACCGGCGCTGGATATCGGGATTGCGCTCTCGCTGCAGAAAGAGCGGTATCTGGGCAGAAAAGAGGTTTAACCGTCAGCGCAACCGCAAGCACAGCGCCGCGGTAAACCGATCCGTTGCGCGTCAGCGCCTCAGCAGATACTCCTTCAGATGCGTGTCTGCTGAGCCTGATTTCACCGGCCAGACTGTTTTGCCGTTACTCCACGCCCTGCTTAACAAAACAGGCGGGCTTTGGCGAAGAGATGTGATCAGCATCACACATCGGCGATAACAGGCGCACAAACTGTAGAAAAAAGTTCATGAATACTTAACAGTAGTGGACCTGAAAAGGCCCCCATCCGGCCCCCGCCCTGTTCGTTATCTCATCAGGTAAAGGTAATCACGTGCCACTTTATTAATGACACTCCCTGACTTCGTTTATTTGCTCTGCCCGGCGCAAAATTCTGATTAATGCTTGCCTGCCTGCTCAGAAATTCATGTTTATTTGCACAGTTCACTTCAGGGTTACGGAATACCTTCATGCCACGAATCAGAATCAGTCAGCCCGTGCTGCACCGCGTGACGTTCATTATTTTATTCTCGCTCTATATTTCGGTTTTCCTTAACCTCCCTTTTTACCGCCAGGCCAGTTCACTCATTCCGTTTAACGGCGCGGGTAACCTGCTCTTTTTCCTCTCTATGCCGGTGGTGGCGTTCTGCGTCATTAATATGGTGGTGACGCTCGCCTCCTTTTTGTGGCTCGACAGGATCATCATTGCGCTGTTTGTCATGATTGCCGCCACCGCGCAGTACTTTATTCAGCACTACGGCATCGTCCTTGACCGGTCGATGATCACCAATGTGGTAGATACCACGCCCGCTGAAAGCCTGGCGCTGCTGACGCCTCAGATGATCCTCGTCATCCTGGCGAGCGGCGTCTTTGTCGCTGCGCTGGCCTTCTGGCCCAGGTTCAAAACGTCCGTCCCGGTGTGGAAAGGGATCGTACAGCGCGGCATCAGCCTGGCGATTTCACTGGTGCTCATCGCCCTGATTGCACTGCTTTTTTACAAAGATTACGCCTCACTGATTCGCAATAACCATTCGCTGCTGAAGTCACTCAGCCCCTCGAATTTCATCGCCGCATCACTCTCTTACTACAGCCATCGCGAGCGGGCCAACCTTCCGCTGGTGAAAATAGGCGAGGATGCCCGTCAGCAGCCTCAGAGGCTGAACGGCCCGAAAAAGAACCTGACGATCCTGGTGGTGGGCGAAACCTCACGTGCCGCCAACTTCTCGCTGGGCGGGTATGGCCGGGAAACCAATCCGTTGCTGGTGAAAGAGGATGTTATCTACTTTCCGGCGACCTCTTCCTGCGGCACCTCCACCGCCGTCTCCGTTCCCTGCATGTTCTCAAATATGCCGCGCAGCCATTATGACGATGCGCTGGCCAGCCATCAGGAGGGCCTGCTGGACATCCTGCAGCGCGCCGGGCTGAGGGTGTTATGGAATGAGAATGATGGCGGCTGCAAGGGTGCGTGCGCACGGGTGCCGAATCAGGAGATGACCGATCTTAATCTGCCGGAGATGTGCATCAACGGCGAATGCTATGACGATGTGCTTTTCCACGGGCTGGAGGCGTACATCAGCCAGTTGCAGGGCAATGGCATTATCGTGCTGCACACCATTGGCAGTCACGGGCCCACCTACAACCACCGCTATCCCCCGGCGTTCCGTAGATTCACACCTACCTGTGAAACGAAACAGATTCAGGAGTGCTCTCAGGCGCAGCTGATCAACACCTATGACAATACGATCCTCTATGCGGACTACATCGTTGATAAAGCGATTACGATATTGAAAGCCCATCAGGATAGATTCACCACCAGCCTGGTCTATCTCTCAGACCACGGTGAGTCTCTGGGCGAGAACGGTGTTTATCTGCATGGTCTGCCCTACGCGATTGCGCCCGACGTCCAGACCCACGTTCCGCTGCTGATCTGGCTGTCGCCTGACTACCAGCAGCGTTACGGCGTGGACTACCACTGTCTGGGCCAGCACGCCGCGACGCAGAAATATTCCCACGACAATCTCTTTTCCACGCTGCTGGGAATGACGGGCGTGGAGACCCGGGAATATGTCGCCGCTGACGATATTCTGGCGAGCTGCAGACGTCAGCCCTGAGTGCCGGCCCGGCAGCACAGCCGGCTGCCGGGCCGGATGATTAACAGTGCGGGTCTGGGGCCCGATCAGAGAAGTGTGACCCTGCCCTGGAAAACGACCGGCCCCGATGGCCCGGCCTGTTTAGAGCCGCCCAGCGGTTCGAGACTGACTGCCAGCACCGTCTGGTTATCCAGCGCGCCGGCCGGCAGTTTAAAGGCGTTGCCCTCGCGACGCGCGATCAGCCCCAGCGACTGCGGTGCGGCACTGCCTTTGATCAGCCATAGCTCAAAGTTTTTATCCGCAGGCAGCGTGATGTTGAGGGCAGACACCTCAATCAGCGAAGCGGACTTATCCAGACTCACCACAAACTGCGCATCAGGCTGCGCCCCGCTGAGCACCGCCACCGGCTGCAGAGCAGGGGTGACATCGGGCCTGGTCACGTAACTGACAATCAGGAAGCCCGCCAGCGCCGCCGCCAGCCCCCAGCCGAGCCAGAATCCGGGATGAGCGGATGTGCGGGGTGCAGAGGCTGTGGAAGCGGCGCGGCTGAGATCCCGCTCAATCCGCTGCCAGACGCCGGGCGCAGGCGCGACCGACGGAGTGATGCGATCGGGTCCGCTAAAGGCTTTCTGCCAGCGCAGCACCTCGGCAGCAAAGGCTGCGTCCTCATTAAGCCGTTTATCCAGCGACTGACGGGTGGCGTCATCGGTCAGCCCAAGCACATATTCCGCGGCGACAAGGTCTTCGTTTTCCTGAGCACTCATAGGCCTATGCACTCCCGCAGATGGGTTAACGCGCGACGGATCCAGCTTTTTATGGTGCCTTCCGGCTGGCTCAGGGAGAGGGCAATTTCACTCTGCGACAGGCCACGATAATAGGCGAGCGAAAGCGTCTGGCGCTGTTCTGACGGCAGATGCGCCATACAGTGCTGAAGACGGCGCGCCTCTGCATGTCCGCCATCGGCAGAGAGCGGGGTATGAAAGCCCGCTTCCGCTTCGGTGATCTCCTCCATGGAACAGCACCGGTTCTCATGTTTTCGCAGAAAATCGATCGCCCGATTACGGGCAATGTGACAGAGCCATATCTGCGGTTCGCTGCGCCTGTCGTCGTAATAAGTTGCCGATTGCCAGATCTGAAGGAAGGTGTCGTGGAGGATCTCTTCTGCCCAGTCACGGCGCCGGACCATACGCAGGATAATGCCGAACAGCTTCGGAGAGAGGCTGTGATACAGCTGCGCCAGCGCGGCTTTGTCGCCGCAGGCAATCTGATTCATTAACTCAGCCTGAATGTGAGGCACGTTTTTTGTCATCGTCTTCCCTGTTAAAGGTGTAGCCACATCAGTGGCTACACACAGTATAGATGACACTTTTTATGGCATCAGCACGGTATCGATAACGTCAATGACGCCATTACTCTGGTTCACATCATAGGTGGTGATATTAGCAATGTTGCCCTGGGCATCTTTCAGCTGGATGTTGTGCGGGCCGTTCGCCATCACCCACAGCGCGCCACCCTGCACCGTTTTCAGTTCGGCTTTGCCGCCACCCGCTTTGATTTTTTTCTGCAGCGCTTTCATATCCAGTTTCCCGGCCACGACATGATAGGTCAGCACGCTGGTGAGTTTCTGTTTGTTTTCGGGTTTCAGCAGGGAGTCGACGGTACCCTGCGGCAGTTTTTCGAACGCGGCATTAGTCGGCGCGAAAACGGTAAACGGCCCTTTGCCTTCCAGCGTCGGCACCAGACCCGCCGCTTTAACGGCCGCCACCAGCGTGGTGTGATCTTTGGAGTTAATGGCGTTCTGTACAATATTTTTCGACGGGTACATCGCTGCCCCACCGACCATCACCGTGTCGCTGTCCATGGTCGCTGCATAAGAGGCACCGCTGAAAACTAAAGCAGAAAAAAGCAGAGCTGGCATGAATGGTTTCATTTTCACTTTCCTCATTGAGTTTACGGACAGGGCCGATGTGCCCTTATCTGTTAATACGAATGAGCAGGGAAAACGGATGCAAAAAAGTTGAATTTTTTTTAGGGCAGGAGGAAATAAAATTTAACACGCTGATTTTTAACAGGTTAACGTGAGCGGCGGCGGACAGGAGAATATGCAACCGGCCGCGCCATCCGGGTGACTGAATGGCGCGGCGTCGCACTACGGATGGGCCGCAGGGGGAAATCAGGCGCGGCGGCGCCTGTCTGCGTCAGCCTGCATTGCGCTCAAAATGGCTGTTCACAAAGGCGCGGCAGCGCGGGGAGATCGGATCCAGAAACACCTGTTCCGGTGAGCCAGACTCCTCGATCATGCCCTGATGCAGAAACACCGCTTTGTTCGAGACGTCGCGCGCAAAGCCCATCTCATGCGTCACGATGATCATGGTGCGCCCCTCCTCCGCCAGACCGCGAATAACCCGCAGCACCTCCCCCACCAGTTCCGGGTCCAGCGCGGAAGTGGGTTCATCGAACAGTATCGCTTTCGGCTGCTGCGCCAGCGCCCGGGCAATCGCCACGCGCTGCTGCTGTCCGCCTGAGAGCTGCGACGGCCAGGCGTCGCGCTTTGCGTAGAGTCCGACCTTGTGCAGCAGCGCTTCGGCCTCTTCGAGCGCCTCGCTGTGGCTGCGCTTCTGCACATGCACCGGCGCTTCGATAATGTTCTGCATCACCGTTTTATGCGGCCACAGGTTAAAGCTCTGAAACACGAAACCGAGCTGCATCCGCATCAGCTTGATGCGACGACGCTGCTCGCGGCTCAGTTTTTCATCGGCATTGTCCAGCGTGACGCTGACGTCGCCGACGGCGATCTCCCCCGCCTGCGGCACCTCCAGAAACGGAATGCAGCGTAACAGCGTACTTTTGCCCGATCCGCTGGCCCCGATCAGCGAAATGACGTCGCCATCCTGCGCGGTCAGGCTGATGTCATGCAGCACTTCGTGACCCGCATAACTCTTTCTGAGGTGGCTCAGCATGATGGTAGGTGCGGTCATGAGCGTGCTCCAAAATAGTAAGGTGATAAGCGTCGTTCCAGCATCGATACCCCTTTACTGACCAGGATGGTCAGCAGCAGGTAGATCAGCGCCGCGCTCAGGAACACCTCCAGCGCCCGGAACGTGGACGAGACG
Source organism: Pantoea deleyi (assembly GCF_022647325.1). Lineage (NCBI taxonomy): Bacteria > Pseudomonadati > Pseudomonadota > Gammaproteobacteria > Enterobacterales > Erwiniaceae > Pantoea > Pantoea deleyi. The sequence goes on from NZ_CP071407.1 coordinate 437,638, forward strand.
ATGGAGTCGGCAATGCCGGTCATCTCCATCAGGCTGATGGTACTGACCAGTGACGTCGCTTTGATCATGGAGATGATTTCATTGCTGTAGGCGGGTAACGCCTGACGGACCGCAATCGGTAAGGTGATGCGGGTGAAGATCTTATACGACGACATGCCCGACACTTTCGCGGCCTCCAGCGACTGCTGACTGACGGCGCGCAGCCCGCCGCGCAGGATCTCCGAGGTGTAGGCCGCATCGTTGAGGATCAGCGCCAGCAAGCCGCACCAGTAAGGATCGCGCAGCAGCGGCCAGAAGAGGCTCTCCCGCACCGCCGGTAAGCTGCCCAGGCCGTAATAAACCATGAAAATCTGGATCAGCAGCGGCGTGCCGCGAAACAGCCAGACGTAGAACCGGCAGAACAGGCTGCCGACGCGCGTCATGCGCAGCAGATTCAGCAGCAGCGCCAGTACGCCGCCGCCCAGCAGAGAGAGCAGCGCCAGGTTAATCGTCAGCGGCAATCCTTTCAGCAGCGCCAGCAGCGTCTGCTGTAAAAACATGATATCCACGTGGACTCCTTATCCCTTTACGCGCTGTTGACCGCGCATCGCAAACTTTTCCACGTAGCGGAAAACCATATCGGAACAGGTGGTGATAATCAGGTAGATCACCGCCCCGACGCTGTAGAAGAAAAAGGACATCTGGGTCGAGTTTGCGGCGGTGGAGACCTGGTTCATGGTTTCCACCAGCCCGGTCACGGAAACCAGCGCCGACTCTTTGATCACCGACTGCCACTGGTTGCCCATGCCCGGCAGCGCGGTGCGTAACGCCTGCGGCACAATAATGCGCCGGAACATCATCAGCCTGCCCATGCCGGTTACGGTGGCCGCCTCCAGCGTGCCGCCCGGAATGGCATAGAAGGCGCCACGAAACACGCCGCTCTGATAGGCCCCCGAAATCAGCCCGATGGCAATCGCACCGGCCACAAAACCGTTGACATCAAACGGCCCCTGCAAGCCCAGCGCGGTGCCGACGGTGGAGACGACCTGCCGTCCGCCGAAGTAGAAGAGATAGATAACCAGCAGCTCCGGCACGCCGCGAAACAGTGTGATGTAGCCTGCCGCCAGCCGCTGCTGCCAGCGCGAACCGGCAATCTGCATCCAGCAGAGCACGCTGCCCAGCATCGCCCCCAGCAGCCAGGCGCAGAGCGACACGCTGACGGTGACGGCGGCGGCGTTAAGCAGCACGCCGCCCCATCCCTCATCCCCGAAGCCCAGTATCTGCCAGTCAATAGTCATCAGCATCCGGGGTTACGCTTTCGGCGCGACATCTTCGCCGAACCATTTGATCGACAGTTTGCTCAGCGTTCCGTCTTTGATCATCGACTCCAGCGCCTGGTTCAGCGCCTGCTGCAGCTCGCTGTTGCCCTTGCGCAGGCCAATCGCCGAGCCGGCACCCAGCACGCCACCGGTGAAGCCATAGCCGCTGCTGCTGATCGCATCGCTCTGTTTTTTCACAAAGGCGTTGAGGTTGGTGCGCGACGCCATCACCGCATCAACGCGGCCATTCAGCAGATCGGCATAGGTTTCCGGACCGGCCTGATAGGTGCGGATTGTGGCGACATCGCCCAGATATTTCTGCAGGAAATCAGCCTGGATGGTGGCGACCTGCACCGCAATGGTTTTGCCTTTGAAGGTGGTTTTCAGATCGTCGATCGCTTTTTTCATCCCGGCTTCGTCATCTGCCGCGACGACCCTGCCGCTGCCCGGCAGGGTCGCCAGCGGACTTTTTTTCGCGGTTACAAAGCTGGAGACGCTGACGGTGTACTGGTGGGTGAAGTCGATCGCTTCGGCACGTTTTGGCGTTACGGTCACCGCATCGACCACGGCATCATATTTACCGTCGATCAGCCCCGGGATCATGCCTGACCACTTCTGCGCGATGATTTCATATTTAAAGCCCGCGCGCTTTGCCAGCTCCGCCACCATATCCGGCTCATAGCCGACGATTTTGCCGCCCGGCGTCGTCTGGTTAAACGGAGGATAGGCCGCTTCGGTCGCAAACTTCAGGGTGCCAAAATCTTTCGCCTGGCTGAACGCGGAGGTGGCAAGCAGTGCCACGGTCAGTGACGCCGTGAACAGGCGGTTACGCATCATCATAGAAACCTCATTGTTATAATTAAGAGAGTAAATCAACTGCGAGGCGCGTCAGCGCCTGCGTCCCGGCGGCAATGCTGCGTTCATCCGGCTGATAGTCGGAGTTATGCAGGTGGTCATCACGGCCCGGTGTGGCCGATCCGATGTGGATCTGGCAGCCGGGTGCGCGTTCCGTAAACAGTGAAAAATCTTCAGCCCCAAAGCTGGCGCTGGGCTGTGCGACGATCGTCTGGTCAAACTGATGCGACAGGATGGTTTCCAGCGCATCGATCAGACGATCGTCGTTCATCAGGGGCGGCACGCCACGCTGGAAGTTAACGTCGATGCGCACATTCTGCGCCAGGGCGACGCCTTCACACATCCGTTTGAATGAGGCTTCCATGGCCGCGCGGACCTCAGGCGATTTCGTCCGGATCGTGCCCTGAAACAGGCAGCTGTCGGGAATGATGTTGTGGGTGGTTCCGCCCTGAATATGTCCGATCGTCAAAACGGCGGAGTGCGCCGGATCGCGTTCGCGTGAAATCAGGGTCTGCAGCTGGCTGATGAGATGAACGGTGGCGATGATCGGATCGGTGCCCATATGCGGGCGGGCCGCATGGGTCGAGACGCCGTGCACCGTCACATCGAATTCGTCGCTGGAGGCCGTGCTGGCCCCGCGTGTCAGGGCGATTTCGCCCGCAGCCAGCTCGGGTTTATTATGCAGGGTTACGGCCCAGTCGATGCCGTCAGCAACGCCATCCGCAATCATGGCGGCTGCGCCGCTGTCGGGCGTCTCTTCCGCGGGCTGGAATATCAGCCGGACCCGGCCTTTGAGCTGCTGGCGGTAGTGCGGCAGGATGGTCGCCACCCCCAGCAGGGTCGCCGTGTGAATGTCATGCCCGCAGGCGTGCATTTTTCCGGGATAGCGGCTGGCAAAGGGTAAACCGGTCTGCTCATGGATAGGCAGCGCGTCCATATCGGCGCGCAGCAGCAGCGTTTTACCCGGCTCTGCGCCCTCGATATCGACCACCACGCCGGTGCGGCCCACTCCGCTGCGGGGCTGAAGCCCCAGCGCCTGCAGGTAGTCCGTCACCAGACCGGCCGTCCGCAGCGTATCGAATCCTAATTCCGGATGGGCGTGGATATCCCGTCGAATCGCCACTAACTGCGAGTCGAGTTCATTAACTCTGGCTTTTATTTCCCCGGCCAGTCGTGCTTTTTCCTGATTCATAGCAGCCCCGGCAATATGAGATCGGCAGGCTCCGGCCAACCTTCTTTTTAATTCATCCTGATGGCGGATGATGATGACCATTTATTTATTCACAGCACGTTGCAGAAAGCAACGCGGAAGAAGCGGCAATCAATCACGATAAATCAATAAGATAGAACTATTTATTGGAAAGTCGTATGAGATAGCAGCGGATCAGCAATAATATTAATAATCCGCCTTGTGACATTACTTTCCCTACTTTCGCGGCGGGATAATGGCTTTAATCCCGCTACTGAAAATAAATCAGCACTCTTTTCGCTGAGGCTGCGGCTGGGCATCCGGAATAAAAACCGAATCGCCGGACGAAACAGCCCAGCCTGACCCGGCTTGCGGATAAGGTTATTCCGCCCCGTCTCCGGCGGGATCGCGCGGCTGAGCCTGCAGCCGGGCAGCCGCCCTTTCCGTTGCCGCACGGCGTGTGGCGATAAAGGGGGCCATCTGAGCCTGTGCCTGTGCCACCTCCTGTGGCGGCGCAGTGCGGGGTGAACCGCTGCTGAAGGGAGGTTCAGGATCATATTCCATCTGCAACTGCACCGCTCTGGCGGTGTCTTCACCGGCGATTTCCGCCACCAGCGTCAGCGCAAAATCGATGCCAGAGGTGACGCCCGCGCCGGTGATGCGGTTACGGTCGCGCACCACGCGCTGGCTAACCGGGTCCGCCCCCAGCAGGGCCAGCTGATCGAGGGAACCCCAGTGGCAGGTGGCACGGTAGCCCTGCAGCAGCCCGGCCGCGCCCAGCACCAGCGACCCGGTATAGACGGACGTAACCCACTGCGCCTGTTCCGCCTGCCGCCGCAGAAAATCCAGCGTGACCGCATCGGACATCAGGGCGATCTGCCCCGGTCCGCCCGGCACACAGATCACATCCAGCGGCGGACAGGCCGCAAACGTCATGGTCGGCACGATCGACAGGCCGCGATCGGACCGCACCGGATGACGATCTTTCCACATCAGGAAGCATTCGACGCCCGGCGTGCGCGCGAACACCTCCCAGGGGCCGGTCAGATCGAGCTGGGTAACATCAGGAAACAGCAACAGGCCTATCTTCAGTGAAGGGGTCATGCGTTAACTCCGGAAATACAGGGGCTTCCATCATGCCCGGCTGGCTGTTCAGATTGCAATGCGCAGGCCGCGGCCGTAGCGAAGTTCTTCAGCGGCGCAGCGCATCATCGCCCGCGCGCGTTATAGCCGCGCCTCGGCGTTTGTGCCGGGCTGTGGGGTAAAAAAGCGGGTCAGGATGTCCGCCAGTTTTTCGGGTTGCTCATCCGGAATAAAGTGGCCGCAGTCAGTTATCGTTTCACCATAAACCTGCTGCGCAACGGCACGCAGGGGCGCCGCCATATCAGGAATCGAGCCACGATCGGCACTCACCGCCAGCAGCGGCAGAGACAGTTTTCCCTGGCGCGCACGCTGGCGATTCTGCTCTGCGGACTGGTCAACGGCGCGGTAGAACGCAAGCCCGGCCCGCAGTGCGCCTGGCTGCTGAAAGACACGCAGATATTCACGCCGGGCCGCCGGATCGATGCGATGCGGGCTGGCGGCTTTCTGGTTGAAAAACCAGTCGAGATAGAGGCCTTCTCTGCCCGCGATCAGGGCTTCCGGCAGGTCCTGCACAGAGTGAAACGCAAAGTGCCAGATTTTCCGGGCGCTCTCCCCGACCAGCGGCAGCGTCTCCGGAAGCGTGACGCCGGGGATGCCCCCGTCCAGCAGCGCCACCCGGCTGACCTTTCCGCTGTATCGGGCTGCCAGTGACCACGCCACCCAGGCACCGACATCATGTCCGGCCAGCGAGAAACGTTCCACGCCGAGCTGTTGCAGCAGCTCGACGATCCGCCTGGCCACCGTGTCCGTGTCGTAACCGTCGGCGGGGAAATCTGAATCTCCCTGACCGGGCATATCGGGGGCGATAACGTTGAAACGGCGGGCCAGCAGAGGGATCACATCCCGCCAGGCATAGCTGCTCTGCGGAAATCCGGCCAGCAGGACCACGGTTTCCGGGTGATCACCGCCTGCATGCAGATAGTGCAGACGCTGTGAGCCGACAGTGACAAAGTGATGCTGAAACGCGGGATGCGACGACATAGAACCTCCGGATATTAAGGAAACGATCATTTCCTTTATTGGTAAAAAAATTAATCGAGCAGCTTCATCGCCAGTGGAATCACGCTGGCGTCCGGCCGGGTCGCCGCCACTTTACCGGCGACCCGCATTCCCAGCACGACGCAGAGCAGCAGAGAGGCCGCCGGTGCACTGTCGAGCGTGGGATTCACGGAGCCATCCTGCTGCCCCTGAAGGATAAGCTGCTGCAGGTTCTGGTAATTGCGCATCAGCGCCGCCCCGACCGCGCCCGCCAGCTCCTCATCCAGCGTCTGCAGCTCTACGGCGCTGACCGCCACCAGACAGCCCCGTTCACCCTCAATGTCACGCACGGAATCCACATAGAACGCCAGCAGCTCTGCCAGTTTCGCCCGGCCGTTATCACACCGCGCCAGACGCTGCGACAGGCTGCTGTTACGCAGAGAGAGATAGCGGGCAAAAACGTCTGCAAACAGCGTGCGCTTGTCGGTAAAGGCTTTGTAGATGCTGCCCGTGGTAAGCTGCATTGCCTGACTCAGATCCCCGATCGACGTGGCGTGATACCCTTTCTGACGAAACAGCAGCATCGCACGATCGAGCACCGCGTCGGCGTCAAAGGCGCGTGGCCGCCCCCGATCCTTGTAGCGGTTATCGTTCATCGCGGGCACCTTTAGGAAACGATCATTTCCCTGAACATAAACCGAATCCCCTGCGGTGTGAAGCTTTTTTATCCCGCCCGGTAAAAGCCGCGGTTTCGGGATCGGGCGGAGCGGACTAGCGCGGGATGAAAGGCGGCCCGAATCTGATCAGGGAACCGGGCCGCCCCGCCGAAAGCGCGTAAGGGAGGCGTCAGGCCACGCCGAGAAAACGCAGCAGCGCCGTCATCATCGCGGCCCCCAGAATGATCATGATCAGCGGTGCCCGCCGCCAGGCCAGCAGCAGCGCAAAGCCCACGCCCGCGACCCGCGCCACACCGGCAAAATGCTGGCCTTCGAACAGCGTGGTGGTCGCGGCGACCGCCAGCAGCAGTATCGTGGCCGCGTCAGAGAGCATCTGCTGCGTGCGCTCACTGATGGGCAGCCGGTTACCCAGCCGGACACCCGCAAAGCGCATCAGATAGGTTCCGGCGGCCAGCAGGGCGATGCCGGCGATGATCAATCCCTGGTGCGTCATTTGCGCGATCTCCATGTCAGCAGGCCCAGTAACGAAAACAGTACCGGCATGCCCGCCGGAACCAGGGGCGTCGCCAGCAGGGAGAGGAGTGCGCCGACGGTGGCGGGTAGCCGGGTGCGACGCTGACGCAGCGCCGGGAAGATCAGGGCGATCAGGATGGCCGGGAAGACGGCATCCAGACCAATCAGGGAGACATCCGGAATGAACTGCCCTATTGCCGCGCCGGTCATCACGCTGACCGGCCAGATCAGGCCAATCCCAATCCCGCACAGCCAGTAAGCGCTGCGGCGCTGGGCCAGCTGAGGCTGAGAGATGCCAAACACCACGCTTTCGTCGTTCATGATGTGACAGCCAAACCAGCCCGACGGCCCCCTGCCCACCAGATCCTTTACCGCAATGCCAAACGGCAGGTGGCGCGCATTGACCAGCAGACCGGCCGCGGCGGCGGTAAAGGGACTGCCCCCGCCCGCCACGATGCCGATAAACAGGAACTCCGACGCGCCCGCCAGCACCAGCGTTGACAAGGCCAGCGGCACCCAGAGGGGGAAACCGTCGGCGGAGGCCAGCGAACCGTAAGAAAGGCCCACGATTCCGTCCGCCAGGCAGACCAGAAAAATCGCTTTTATCACCCCTTTATCCAGCAACGGCATCTGCGGAAAAATCATCATCCCCTCTCATAATGAACGTATAATCCGATATAATGAACAGCCGGGCATCGTTTTACAAGATGAACGTAACGTTCGATAAAAAAAACATTCAGGTTATCAGGAGTGCGTTTGAATACCCCTATCAGCATTATTGCCAATGCCCTCGTGCGGGAACGTCAGCGATCAGGGCTGTCACTGGCTGAGGTAGCGCGCCGCGCCGGCATTGCCAAATCCACGCTTTCCCAGCTGGAGGCAGGAAATGGTAATCCGGGCATTGAAACCCTGTGGTCGCTTTGCGTGACGCTGAATATCCCGTTTTCGCGGCTGCTGGAGCCGGATGCCCGCCGTCTGCAGGTTATCCGGCGCGGGGAAGGACTGACGGTGACGGCCGACCTGGCGGATTATCAGGCCGTTCTGCTGGCCTCCTGCCCGCCCGGTGCGCGGCGTGACATCTATCTGCTGGAGGTTCAGCCCGGCAGCGAGCGCGTTTCACAGCCCCATATTCCCAATACCATCGAGCACATCATTATCGCCAGAGGGCGTGCGCGGGTGGGACCGGTCGACAGTGCGGTCGATCTGGACGTGGGAGATTACATCACCTATCCGGGCGATGAGCTGCATATGTTCCGGGCGCTGGAACCCGATACGCTGGCGCTGCTGGTGATCGAACACACCTGATTAGCGTCCGGCGCGTTTCGCCTCTGTCTGCGCGGGCGTGAGGTGATGAATGAGCTGCACCTCGCTGCTCAGGCAGATAGCCGGATAGTGTTCGCGCATCCCCGCCAGGAGCCACGCATCCGGCCATTCCGCCGCTTTTCCCAGCCGCGCAGCCACCTCACTTAAACGCAGAGTCTCAACGTGCGTCACCCACACAGTGACCGCGTCGGCTGCATCCTGCCGATTTTCCAGTCTCAGCAGGCCAGGGACGATCACCCCCTCCTGCCAGCGTATCGTCGAGGTTTTTTCGCCGCGCCGGACGGCCGGCATCAGGCGCGGAACGAGTGTAAGCCGCTGCATCTTTTCTCCTGCTCATCTGTGGTTATCCGGACAACTAAACACAATTACGGGTTGAAAACAAAATCCTGAATGTTATGTTATAACATAATAATTAACGTGCATTGTAAGGTAACGCTATGACCCTCTCCTCAGTCACTCCCCTCGATCCCCGCCTGCCGGTGGCGGTGCTCTCCGGCTTTCTTGGCGCAGGCAAAACCACCCTGCTGAACCATATCCTGAACAACCGCGAAGGACGGCGGATCGCGGTCATCGTCAATGATATGTCTGAGATCAATATCGATGCGGCGCTGGTGCGCAACGGCGGCGCAGAACTCTCCCGTACCGATGAAAAACTGGTCGAGATGAGCAACGGCTGCATCTGCTGCACGCTGCGTGAAGACCTGCTGCTGGAGGTGAAACGTCTGGCGCAGGCTGGTCGGTTCGACCACCTGGTGATCGAATCCACCGGCATTTCCGAACCCCTGCCGGTGGCGGAAACGTTCACCTTCGAGGATGAAGATGGGGAAAGCCTCTCCGCTTATGCCCGGCTGGACAGCATGATCACGGTCGTGGATGGCCTCAACTTCCTGCGGGATTACCGCTCGGTCGACGATCTTCGGTCGCGTGGCGAATCGCTGGGCGACCAGGATGAGCGCTCCGTGGTGGATCTGCTGGTGGATCAGATTGAATTCTGCGATCTGCTGGTGCTCAACAAAACAGATCTGCTGAGCCAGGCGGAACGCCATGAACTGCAGGGCATGCTGCACGCGCTTAACCCGCACGCCCGTATTGTGGAGAGCGAATTCGGTCAGGTGCCGCTGGACGCACTCCTGAATACCGGCCGGTTCGACTTTGATCGGGCGGCTCAGGCACCCGGCTGGCTGCAGACGCTGCGCGGAGAGCATCAGCCGGAATCGGAGGAGTATGGCATCCGGAGTTTTGTCTATCGCGCCCGCCGGCCGTTTCATCCGCAGCGTTTCTGGCAGGTGGTGAACCACGAACTCGACGGGATCGTCCGTTCAAAAGGCTACTTCTGGCTGGCCAGCCGCCCCGACTATGCCGGACTCTGGTCGCAGGCGGGCGCAGTGGCGCGTCAGGGATATGCCGGCCGCTGGTGGGTCAGCGTTCCGCGCGCCGACTGGCCGCAGGATGCGGAGTCCCTTAACTTCATCGCCGGACAGTGGCAGGAAGGCACCGGTGATGCGCGTCAGGAGCTGGTCTTTATCGGTATCGAAATGGATGAGCCGCGCATCCGTGCGGCGCTGGATCGCGCGCTGCTGACAGAGCAGGAGATGGCGGCCGGCCCGGAACAGTGGGTCATGCTGGCGGACCCGGTTCCCGCCTGGTTTGACGAGGTAACGGCCTGACGCACCGGTTGACGGCATGGCCGGGCTCCGCAATAGTGACACAACCGCGCGGGTGACGATCGCCCGCCGATCCCTGTTCAGGAGGTGCCGCAGATGCCGCAACGTATTGCCGTTATTGGTGCAGGTGTGCTGGGTTTAGCCGTCGCACAGTCCCTTTCCCGTCAGGGTGCGCAGGTCACCGTTTTCGACAAGGGCTGTCCCGGTGGCGGCACCAGCCAGATCAGTTACGCCTGGGTGAATGCCAACGGCAAGGATCCCGCCAGCTACCACGCACTCAATGCGCACGCGACAGAGGCGCACCGGAGCTGGCAGGCCAGCCATCCGGTCTCGCCCCGCTGGCTGCTGGAAACGGGCACGCTGGAATGGGCGGCCGATCCCGCTATCCACCAGCAGCTGACCCGGCGTGCCGCGAAACTCACGGCGCTGGGTTATCCCTGTGAAACGCGTGACCGCGAGGCGCTGCTCAGCGCCCTGCCCGGTCTGCGGCTTGATCCCCGCGTTCAGCAGGCGTGGTTTTTTTCCTCGGAATGCCTGCTCTATCCCAGCCTCTACATCGCCTCTCTGCTGGCCGATCTGCACGCCAGCGGGGGGCGACTCATTTCTCAGAGTGAGGTCACCACGCTGGCGGAGTCGGACCGGGGTGTGCATCTGACGCTGGCCAGCGGTGAAGAGTGGCGCGGCGATCAGCTGGTTCTGGCAACCGGCCGCTGGGCACCTGAGCTGCTCAGCCAGTGCGGGCTTGAACTGGCGATGACCGATGCGAACCGTGCCGATCCGGTGGCCTGCAGTTTTCTGGCGCACACCCAGCCGCTGCCGATCCCGCTTAACTGCAATCTGATCACGCCGGAACTTAATGTGCGGCCGGACGGCGGAGGCCGCCTTATGCTGCAGGCGCTCGATCTGGATCAGCATGCCGATCCGGCCCGCCCGGTTTCGCCGGATGGGCTGATTGGCAAAGAGATGCTGCGACGGCTGCAGCGGCTGTTCAGGCACAGTGAGGGGGCAAAAATTGAGAAAATTGAAACCGGGCAGCGGTCGCGCCCGGCTGACGGATTGCCCGCGCTGGGCTATCTCAGTGCATCGTCAAAAATCTATCTGATGGTCACCCACAGCGGCATGACCCTGGCCCCGCTGCTGGGCAGGCTGGTGGCGGAAGAGATGCTGAGCGGCACCGCCTCGCCGATGCTGAACGATTTTGCACCGCATCGGCTGCTGCGACCGCTCAGTGCGGGCATCAGGTGCGCACCCGCCTATCTTCCTGCGGCGCAGTAACCCTCAGCGGCGGTTCTTCCACACGGTCTGTACGTTACAGAATTCATGCACACCAAAGTGTGACAGCTCGCGACCGTAACCGCTTTTCTTCACCCCCCCGATGGTGACGCGCGGATCGGAGGCCCCGTTACCGTTCACAAACACAGCCCCGACTTCCAGCTGCAGTGCCAGACGGTCGGCGGTCGCTTCATTGCCGCTCCAGACGGTAGCGCTGAGGCCAAAGTCGCTGTCGTTGGCGATCTCAAGCGCATGCTGGGGATCCCGTGCGACGGCAATCGCGGCAACCGGGCCAAACAGCTCCTGACGAAACGCCGTCATGCTGCTGGTGACATCCGCAAGGATCGTCGGTGCATAGTAGTTACCCGGTCCCGCGATCTTTTCGCCACCCAGGACCAGACGCGCCCCTTCTGCCAGCGTAGCCCTGACCTGGCCGTCCAGTTCGTCACGCAGATCGGCGCGCGCCATCGGGCCGAGAAACGTCTTCTCGTCCAGCGGATCGCCCATGGTCAGTGCCTGAACTGCTGCCGTAAAGCGTTTTTCAAACTCGTCGGCAATCGGCGCTTCCACAATAAAGCGTTTGGCCGCCATGCAGACCTGTCCGGTGTTCTGGAAGCGTCCGATCACGGCAGACTTAACGGCTTCATCGAGGTCGGCATCGGCCAGCACGATGAAAGGATCCGAACCGCCCAGTTCCAGCACGGTTTTCTTCAGGGCGGCACCCGCCTGCGCAGCGATTGCGGCACCGGCCCGGACGCTGCCGGTCACGGCGACCGCGGCGATCCGGTCATCTTTAATTGCAATGGACACGCCGTCGTTATCGACATTAATCAGATTAAAGCCGCCCGCGGGCAGATCGGTCGCCCTGAACAGCTCGGCCATCAGTGTGGCGCTTCCCATGACGTTAGGCGCGTGTTTCAGCAGATAGGTGTTACCTGCCAGCAGCATGCTGACAGCGCCCCGCAGAACCTGCCACAGGGGGAAATTCCACGGCATAACGGCCAGGATAACGCCAATCGGACGGAAACGCTGCCAGGCCTCTGCAACCTGAGTCGGCTGATCAGCAAGCATCGCCGGGCCATGTTCAGCATACCAGTCACATAAGTTCGCACATTTCAGGACTTCGGCACGGGCCTGTGCAATCGGTTTTCCCATCTCCAGCGTGATTGTGCGGGAGAGTTCCGGTTCGCGCTGACGGAGCTGTTCACCCAGCTGGCGCAACACGCGCACTCTGTCCGCCATGTCGCTCTGCTGCCATCGGGCATATGCAGCGGCGCTCTCTGTCAGTGCCTGCTCCAGCTCTGATGCGGACTGTAAGGGATAGCGTGCCAGAATTTCACCCGTTGTCGGGTTACGTGATAGGACATGTTCAGTCATGATGCCGGTTTCCTCATTCTGTCAGTGATGGAAAAACGATACGCGCTCTGGTTGGTGATGAAAAATGAATAATAGTGAGGAAGTTGTTTATTAAAAGTGAACTGATGCTGGCAGGATCGGTTCGGCGAGACGATCGGGATCCCTGCATTTCGCTTATCTCAGCCGGCAGACTGCCCGCAGAGGATCGCCAGATTCTGATGTTTTCCACTTATACAGTGACCAGATCCTAAAAAACGATCCTTAACAGATCATAGAGAGATCCTAAGAGATCCCCGATCGTCGCAGGCCGCACGCCCCAAGGGCTCAAAGGGTGATCGTGTTCACTATAATCAGTAAAGTGTTCACTGTAATCAGTACTTTATTCACTGTACCAGGTAGAATGTTCACTATAAACAGTGCTAATGTTCACTGTAGTCAGAAAACGATCCCTTTCATCCACAGAATGAAGATCTTAAGC